>JBIKII010000045.1:0-18149 GCA_044361705.1 Caulobacter sp.
GGTGTTCTCGGGGGAGGTCGACTGTGTCGACGCCCCCGGCGCCGAGGGCGACTTCGGCGTGCTGGCCGGCCACGCGCCGTTCATGACCGCGCTGCGCGAAGGCGCGGTGACGGTGGTGAACGGCTCGCAGACGCGGGTCTTCCAGATCCACGGCGGCTTCGCCGACGTCAATGCCCAAGGCCTGACCATCCTTGCCGAACACGCGGTCGAAGCCTCGGCCTGACCTCATCCTGCCGTAAAGCCGCGTTAAGAACGACTTGCGAGGGAACCCCGGGCGGTCTTTAGTGCCGCCCGACAGCATTAGGGATGTGATGAACATGCGTAACCCCGCGCTTCTGGGTCTTGCCGCCGCGGCGGTCTTCGCCACGGTCGCCGTGGCTCAGGATCTCCCGGCCCCGGCCCCGGCCGCCGAGCCCGTCCCGGCGTCGCCGGCGGTCCCCACTGACGTCACCTCGCTGGCCGTGCTCGACGTGCTGACGCGCATCTGCGCCGAAAGCGTCCGTGGCGGCGACATGAAGGCCCTGGCGACCGCCGCCGGCTTCAAGCTGCGCCGCGACGTGTGGACCAAGCAGTACGCCAAGGGCTACCAGATCTCGATCCTTCCCCCGGGCACCAATCCGCAGGTCTGCAGCGTGACCCTGGACCACCCGGTCAACGGCATCACCCCGGTGATCGTGGACATCCACAACTGGGCCATGGGTAAGGGCTGGGATCTGTATCGCAACGACCAGATCCTGACCGACATGGATCGCACGACCCGTTCGTGGGAAATGCGCGGCGAGACCGAGCTTGAGGCGGTCGTGCTGGTGACGGTGCGCAAGCCCAACGGCGCGCCGCTGTCGAGCAAGGCCGACCGGGCAGAACTGCTCTACAGCCTCTACAAGACTCCGGGCCAGTAAGGCCCACCAGGCCGGCCGGGACGACCCGGCCGGCGTCTTCCTTCCCGACGGGGACGGCCCTGTCATCACCACGGGAGTGTGGTCATGGCCTGGGTCATCCTGTTCGTCGCCGGTCTGTTCGAGATCGGCTGGGCGGTAGGACTCAAATACACCGAGGGGTTCACCCGCCTCTGGCCGAGCGTCGGCACCGGCGTCAGCCTGGTGCTGTCGATGGCGCTGCTCGGCTGGGCGCTGAAGACCCTTCCGCTCGGCACGGCCTATGCGGTCTGGACCGGCATCGGCGCGGTCGGCACCGCGTTGTTCGGCATTCTGGTGCTCAAGGAACCGGCGACGGCGGCGCGATTGGTCTGCCTGTGCCTGATCGTGGCGGGGATTCTGGGCCTGAAGCTGTTCTCGCCACCGGGCGCCTCCACCTAGCGGATCGGCACCGGGGCGTCGGGATCGACGCGAGGCGGGCCGTCGGGCGACAGGGCGTCGAGCATCTGCAGCCCGGCCGGCGTGATCACCCAGCCCTCGCGGCTGCGCAGGGCGAGGCCCAGCTCGGTCAGCGAAACAGCGTCGGAAATGCGAATCCAGTCGACGTCGGCGCCGGCGTGCTTGCGCTCGAGATTGCGCAGCGCCTCGAGCTGGCCTTCGGAGAGCTTTTGCGCGGCCTCGTCAGGGGTCATCAGCTGAGGTCTCCACGCGCGGGGGGCGACGCCGCCACCCTCCCACTGCTGTAACAGAGGCCAGCAAACCCGTCCGATAAACTTGTCAGGACGCTGCCTAGGCGGCCGCCTGGCCGCGACCGGCCAGCCAGTCCAGGCACAGGGCTGCGGCGGCGTCCCAGCCTGGCTCGCCTGGGATCCAGTGGCTCATGGCCGGCAGGGTCTCGAACCGGGCCCCCAGCCGCTGGGCCGTCTGGCGGGCGGTGGCGGGCGGATGGATGACGTCCTTGCCGCCGGCCACGACCAGCGACGGCGCGGCGACGCGGCCGACCGAAGTGGTCATGAACGGGTCCAGCCACCAGTTCAGCGTCTGCCACAGGGCCAGGCCGCTCTCGGGCACCATGCGGGCGAATACGCCGCGTCGCTCGTCGCGCGTCATGCGGTCGAGGCTGAAACGCTTGGCCAGCGCGTAGTCGGGGTCGATGGACTGCAGCCAGAACGGGCCGAGCGCGTAGAGGCTCATCGCGCTGACCGCCTCCTCCATGCTGCTGCCGCTGACGCCCCAGGGCGGCGACGGCGCCAGCAGGATCAGCGAGTGCAGCGGCGCCTGGGCGGCGGCCAGCTGGGCGACCAGGCCGCCCATGGAATGTCCGATCAGGATCGGCGGCTCGGGCAGGGCCTTGCAAAGCGCAGCGACGTCGCCGGCGTAGTCGCGCATGCCGACGCCGGCGGTCGACCCGCTCCCCGGCGCGTGGCCGCGCAGGTCGGGCGTCAGGACAACGTGACCCGCCGCCTCGAACGGTTCGCGAAAGCGCTCGAAAACCCAGCCGCCACAGAAGGCGCCGTGCACCATGACGACGGGTGCGGGCATGATTCCCCTTGCTCGATACGGCGGCGGCGCTCCTTGGCGCCGCCTTGTCCGTTCCGCTCGAACCTTACTTGGATTTGGGCTTCCGAACAGGTGTTTTGGCCGCCGGCGCCGCTTTGGTTGCGGGCCTGGGCGCGGCGCCCGTCTTGGCCCCGGACGTGGCCTTTGTCGCCGTTTTGGCGGAGGACGCCGGCTTCGCCGGGGCAGGCTTGGCGGGCGCGGGTTTCGCGGCGACGGCTTTCGTCGCGGCCTTGGGTGGGGCCTTCGCCGCCGGCCTGGCGGGATCCGCCGTCTTCGCGGCCCTGGCGGGAGCCTTGGCCGCAGGCTTTGTGACAGGGGCCGCCTGCGCGGCGGTGACGCCCTTGGCGGCCAGCCAGACGGAGATGTCGGCGATGACCTGGTCGGTGCCGGGTTCGTCGACGATCCAGTGCGCGTTGTCGGCGTACTCGCGATAGTCGCCGCCGATCCGGCCGTACTTCTGGCCAACCTTGCGGACGCCTTCGATCGGGGTCGCCCGGTCCTTACCGCCGCCGATGGTCAGGACCGGGATGGTGATCTTCGTCTCGTCGATGAAGGCGGTCCGGCTCGGGTCGCGGTCGGGATAGGCCAGGTCGGTGTAGACGCCGCCGCTGTCATAGACGGTGCCGGCGAAGATGCCCTCGTGCTTGGCGGCCGGCACGCGATTGAGCACCCCCCAGGAGAAGCCGGTCTTCCAGATCTTGTGGCCCCTGGTCCCGATCTTCCCGCTGAACAGGACGTTGGCGAAGGTGAAGACCTGGGCGAGCGACGGGGCGCTGTGAACGTCGGCCGGCGAGGCCGGGGTCAGCAGCACCGCAGCCCGGCCGGCGCCGCGCTCGGCGGTCTTCTGGACGATCAGCCCGCCCATCGAGTGTCCAAACAGCACCGGAGCGACCCCGTCGGTCGCCTCGACCTTGCGGGCCAGGGCCTCGATGTCGTCGACGTAGTCCTTGAGCCGCAGGGTGTGCAGGTCGGCCGGCGGGTTGGCCGCCGTACGCTTGTCCGGGCGCAGGGTCGGAGTCTCGACCTTCCACCCCAGGTCGCGGAACGCCGGCGCGAGCCGGGACCAGGCATCGGCGGTGCCGCCTACGCCATGCACCATGATGATCGTGGACATCGTCGCCTCCATGAGATGCGGCTCCGGTCCGACAGCGCGATCCCCGCGCCTCAGGCCCCGGCGAACCGCCTGAATGCCGCGGCGACCTGCTCATAGGCCGCCCGCTTGAAAGGTACGATCAGTTCGGGGGCCTCGTCGAGCCGCGCCCAGCGCCAGGCCTCGAACTCGACCTGATGATGGCCGTCCAGCCGGAACTCGGAATCCTCGCCGGTGAACCGGAACGCGAACCAGACCTGCTTCTGGCCGCGCCAGCGACCGCCCCGGGCGGCGACCTCCGGCGGAAAGTCGTAGACGATCCACCCCTCCGTCCGGCCGAGGTACTCGGCCGACCGGGCGCCGGTTTCTTCCTCGAGCTCGCGGATCGCCGCGTCCAGCAACGCTTCGCCGTCGTCGGCGCCGCCCTGCGGAAACTGCCAGTTCCACGGCTCGGGCGTGCGCGCGCGGCGGCCGAGCCAGACCAGGCCCTCGGCGCTGAACAGCACGACGCCGACGTTGGGCCTATAGTCCGGGTACGGATCGTTCACTTCTTTACCAGAGCCGAGGCGGGCGCGAGCTGGAAGCCGCGATCAGGCAGGCCCTGGGCCCAGCGGGCGGCCTCGTCGACCGTCACCGGGTAGGCGAATCCCGACCCCAGCGCCTGCCCCTTTGAACGGGCGGCGGCCTCGAGCAGCGCCAGTTGCCGATTGATCGCCTCGGCCGACAGGTCGTCGTCGACCACGCGGTCCGCCGACGCCCGCAGCGGGCCGCCGGCCCGACCGGCGCTGCCATCATCGACAAAGGCCAGGCCACGCTGACGCAGGGCGCCGGTAAAGCCGCTCATCGCCGCCGGCGTGGCCATGAATCGTGAGCCCAGATAGTTGGTGACGCCAAAGTAGCCGGTGGCCCGCGACAGCAGCCACTCCAGCTTGCGCGTCGTCTCGGCCGGCTGGCTCGAGGCCAGCAGCGTCATCGGACCGGGATCGTTCATCGGGTAGTCGGCCGGCTCCATCGGCGCCTCGAGCAGCACCTCGTGGCCGTTGGCGCGCGCCATGTCGATCCAGCCCTGGAGTCCTTCCGCATACGGCGCGAACGACAGGGTGACCTCGGGCGGCAAGGTCTCGATCGCCCGGCGGGTCAGCGCGGCGTTGAGGCCAAGCCCCCCGACCACCAGCGCCACGCGCGGCTTGCCGTTGGGGGTGAACGGACGGGCATAGGCCTCGGCCGGCGTCTGGCCGGTGGGTCCGATGACCGGCAGCGGCGCGCCGCCCGGGCCGGGCGCGGTCAGGCCGACAAGGGGGGCGATGGGCAGGGCGCTGCCCGCGCCGCCGCCTTCCGCCACGCCGCCGCCGGGCAGGGTGATGACCGCCGAGCCGGCGATGGGTCCGGTCGCGGCGAAGGACATCGGGTCTTCGGACAGGGAGTAGTAGCCGGTGCTGACCGTGGCCTCGCCGTCGGTTTCCGGCGCCAGCGCCTCGCGCCAGCCGGGCACCTCGACGCCGCTGGCGGCGGCCTGGGCCAGCGAGATCCGCACCACCGGCGCGCCGGCCTTCGGATCACCGGTGATCATGATCAGCACGGCCAGGGTGGTCAGGAACAGCAGCCCCGCGCCGCCCGCCGAGATGTAGGGATTCTGCGCCGCCGTCAGCGCAAGCGCCTGCGCGCGCGCGAGACGACTCGGCGCGGACTGGACAGCAGGTCTGGCGAGCGGTTTTTTTGAGAACATGGCGAAGCAGGGGGGAGTCTAACCCGCCCCAGCCTCCCCCGGTATGGTTAATGAAGCGCTATTTCGTCTCGGTCTTGGGCTGAACCTTGCCGTCGACCACGGCGACGCGCGGCTGCGGCTTGGGCAGCTTGGGCGTGGCCGAGACCGAGCCGTTGCGCAGCACGTCGATCGCCCGCTGCAGCTGGAAGTCGCAGGCGATGGTCAGGGTGGCGAGGGTGACCTTCTTGCAGGCCTCCTCGTTGAAGGTCATCGGCGGCGCCTCGGCCGGGGTGTGGGCGCCGCGGCGGGTCTTGCCCTCCTCGGCGTCCAGGGCGTTGCGCAGCATGGCCTCGCTGTACTGGATCGAGCGGGTGGCGATCAGCTCCGCCTGCTCACGGCTGGAGGCCACTTCCAGGTCCGGCTCGATGCCGGTGCGCTGGATCGACTTGCCCGACGGCGTGAAGTAGCGCGCCGTGGTCAGCTTCAGGGCGCCGTCCTCGCCGCCGTTCAGCGGGATGACCTGCTGCACCGAGCCCTTGCCGAAGCTGGTCAGGCCGACGACCTCGGCCCGCTTGCGGTCCTGCAGGGCGCCGGCGACGATCTCGGCCGCCGAGGCCGAGCCGCTGTTGACCAGCACCACCACAGGCAGGCCGTTCAGCATGTCGCCGGGACGGGCGTGGTAGCGTTCGATGTCGTCCGGCTGACGCCCGCGCTGGCTGACCACCTCGCCGCCGTCCAGGAAGATGTCCGAAACGCCGACCGCCTGGTCGAGCAGGCCGCCCGGGTTGTTGCGCAGGTCGAAGACCAGGCCCTTCATCCGCGGGTTCTGCTTCTTCAGGCTCTCGATGGCGGCGATGACCTCGTCGGTGGCCTTCTCGTTGAAGCCCGACAGGCGCACGTAGCCGTAGTCGCCTTCCATCCGCGCGATGACGGACTTGGGCTTGATGACCTCACGCACGAGCGTGACGTCGAAGGGGTCGGTCTTCTCGCGGGCGATGGTCAGGGTGACCTTCTCGCCCGGCTTGCCGCGCATCAGCTTGACCGCGTCGTTGCTGGGCAGGCCGATGACGCTCTCGCCGTTGACGCCGGTGATGTAGTCGCCGGGCTGCAGGCCGGCGCGCGAGGCGGGCGTGCCGTCCATCGGGGCGATGATCTTGACCACCCCGTCCTCGCTGGTGATCTCGATGCCGAGCCCGCCGTATTCGCCGCGGGTCGACTCCTGCATGTCCTCGAAGCTCTCCGGAGCGAGGTAGGAGGAGTGGGGATCGAGCGAGGAGACCATGCCCTCGATCGCGGCCTCGATCAGCTTCTTCTCGTCGACGGGCACTACGTACTGCCGCTCCACCTTGTCCAGCACGTCGCCGAACAGTTCGAGCATGTGATAGGCCTGACCCTTGGGCTTGGCGGTGGCCTCGGCCGTCTGGCTCACATAGGCCATGGAGCCGGCGCCCAGGACAAAGGCGCAAGCGCCGATCAGCAGGTTCTTCTTCGTCATCGCCCGTCGGGGCTCCCTAAACGGCCTTACACGCCGTGATCGATACAAGTTCCACGCCAACCTCGCGCGGAGGCCGGGCCGAAATTAAGGCGTCGCCGCCGAAGCCCGGTTTCCGCCCGGCAGCCAGGGCGCCGGATCGACCGGCGTTCCCGAGCGACGAAGCTCAAGATAGAGCTCCGATCCGGATCGTCCCCCATCGGCGAGCCGGCCGACCGGTGTTCCGGCCGCGACCGATTGTCCGGGCGCCACCGTCACCTCGCTCATGCCGCCCAGCACCAGATGGTAGGCGCCCGCTGTCCTCAAGATCAAGATGACGCCCCAGCCGGTGACCGGCCCGGCGAATTCAACCACGCCTTGCGCGGGGCTGGAGACCACGGCGCCCGCCCGGGCGGCAAACGCGACCCCCTCGGACTTGCCGCCCTCGGGCAGCGCCGCGCCGAAGCGCCGCGCCGCCTCGCCCTCGACCGGTCGCCGCAAGGCGCCGGGGCCGCTGTCGCCGCCGGTCACGCGCGGGAAGCTGTCGACCAGCTGGCCGGGGCTGCCGGCGTCCCGTCCGGCCAGCAACGCGTCGTCGGCGAAGCGCTTCTCGATCTCCGATTGCTCGACCAGCAGCCGTTCGACATCGCCACGATGCTGGGCGGCCAGGCTCTCGGCGGTGAAGCGGTCGGCGTCTGCGGCGGCGGCCTGGCGGCGCAGGGCGGCGATCTCGCGCGCCTCCTCGGCATAGGCGCGGGCGCGGCCTTCCAGGGCCGGGGTCATGGCGCGGATCAGGATGGCGGCGCGCACCGCGTCGCGGGCGTCCTGCGGCCGCACCAGCAACGCCGGCGGCGGCTGGCGGCGGAACAGCTGCAGGGCGCCGAGCAGGCGGGCCAGCCGGTTGCGGTCACGGCCGAGCTCGGCGGTCAGCGCGGTCTCGCGGACGTTCAGCATCTGCAGCCGCATGCGGGCGCTGGCCACGTCGCGGCTATCCTGCGCCTGACGCGAGGCCAGCCGCTTGAGCTCGCCGCGAAGGGCCTCGATCTGGCGCCGCGCCTCGATCCGGCCGGTGACCGAGCCGGACTGGACGGCGACCATGGCCTGTGACGGCGCGCTGGCCGGCTCCTGCGCCACGCTGCCCCCGGCGACGCCCGCAAGGGCGAGAACGGCGGGGAGGATCAGGCGGCGGCGCATGGGAAAGCTGTAGCTCAGTCGCGGTGGTAAGGCGATCCGCCCAGGATGGTGACGGCGCGGTAGACCTGCTCGGCCAGCATCGCCCTGGCCAGGGCGTGGGGCCAGGTCTGGGGTCCGAAGGCGACCTTCTCGTTCGCGGCGGCCAGCACCGAGGGATCCAGCCCGTCGGCGCCGCCGATCACGAAGACCAGCCGCCGCACGCCGTCGTCGCGCAGCCGGCCGATGCGTCCGGCGAAATCGCGGGAGGTCCGCACGGTCCCGTGCTCGTCGCAGCAGACGACATGGGCGTCCTTGAGGTGAGGCAGGATGACCTCGGCCTCGGGGCCCTTGCCGCTCTTGCGCGCCTCGACCTCGACGATCTCGACCGAGCCGAGGCCCAGCGCCCGCCCGCTGGCCGTGGCGCGTTCGGCATAGTCCTTCGCCAGCAGGGCTTCTGGAGCCCGGCCGAGACGATGGACGGTGAGGAGGGTGATCTTCATCGGGCGCGTTGCGTGGTTCGACACGCGGCCTGCGGCCGCTGCTCACCATGACTATACAGAGTTAGTCATCCTGAGCAGCGCGAAGCGCGTGTCGAAGGACGCAGGGCTTCAGTTCGCCGCCGGGGTGATGTGCGCGGAGTCGACCGACCAGATCTTCTCGATGTTGTAGAAGGTCCGGACCTCGGGGCGGAACAGGTGGACGATCACGTCGCCGGCGTCGATCAGGACCCAGTCGCAGTGCGGCAGGCCCTCGACCCGCGCCTTGCCGTGGCCGGTTTCCTTCAGCGCCCGCAGGATGTGGTCGGCCAGCGCGCCGACGTGACGGTGCGAACGGCCCGACGCGACAATCATCGAGTCGGCCATCGGGCTCTTGCCCTTCAGATCGATGAGAACGATGTCCTCGGCCTTGTCGTCGTCAAGCCGGGCCATGATCAGGTCTTCGAGCGATCCCATCTGTCGGGGTTCGTCGGTTGAAGCCCCGGGATGGGCTTCGTGCGCCACGGGCGCGAACTCGCGGTTCAGCGGAGTGCTCCTTGTTAGCCTCGCAAGCGAGACCTCATAGCACGTCCGTCGGCCGCCGTCAGCGAATCACTTCTCGCCCGTCCGACGCCCCTCGCGGAGAGCTGTGGAGGAGGCGAAGTTGAGCGGGCCGTGCAGGTAGACCCAAGCCGGGGCGCGCTGGTCGGCCAGCAGCGGCGCCTCCGCCGCAGGACGCCGGGCGTCGGCGAAGCGGCGGGCGGTGGGCGAGAAACGGCTCTTCAGGCTGGCCCACGGGCGGGAGATCACCGCCACCGGAACCTCGCGCATGATCTGGGTCCAGCCCTTCCAGCGATGGAAGGTGGCCAGGCTGTCGGCGCCCATGATCCAGACGAAACTCACACCGGGATACCGCGCCTTCAGGGCCCGGACGGTGTCGATGGTGTACTGCGAGCCCATGCGGGTCTCGACGTCCGAGACCACCATGCCCCGGTCGCGGGCCTGTCGGCGGACGCCGGCCATCCGCTCGGCCAACGGGGCGGTGTCGCGCGAGGACTTCAGCGGATTCTGCGGCGAGACCAGCCAGATGACCCGGTCCAGCCCCAGCCGCTTGCGCGCCGTCTCGGCGACGTGGGCGTGGCCGTCATGGGCCGGGTTGAAAGAGCCGCCATAGAGGCCCACCCGCATGCCCGGCTGCAGGTGAAAGCCGGTGCGCAGCGAGGCCGCGCCGCGCCGCAGCGTGGCGCGAACCGGGCCGCCGAAGGGGCTGTGTCGGGACAGGCTCAACGGTTCATCCCGGCGCCACGCCTAGGGCCGCGTCTGCCCGGTTCCCCGGACGACGTATTTGAAGGTGGTCAGCTGTTCGGCGCCGACCGGGCCGCGGGCGTGCAGCTTGTCGGTGGCGATGCCGATCTCGGCCCCGAAGCCGAACTCGCCGCCGTCGGCGAACTGGGTCGAGGCGTTGACCAGCACGATGGCCGAATCGACCAGGGCGATGAAGCAGTCGGCGGCTGCGGGATCTTCCGTGACGATGGCGTCGGTGTGGCCCGAGCCAAAGGCGGCGATGTGGGCGGCCGCGCCCTCCACCCCGTCGACCACGGCGACCGAGATGATCGGGGCGAGGTACTCGGTCGTCCAGTCCTCGACGGTCGCGGCGGTCATCGACGGCTCGATGGCGCGCGAGGGGGCGTCGCCGCGCAGCGCGCAGCCGGCGCGGATCAGGGCGTCGGCGATGGGCGGCAGCAGCCGCTCGGCCGCCCCGCGGTCGATCAGCAGGGTCTCGGCGGCGCCGCAGACCGACACGCGCCGCATCTTGGCGTTGAGGACGATGTCCCGCGCCTTCGCCACATCGGCGGCTTCATGGACGAAGACGTGGTTGAGACCTTCGAGGTGGCCCAGCACCGGGGCGCGGGCCTCGGCCTGGACCCGGGCGACCAGGCTCTTGCCGCCGCGCGGGATGATCAGGTCGATGGTGCGGTCGAGGCCCGACAGGATAGCCCCCACGGCGGCGCGGTCGGCTGTCTTCACCACCTGCACACAGCTGGCGGGCAGGCCGGCGGCGGCCAGCCCCCTCACCACGCTGGCGTGGATCGCGGCGTTGGTCAGCAGGCATTCGGACCCGCCGCGCAGGATGGCCGCGTTGCCCGAGCGCAGGCAGAGGGCGGCGGCGTCGGCGGTGACGTTCGGCCGGCTCTCGTAGATGATGGCGATGACGCCGATGGGCGTGCGAACGCGGGCGATATCCAGGCCGTTGGGCCTGGTCCAGCGGGCGATCTCCGCGCCCAAGGGGTCGGGGATGGCGGCCACGGTCTCGACCGCCCGCGCGACGCCCTCCAGCCGGTCGGCGTCGAGCAGCATGCGGTCGATCATCGGCGCCGACAGGCCGGCCTCGCGGGAGCGGGCCTGATCCTTGAGGTTGGCGGCCAGGATGGCTTGCGCGTCGGCGCGGATGGCGGCGGCCATGGCGGTGATGGCGGCGGTGCGCTGGTCGGCGGTGCTGAGGCGCAGCGCGCGCGCGCCCTCGCGGGCCGCCCGGCCCGTCGCCGCCATCATCGCCTGCAGACCACCGCCCGCGTCATCCATCGTCCGTCCGTCCCCGGATATGCTCAGGATGAGCCTTAGCCCGTTTCCGGCTGTCAGGCCATCGCCAGGTCGTCGGCGTGGATCATCGGCCCGGCGGTGTAGCCGAGCGCGGCCTCGATGGCGTCGCTGCGCAGGCCGAGGATCTTCTCGGCGTCGGCGGCGTCGTAGCGGACCAGGCCCCGGCCCAGTTCGCGGCCGTCCTCGGCGCGGACCGTGACCGCGTCGCCCTTACCGAAGCGGCCCTCGACCGCGCGAACACCGGCGGCCAGAAGGCTCTTGCCCTTGCTGAGCGCCCCGGCGGCCCCGGCGTCGACGACCAGCGCCCCCTGCGGCGCCAGCGAGCCGGCGATCCAGCCCTTGTAGGCGGCCGCCGCGCTAAGCGATGCCTCGATGACCGTCGTGGGCGCGCCGTCCTCGATCGCCTTCAGCGGCTGCGGCCTGCGGCCCAGGGTGATGATGGTGGCGCAGCCGGCGGCCCGGGCGATGCGGGCGGCGGCGATCTTGGTGGCCATCCCTCCGGTGCCGACCCCGGCCCCGGCGTTGGCGCCGCCGGCCATGGCGTCGATGTCCGCTGTGATCTCGCCTATCCGGTCCAGCCGCGTGGCGGACGGGTCCCGGCGCGGATCGGCGGTGTAGAGGCCGTCAATATCGCTGAGCAGCACCAGGGCGTCGGCGGCGATCATCTGGGCCACGCGGGCGGCCAGACGGTCGTTGTCGCCGTAGCGGATCTCCTCGGTGACCACGGTGTCGTTCTCGTTGACCACCGGAACCACGCCCAGCGACAGCAGGGTCTCGATCGTCGCCCGGCCGTTCAGCCAGCGGCGGCGGACCTCGGTGTCGTCACGGGTCATCAGCACCTGGGCGACGGCGAGCCCGTGCGGCTCGAAGGCCTCCTCCCAGGCGCGCATCAGCAGCGACTGGCCCGCGGCGGCGGCCGCCTGTTTCTCCGGGAGGGTGAGCTTGCGGCGCGAGAGGCCCAGGCGGCGGCGGCCCAGCGCCACCGCGCCGGAGGACACCACCAGCACCTGCTGGCCCCGGGCGCCCAGGCGCGCCGCGTCGGCGGCGAAGGCGGCCAGCCAGGCGCGGTCCGGGACGCCGGCCTGGGCGTCGACGACGAGGGCGGAGCCGACCTTGACGACGATACGACGGGCGCGGGTTATGTCCGACCCGTCGAGACTCATCCGGGCGCGCCGATCTCGTCGATGAAGGGCTCGCAGGCGTCGCCCACGCCGGTGGCCTTCCAGTTGGTCACCTTGCCGGCTTTGTCGAAGGCGACGGCCAGCCGGCAGACGGATCCTCCGATGACGCCGCAGCGGATCACGCCGCCCTCGCTGACGCCGCAGGCGGTGGCCTCCGAGCGGCGGATCCAGAAGGTGACCTGGCCGTCGCTGGCGTCGCGGGTGGATTCGCTGAGACCGAGGCGACCGCGCAGGCGTTCACCGGACTTGCCCTTCCAGGCCGCCATCAGCGCGTCGATCCGGGCAATGGCCTCATCGGTGGTCATCGGCCTGGGTTCAGGCGCCGCGGCCGGCGGCGGTGTCTCGGCGGGCGCCGGAGCCGGCGCGGCGGCCGGCTGCGTCAGCAGCATCGCGATCAGGATGGCCTGGAGGATCATGTCTGGTTTCCCTGTTCGCGATCAGACCGGCGACCAGCCGGCCTCGTCGCCGGCCGGCGGGCTGGACGCGGCGGCTTCGGCGTCACGATGGCGGCGCACCTCCTGGAAGGCGGCGCGCAAGGCATCCTGGACCCCCTCGCCGGACACGCCGGAGATCAGGCGCGGCGGGCGGCCGCAGGCGGCCTCCAGAGCGGCGGCCTTCTCCGCGCGCTCCTCGTCGTCGAGGGCGTCGATCTTGTTCAGGCACAGGATCTCGGCCCGGTCGGCCAGGCCCTCGCCATAGGCTTCCAGCTCGGTGCGGACCGTGCGCCAGGCGCCGACGACGTCGTCCTGGGTGGCGTCGACCAGGTGGATCAGCACGCCGGCCCGCTCGACGTGGCCCAGGAACCGGGTGCCCAGGCCCGCGCCCTCGGAGGCGCCCTCGATCAGACCGGGGATGTCGGCGATGACGAACCGCTCTTCCGACGACAGGTCGACGATTCCCAGGTTCGGCACCAGGGTCGTGAAGGGATAGTCGGCGATCTTCGGCTTGGCGGCGCTGACAGCGGCCAGGAAAGTCGACTTGCCGGCGTTGGGCAGGCCGACCAGCCCGGCGTCGGCGATCAGCTTCAGCCGCAGCCAGATCCAGCGCTCCTCGCCTTCCTGCCCGGGGTTGGCGTGCTTGGGCGCCTGGTTCACCGGGCCCTTGAAGCGGTCGTTGCCCCAGCCGCCGTTGCCGCCCTTGGCCAGCAGCACGCGCATGCCGGCCTGGTCGAGGTCGACGATCAGGGTTTCCTTGTCCTCTTCCAGCACCTGGGTGCCGACCGGCACCTTCAGCACGACGTCCGCGCCGGCCGCGCCGTGGCGGTTGCGGCCCATGCCGTGGGTGCCGGTATCGGCCTTGAAGTGCTGGCTGTAGCGGTAGTCGATCAGGGTGTTCAGCCCTTCGACGGCCTCGATCCAGACGTCGCCGCCGCGACCGCCGTCGCCGCCGTCCGGGCCGCCGTACTCGATGTACTTCTCGCGCCGGAAGGACACGGCGCCGCCGCCCCCGTTCCCGGAGCGGATGTAGATCTTGCACTGGTCGAGAAATTTCATCGGGACCTTATGAGGCAAGGCGCGCGCGCGGGGAAGGGCGCCGGGGCTATCCAGCCCTCCGGTTTCCGTCCTGGAACGGCCGATCTGATGGTCTCAAATCGGCCGTTCCAGCTTTCCAGTGGTCGCGCGTTTGATCCGATATCCGGTTCCCACTTATCGGAACGCGCTCTAGAACGGTCGGCGCCGGGGGACAAATACGGGAACGTCCATGCGTGTCGCGTCCAGACTGCTGATCGGGCTGACGGCCCTCCTGCTGCTGCCGAGCGTGTCGATGAGCGCGCGGCCGCCGCTGTGGCCCGACGACATGACGCTCGGCAATCCGCAGGCCAGGGTGGTGGTGGTCGAGTACGCCTCGCTGGCCTGCCCCAGCTGCGCCCGGTTCCACAACGACGTCTTCCCGGCCTTCAAGGCCAAGTACATCGACACCGGCAAGGTGCAGTTCGTCTATCGCGAGTTCATCACCGCGCCCGCCCAGGTGGCCGTGGCCGGGGCGGTCGTGGCGCGCTGCGCCGGCAAGCCGGGCTACTTCAAGGTGATCGAGGGCGTGTTCGCCTCCCAGCAGGAAATCTACAGCGACGGCACCGTCGCCGGCATGCGCCGCATCCTGTTCCGGGAAGGGGCCAAGGCCGGCCTGACCCAGCCGCAGGTCGAGGCTTGCCTCGCCGACACCGCCGCCTTCGCCGCCATGGACGCCCGCGTCGAGCGCGCCAGGGCGGAAGAGGGCGTGGAGGGCACCCCGACCTTCAAGGTCAACGGCGTCCGGGTCCGCACCCCTCCGACAGGCTCGATCGACCTGCCCGCCCTCGACGCCGCTATCGCCGCGGCGCAACAGCCCTAGGCCAGCCACACCATCATCCGCGCGTCCGCCGGCTCGCCGCGGGCGCGGGAGGGCAGGGCGCGGACCTCGCCGGTGTAGAGGAAGCCGGCCTTGATCAGCACCTGGCCCGAGGCCGGATTGTCGGCGAAATGGCCGGCGACGACATAGCGTCTGCGCCAGTCGCGCCCGGCCCAGGCCAGGGCGCCCGACAGCGCCTCGGTCGCCAGGCCCCGGCCCCACCAGTCACGACCGATCCAGTAGCCGACCTCCAGCCGGCCGTCCGGCGGGGTGAAGAAGCCCAGGCCGCCGACCACGCCCTCGTCCTCGAGGTCGAGCAGGAAGTTGCGCCCGGAGCGGGGATCGCCGCCCTGGCAGAGGGCGACGAAATCCTCGGCGTCGGCCTGGCCGTAGGGATGGGGCACGCGGCTGGTCATTTTCGCGATGTCGTAGTCGTTCATCAGCCGCGCCAGCCGGGGCGCATCGGCCATGCCCGGCGCGCGCAGGGTCATGCGGCGGGTCTCGATCGTCGGCGAAATGTCGATGACACACATGGATATTCCTCCCGGCCCTTCCCCCTTTTCATTGACGCCCGGCTTGAGGCGGGACGGGGGCGGAGGCCTTGAAACAGCAAAACGGGGAGCCCGGCGTCCGGACTCCCCGCTTGGGAATTTCATGTCCGGATCGCCTGTGTCGGGCGATCCGGATGGAGGTCCAGGATCGCCTACTCGGCGGCCTGGAGCTCGGCCGGAACGACCGTCGCGTAGGTGCGGTTGTTGCGCTTGGTTACGAAGCGCACGGCGCCGGCCACGAGGGCGAACAGCGTGTGGTCCTTGCCGATGCCGACGTTGTCGCCCGGCCAGAACTTGGTGCCGCGCTGACGGATGATGATGTTGCCCGCCGCGACCTTTTCGCCGCCGAACTTCTTCACGCCGAGACGACGGCCGGCCGAGTCACGACCGTTACGCGAGGAACCGCCAGATTTCTTGTGAGCCATTGTGCTCTCCTACTTAAAGCGACGAGGCCCTCAGGCTTCGTCGGCTTCCTTCTTCGCGGCGGCCTTCTTCGGCGCTGCCTTCTTGGCGGGGGCGGCGGCGTCGTCGGCCTTGGCGGCCTTCGGAGCAGCAGCCTTCTTCGGCGCGGCCTTGGCCGGCGCTTCAGCGGCGGCTTCGGCCTTCGGCGCGGCGGCCTTCTTCACCGGCGCGGCCTTGGCGGCCGGAGCGGCGTCGGCGGCCACGGGGGCGACGAACTTCAGATTGCGCGAGCGGGCGTTCAGCTCGGCCTTGGTGGTCAGGTCGACCGTGCCGTCCCACTTGTCGGTCTTGCCGGCGCCCTCAACCGAGGTCACGCGCAGGACCGTCTCGGTCTGGCGGTGGCCACGGGTGCGGCGATAGCCCTGGCGGCGGATCTTCTTGAAGATCTTCACCTTCTCACCCTTGCGGGTTTCGATCAGGGTCGCCGTGACGGTCGCGCCGTCCACGAGCGGAGCGCCCACGGTGATCGCGTCGCCGTCGCCGAGCATCAGGACTTCGCCGAAAGCGACGTCCGCGCCGGGTTCACCAGCCAGCTTTTCGACCACAAGCACGTCGCCCGCCTGGACCCGGTATTGCTTGCCGCCTGTCTTGATCACCGCGTACATCGGTTATCGCCTTGAAATTCTATGAGTTCGCAAAATAGGACGCGCCCGCAAGATGGACCTGCGGGCGAGGGGCCGGACTTATACAGCCGGGTGCTTATGAGTCAACGCCGGGATGGCGATTTCCCCGCGACCGCCCCGGGGACCGCAAATCGGTCTCGACCGTTACAGTATAACATGCCAAAAGATCGTCCGTGACCTCCGCCCTCTTCCTGTCCTTCGCCGTCTTCGGTTTCGGCTCGGCGCTGCTGCACGCGCTGTTCCCGACCCACTGGCTGCCGTTCGTGCTGGTCGGGCGTGCGCAGGGATGGGCGCTTCGGCGCGTGCTGGCGGTCGCGACGGTCGCCGCCACGGGCCACATCCTGTTCACCACCCTCGTCGGCCTGCTGCTGCGGGGCGCCGGCCAGATGATGGGCGGCCACGCCCAGGGCTGGCTTCACTACGGCGCGGCGGCGGTGCTGTTCGGGTTCGGCGGCTTCTATCTGCTTCGCGCCGTGCAGCGGCGGACAGCGACCGTGATGGCCGGAGGGTTCGGAGCTGACGCTCCGCCGCCGGCCCGCGTCACCGACCGCGCCGCGACCCTGGGCCTGGTCGGTCTGCTGGCGCTGTCGCCGGGCGAGGTGCTGCTCTCCTTCTATCTGACCGACGCCGCCCAGGGCTGGGCGCAACTGAGCCTGCTGAGCGCGGTGTTCCTGGCCGGGACGCTGGCGGGCATGGTTGGACTGATCAGCCTGGCCTGGGCGGGCGTGGCGCGACTGCGGCTCGACAGGCTGGTGCGCTACGATTCGGCCATCCTCGGCGGCGTCCTGATCGCGCTCGGCGTCATCGTCGTGATCCTCGAGACCTGAACAGGCGTTTGCTCCCGCGCATCGCCGCCCCTATCTAGGCGGCCATGACCCAGACTCCCGCCCGCATCCCCGTCACCGTCCTCACCGGCTACCTCGGCGCCGGCAAGACGACGCTTCTCAACCGCATCCTCACCGAGGACCACGGCAAGCGCTACGCCGTGATCGTCAACGAGTTCGGCGAGATCGGCATCGACAACGACCTGGTGGTCGGCGCCGACGAGGAAGTGTTCGAGATGAACAATGGCTGTGTCTGCTGCACGGTGCGCGGCGACCTGATCCGGGTGGTCTCGGGCCTGATGAAGCGCAAAGGCGGCTTCGACGCCATCATCGTCGAGACCACGGGCCTGGCCGATCCCGGCCCTGTGGCGCAGACCTTCTTCGTCGACGACGATGTTCGGGCCCGGACCCGGCTCGATTCGGTGACCACGGTGGTCGACGCCCTGCACCTGCCGCTGCGGCTGGCCGACAGCCGCGAGGCGGTCGAGCAGATCGCCTTCGCCGACCAGATCCTGCTCAACAAGACCGACCTGGTCAGCCCTCAGCAGCTGGCGCTGGTCGAGGCGTCTATCCGCCGGATCAACCCGCTGGCCCCGATCCATCGCACCCAGCGCTCGGCCGTGCCGCTGGACGCGATTCTCGGCCGTGGGGGCTTCGACCTCGACCGGATCGTCGAGCTGGAGCCTGAGTTCCTGAACCCCGCCCACGGCGAGCCGGGCCATGTCCACGACGACGACTGCGGCCATGATCATGACCATGACCACCATCATCATGACCACGGCCACGATCACCACGGGCACGCCCATGACCACGCGGCCGAGGCCGGAATCCGCGGGATCTCGCTGACCTCGCAGAAGCCGCTGGACGGCATCAAGGTCACCAACTGGCTGAACGCCCTGCTGCAGGACAAGGGGCCCGACATCCTGCGCGCCAAGGGCATCCTCGACATCAAGGGCGACGACCGGCGCCTGGTCTTCCAGGCGGTTCACATGATCCTGGAAGGCGACTACCAGCGCCCCTGGACCGCCGCCGACAACCGCTACAGCCGCATGGTCTTCATCGGCCGCGACCTCGACGAGGCGGCGCTGCAGGCGGGCTTTGAAGGGTGTGTGGCGTAGTTGGTCACGCTCTCCCGGTGGGAGAGCAGTCATGGCGGAGCCATGACTGAGAGGGAGGCGCGGCGGCCAGGCATCAGGCCAAGGCTCGTCCCTCTCCGACCTCGTTCCGCG
>JBIKII010000046.1:0-18068 GCA_044361705.1 Caulobacter sp.
CGCCGGCGAGTTCGGCCGTGCGGAGCTGACCATCGGCAAGCACAGCCCGCTGTTCCAGGGTCTGGCCGACGTGGGCGAGCTGGAAACCGTCTGGATGAGCCACGGCGACCGCGTCACCGCCATTCCGGACGGTTTCGAGGTCATCGGCACGTCTACCGGCGCACCATTCGCCGCCATCGCCAATGACGCCCGCAGGATCTACGGCGTGCAGTTCCACCCCGAGGTCATCCACACCGTCAACGGCGCGAAGATCTACCGCAATTTCCTGTTCAACATCGCCGGCCTCAAGGGCGACTGGACCATGGCGGCCTTCAAGGCCGAGTCGATCGCCCGCATCCGCGAGCAGGTCGGCAAGGGCCGGGTGATCTGCGGCCTGTCTGGCGGGGTCGACAGCTCGGTGGCGGCGGTGCTGATCCACGAGGCCATCGGCGACCAGCTGACCTGCGTCTACGTCGACACCGGCCTGATGCGGAAGGGCGAGAGCGAGCAGGTCGTCTCCCTGTTCCGCAATCACTACAACATTCCGCTGGTTCACGTTGATGCGGCTGATCTTTTCCTTGATGCGCTCGAAGGGGTCAGCGACCCCGAGACCAAGCGCAAGACCATCGGCAAGCTGTTCATCGACGTTTTCGACGCCGAGTCCGCCAAGATCGAGGGCGCCGAATTCCTGGCCCAGGGCACCCTCTATCCGGACGTCGTCGAGAGCGTCTCGGCCCGCGGCGGCCCGTCGGCGGTGATCAAGAGCCACCACAACGTCGGCGGCCTGCCGGACTACATGAAGCTGAAGCTGGTCGAGCCGCTGCGCGAACTGTTCAAGGACGAGGTCCGGGCCCTCGGCGTCGAGCTGGGTCTGCATCCGGACTTCGTCGGTCGCCACCCGTTCCCCGGTCCGGGCCTGGCCATCCGCATCCCCGGCGACATCACCCGCGAGAAGGTCGCCGTCCTGCAGCAGGCCGACGCCATCTACCTCGAGGAGATCCGCAAGGCCGGCCTCTACGACAGGATCTGGCAGGCCTTCGCCGTGCTGCTGCCGGTAAAGACCGTCGGGGTGATGGGCGATGCCCGCACCTACGAGAACGTCCTGGCTCTCCGCGCCGTGACCAGCACCGACGGCATGACCGCCGACTTCTTCGAGTTTCCGTGGGAAGTCCTCGGCAAGACGGCCACGCGGATCATCAACGAGGTTCGGGGGGTGAACCGCGTCGTCTACGACGTGACCAGCAAGCCGCCCGGCACCATCGAGTGGGAATGAGGGATAGTCGAATCGGCGGCCAATGGCTGCCGATGGCGGATGCCAGCGGAGGAACGGCCATGATGAAGCGATCACTGAACCGGCGCGCGGCAATCGCGGCGACGGTCCTGGTCTGTTCGCTGGCCGGCGGCGCATCGGCGACGGCGCAGGAAGCCCAGTCTCCCTCAGTCGCGCTGTTCGAGCGGATCGCCGCCCTGACGGGCAAATGGCATGTTCGGGAAGAGGCTTCGCTGCGGATCGTGTTCGAGCAGACCGCCAGGGGCAGTGTGATTGTCGAGCGATGGATGCTCGGTGAGCGGACGCACTCGCTCACGATCTATCACCGCGATGGCGAGCGCCTCCTTGCGACGCACTATTGCCCGCAGGGGAACCAGCCGCGCCTTGCCGCGACCGCTGCTGCCGACGGCGAGATACGCTTTGCCTTTCTGGATGCAACCGACCTCGATCCGGGCGAGTCCTACCAGCATGACCTGACGTTCAAGCGCAATCCCGACGGGTCCGTTTCGCGCACGGAAACCTACTGGGGTCCGGACGGGGCGGGTGAGGAAAGCACGTACACGCTGGTTCCTGCGGCAGGCTGAGCGCCCGGGTCGAGCGGGAATGGTCCCGCTCAGCCGAACACCTTCCGATCCGGCTGGCCCCAGCCTGTTCCAGCGCCGGCTGCCTTTGCGCCGCCGACGCTCGCCCTTCTCTCCAGTTCACAGACCGCGCCATGATCCGCCTCGACAATATCTCCAAGCAGAACGGCCACCAGCTCCTGTTCATCGACGCCTCGATGGGCGTGCAGAAGGGCGAGAAGGTCGGGCTCGTCGGCCCCAACGGCGCCGGCAAGACGACGATCTTCCGCATGATCACCGGCCGGGAGGAGCCGGACGACGGGCTGGTCGTCATCGATCCCGGCATGACCATCGGCTATTTCAGCCAGGACGTCGGCGAGATGTCAGGCCAGAGCGCGGTCGCCGCGGTGATGGACGGCGTCGGACCGGTCAGCGCGCTGGCTGCCGAGATGGCCAGCCTCGAGGCGGCCATGGTCGATCCCGACCAGGCCGATCGCCTGGACGCCGTCATGGATCGCTACGGCGAGGTGCTGGAGCGGTTTCAGGAGCTGGACGGCTATGCGCTGGAAGCCCGGGCGCGCGAGGTTCTGGCCGGCCTGAGCTTCAGCCAGGAGCGGATGGACGGCGATGTCGGCCTGCTGTCCGGCGGCTGGAAGATGCGCGTGGCGCTGGCCCGCATTCTGCTGATGCGGCCCGACGGCATGCTGCTGGACGAACCCAGCAACCACCTCGACCTGGAAAGCCTGATCTGGCTGGAGGCTTTCCTCAAGAATTACGACGGCGCGCTGCTGATGACCTCGCACGACCGCGCCTTCATGAACCGCATCATCGGCAAGGTGGTGGAGATCGACGGCGGCCAGCTGATCACCTACTCGGGCGATCTCGACTTCTACGACCAGCAGCGCGCGCTCGGCGAGGCCCAGCGCCAGGCGCAGTACGAGCGCCAGCAGGCCATGCTGGCCAAGGAAATCAAGTTCATCGAGAAGTTCAAGGCGCGCGCCTCGCACGCCGCCCAGGTACAGAGCCGGGTCAAGAAGCTCGACAAGATCGACCGCGTCGAGGCGCCGCGCCGCCGCCAGACCGTCCAGTTCGAGTTCCAGAGCCCGCCGCGGTCGGGCGACGACGTGATCAACCTGCGCAAGGTCCATAAGGGCTACGGCGGCCAGTCGATCTACACGGACTTCGACTTCCTCGTGCGCCGCAAGGAACGCTGGTGCGTGCTGGGCGCCAACGGCGCGGGCAAGTCGACGCTGCTGAAGCTCGTCGCCGGCGCCACCGCGCCGGACCAAGGCACGGTCAGTGTCGGCGCCAGCGTCCGGATGGGCTATTTCGCCCAGCATTCCATGGACCTGCTGGACGGCGAGGAAACCATCTTCGAGTCCCTGGAGGGCGCTTTCCCGCAGGCGGGGCAGGGCGCGTTGCGCACCCTGGCCGGCTGTTTCGGCTTCTCCGGCGACGATGTCGAAAAGCCCTGCCGCGTCCTCAGCGGCGGCGAGAAGGCGCGCCTGGTCATGGCCAGGATGCTGTTCGATCCCCCGAACCTGCTGGTGCTCGACGAGCCGACCAACCACCTGGACATGGCGACCAAGGAGATGCTGGTCGCGGCGCTGGCGGACTTCGAGGGCACGATGCTCTTCGTCTCGCACGACCGCCATTTCCTGGCGGCGCTGTCGAACCGCGTCCTGGAGCTGACGCCCGAGGGCGCACATCAGTATGGCGGCGGCTACTCCGAGTACGTCGCTCGCACGGGCCAGGAAGCGCCGGGCCTGCACCCGGGAGGGTAGGGCTCAGCTCTCAAGCAGCTGCAGGAACGACGGGTCCCTGAACGGGTCGCCCGCCTTCATGCGCCTGTGGAAGCCGGAGATCGGCGGCCCGGCCCCGCCTTCGCGCGGGTCGTAGATGCTGTTCTCGCCGAAGAAGCGCAGGGTCAGGGTCCGGCGTCGGGCGCCGCCCTCAGTCGGGGCGCCGCCGTGCAGGATCTGCGGATGGAAGACGATGACGTCGCCCGGCTCCACAGCCCAGGACACGATGTCATGGACTTCGCGCCCGGCCTCGATGTCCGGCAGACGCGGCAGTGATGACTGCGGGTGCAGCGGGGCGGTGTCGTCGCCCAGCGCGAAGCTTGAGCCGTTGTAGAGCGGACCCCGGTGTGAGCCGCGGATGAACTCCAGCGAGGCCTCCGCCGGCAGCGGCTCGAACGGGATCCAGGCCACGGCCAGGTCCGGGCCGGCGATGGCCAGGTAGGATGAGTCCTGGTGCCAGGGGGTGCGCCGCGCCGCCTCGCCTTCCTTGAGGAACACCTGCTCGTACATGAACCAGACCGGTCCGTGGCCCCACAGCCGCGCCACCTGGGCCGGCAGTGGCGAGGCCTCCAGCATGTCGCGGTAGCCGGTCAGGCAATCGGGGTTGAACAGGTCGTTGAAGAAGGTCCCCTCGGTCGCCTGCCGGATGCGCGAGGCGCGCGGGCCCGGGTTGGCAAGGCTCCACGCCCAGGCGGCCAGCGCGTCGCCCAACTGTTCGGCGTCCAGGGCGCCCGGCAGGCAGACGACACCGTCCCGTTCAAACGCCTGGCGGGCGACGGCCCAGTCGTCGTCGGTCATGGAAGCGGTCTCCGCGAACCTGTCGCGGGAAACCCTAGTCGGCTCCGGCGGGCTCGCAAGGCTGTCGCAGCGTCACCCGGCGCACAGGGGCTCAAGAGCGCAGCGCGCGACTGGCCCCACGCCCCCGGATCAGCTACGCCCGGACAGATGACGGCGAAGAAGGCCCCAGCCTCGGCCCGGCGACTGACGGCGGCCAACCTCGAAGCGCTGGGCGCCGAGAGCCTCGCCGCGCTTCTGCTCGAGCTCAGCGACAGCCAGCCGGCCCTCAAGCGCCGGCTGCGGATGGAACTGGCCGCCGCGGTCGGCGCCGCGCCGCTGGCCGAGGAGATCGACAAGCGCCTGGACATGGTCGGCGGCAGCAAGGCCAAGGTCTCCTGGCGCAAGCGGCCTGAGCTGATCCTGGACCTGCACGTTCTTCGGCGGATGATCGCCGGGCGGCTGGCCGATCTGGACGCCGGGCTGGCCACGCGGCGGCTGTGGACTTTCCTCGATCTGGCCGACGGCCTGTCCCTGCGGGTCAAGGACCCCAAGGGCGAACTGGCCGAGGTGTTCGTGGCGGCGGCGGAGGATATGGCGGGCCTGGCCACGCGGGCGCCGGCCGACATCGCCCTGGCCGGCGAGGTGGCCGACATGCTGTTCCGCGGCTCGGCGTCCTGGGCCGAGCGGCTGGGTCCGGCCCTCGCCGGATTCGGCCAGGCGTTCGGTGCGGCGGTCCAGGCCGAACTCAAGGCCCGCATCGCGGCGAGGCCGGCGTTCAAGCCCTCCGCCCGCGTGCTGCGCGCCGTGGCGGACGGGGCCGGCGACGTCGACGCCTTCCTGGAGACGGTGCCCTCCACCCTGCGCCACGACCCCGGCACGGCGGCGGCGGTCGGGCGGCGGCTGCTCGGCGCCGGGCGGATCGAGGAGGCGCTGGCCACGCTGCAAGCGGCCGATCCCCGCAACCGGGCCCGGGCGCTGGACGGACGCCCCGACCCGGCCGCCGAGCCCTGGTACGAAGCCTGGATCGAGGTGCTGGAGAAGTCCGGCGAGACCAGCGCCGCGCACGAGGAGCGCTGGGCGACGTTCGAACGCACCCTGTCGGCGGACCATTTGCGGGCGTTCCTCAAGGCCCTGCCTGACTTCGACGATGTCGAGGCCAGCGACCGCGCCTTCGATGTCGCCGCGCGCTACCCCGCCTTTGCCGAGGGATTGGCCTTCCTGATGGCCTGGCCGGCGCTGCCTGAGGCCGCCGCCATGATCCTGGCGCGGCGGGACGAGGCGGCCGGCGACCCGGACCATCTGGCGGAGTGGGCGGCGCGGCTGGACGCCCGCTATCCTCACGCCGCGCTGGTGTTGCTGCGGGCGGCGATCACGACGCTGTGGAGCCGGCCGGCGACGCGCGCCGACGCCGAGCCGCTGGCCGACGAGGCGGAGGGGCTGGCCGCCCGCATCGGCGACCTCGACGGCGTTGAGAGCCACGAGGCCTTCGTTATCCGCCTGACGGCGCGGCGGACGTTCCCGCCCCGGCGTTAGGCGACCGGGGGTTCGCGAGAGGCGTCATTCCCGGATGCCCCGGATACCAACATCGTCCATTCGTCGAAGCGGCCCATACGAATGGTCGCCCTCGCGCGTTGTCTGAGCAGATCCGTGGGGATCCGGGGGAAATCAGGATCAATGTCGGACAGCGAAGACAAGCCCGCCATAGGCGGCCTGCTCCACACCCCGAACCTCGCCGAGGCGCTGGAAAGCGACCGGTTCAAGCAATTCCTCGATCACATGCCGCTGGCCGTCGCGGTGGCGGAACTGCATCCGTCGGAACGGGTGACGTACGCCAATATCGAGTTCGAACGCCTCACCGGGCAGGCGGCAGCCTCGGTGGAGGGGCGGCCCTGGGGCGTGCTCAACACCATCGCGTCGGCTGCGGCGGGCCGCAAGCTCAGCGACGCCATCGCCGCCGACGAGGACTATATCGGCGCGTTCGACCTGGAGGGTGAGGGGGGCGTCATCGCCGTCGACGCCTGGTCGAACATCATCCAGGACGACGACGGCCGTCCGATGTTCCGGCTGGTCGCCCTGGCCGAGATCGCGCCGCGCGACCGCGCCGATCTCGAGCTGCTGGTCCAGGAGAAGGACATCCTGCTGCAGGAACTGCAGCACCGGGTGAAGAACAATCTCCAGATGATCACCGCCCTGATCCGGTTGGATGCCCGCAATACGCAGGACGGGGCCGGCGGCGAGCCGTTCGACCGCCTCGCCGGCCGCGTCGGCGCGCTGGCCATTCTCTACCAGACCCTGTCAGCCGACTCGTTCGGCGAGAGCGTCGACCTGGGCGTCTATCTCAGCCAGATCGCCTCGGCGGTGATGCAGGCCCACGCGGTCGAAGGCATCCACCTGAACCTGCAGGTCGACACCTGGCCGGTGTCGATCAACGTCGCCATGCCGGCCGGCCTGGTGGTCAACGAGGTGCTGACCAACGCCCTCAAGCACGCCTTCGTCGGCCGGGACGGCGGTACGATCAGACTGCACAGCCTGATCGACGATACCGGCTGCAAGGTGATCATCTCCGACGACGGCAACGGCCTCCCCGATGGCGTAACCGGCCCAAGGCCGGTCGCCTGGGCGTGTTGATCGTGCAGTCGCTGCGCCAGAACGCCCGGGCGACGGTCGAGGTCGAGTCCCGCCCGGGCAAGGGTATGAAGGTGACCGTTTTCTTCGCCCGCGCCGACGCGGCCCCCGATACAAACTGAACGGCCGATGCTAGGGCGAGGCCATGACCAGCCTCCAGCATACGCTCCTGACCACCCTGACCCTGACGGTCGATTTCCGCGGCATGACGACGGTCGGCCAGACACCGGCCGGCCTGCGCCGGATCGCGCCGGTCATCGGCGGGACCTTCGCCGGCGAGCGCCTGTCCGGCACGGTGATCGGCGGCGCCGACTGGGTGATCAATCGTCCTGACGGGGTGATGCTCATCGATGTGCGCCTGACGCTGAAGACCGACGACGGCGCGATGATCTATCTGACCTACCAGGGCCGGTTCCTGGCCACGGCGGAGGTCATGGCGCGGTTCGCCAAGGGCGCGGTGCTCGACCCGTCGGAGTACGCCCTGGCTGTCGTGGCGCGCTTCGAGAGTGGCGATGAGCGCTATCGCTGGCTCAACGACGCCGTCGTCGTCGGTACGGGCGAGCAGACGGCGACCGGGCCGGTCTATTCCCTGTTCACCATCGGCTGAGGCGCCCATGACCCGCACCGTCACCCTGCACGGCATCAAGGCCTGCGATACCATGAAGAAGGCCCGGACCTGGCTGGACGGGCAGGGGATCACCTACGCCTTCCACGACTACAAGGCCGTCGGGATTGACGCGGCGACCCTGAAGGCCTGGTCAGGCAAGGTCGGCTGGGAGGTGCTGCTGAACCGCGCCGGCACGACCTTCCGGTCACTGCCCGACGCCGACAAGCGGGACATCGACGAAGACAAGGCGATCGCCCTGATGGTCGCCCAGCCGTCGATGATCAAGCGGCCGGTGCTCGACGTGGACGGCAAGCTGCTGGTGGGCTTCAAGCCGGAGGTCTACGCCGCGGCGTTCGCCTGAAGCGTCGCCGATTTTTCTCGCATCGTCCGCATCCAGGACCGCCATCGGCGGCGACTACCCCATGAAAGCGCGGCAGAGTGCCCGCGCAACGAGGGGCTGAGACAATGGAAGACCTGTTCCGATCCTACTGGTGGCTGCTGTTCCCGCTGGGCTGGTTCTTGGCGTCCGGCTGGACCAGCTGGCTGAACTACCGGAAGCACCGCGACACACTCGATATCGTCAAGACGTTCGCCGATAGCGGCAGGGACATCCCGGCCGGCCTGCTGGACAAGCTCACCGCGCCCGCGACGGACGACAACTGGGACAGCCCTTCGTCAGGATCGTCGTCGCGTTCCGGCGGCGGTGGCGGCGGCGGCTTCGGCGGCTGGTCACAGGTGGTGCTGTTCGGATCCCTGGCGGCCGCCTTCGGCTATGCGGCGGCGACAGACATTTACGGGGCAGGGCCGGCTTTCGTGATCGTCGCCTTCGTGATGGGCGCGGTGAGCCTGTCGGCGCTGGTGGCCACGTTGACCCGGCGCCCGAAGGGCTGATCGGTGGATGCGCCGCTTGTCCGGGCGGCCAGGGCGGGAAGTCAGGCGGCGTTCGGGCGCCTCGTCGAGAGACACCAGCAGGGCTTGCGCGCCTTCCTGCGCCGGTCCTGCGGGTGCGACGCCGACGATATCGCGCAGGACGCCCTGGTGACCGCCTGGTCCAGCCTGCCGCGCCTCCGGGATGACGAGGGCTTCCGCGCCTGGCTGTACGGGATCGCCTGGCGCAAGGCCCTGACCCGTCGGCGGTCGGCGAGCCGTACGGCCCGTCGTGACAGCGAATGGCTGGAGGCGCGGGACGGAGGGGCGGCTCCGGGGCTCGATCCCGCCGACCGCCTGTCCCTGGAGGCCGCCATGGCGCAGCTTCCCGACGATCAACGCGCCGCCGTCGTCCTCTGCCTGGCCCAGGACTGGTCCCACGGCGAGGCGGCCCAGGCGCTGGACCTGCCGCTCGGCACGATCAAGTCGCATGTGGCGCGCGGACGCGATAGGCTGCTGGCAGTGCTCGGAGACCGACCATGACCCCTGAAGACCGTCTGTCGGCATTCCTGAACGCGGACCGTCCGCCGGCCCGCGACCTGGCCTTCGAGGCCGTCGTTATGCAGCGCGTTTTCGGCCGGCGACTGGTCGCTACCCTCATGACCGTGGGTGCGCTGGCGGCGGCCCTGGGCGTGGTGCTCTGGGCCCTGGCTCCGCTGCTCACGCCGCTGATTGAGTCCATCGGCGCGCTGCTGGGTCCGGTGGCTGCGGCATTGACGCTGGGCGCCGCCGCACTGGTGTTCGGCAGGGGGCTTCTGAGCCGGATCTGAGGTCGGTCCCGGCGTTACGAACATTTCATGCGGGAAAGCGCATCCGTAGGCGATCCTGCAGGCCTCTATCCTTCAGAAGGCGGACGCAACGACGCTCCGTCCCGACATCGAGGACACAACTGCCATGGAAGATCTCATTCCGATCATTGCGATCAGCATGCCATTCATCATGGTCATCGCGATCGTGGTCATCCCGGCCTGGCTGAAGAGCAAGGAGCGCCGCGAGATGCAGGCGACCCTTCGCGCCGCCATCGAAAAGGGTCAGCCGATGCCGACCGAAATGATCGAGGCCATGACCAGGAACGTGAAGGTCGCCCCCACCGCGCTGAGCGATATCCGCACCGGCATCATCTGGATCGCCGTCGGCGCGGGCATCTGCCTGTTCGGCTTCATGATCGGCTTCAAGGAGGCCGACGCCTTCCACCCGATGCTCGCCCTGGGCGGCATCCCGATCATCATCGGCACGGCCTATGTCGTCCTCAGCTTCTTCAACCCGAACAAGGCCAGGCAACCCTGATCCGTCAGGCGGCTTGAAGGGGAGCGCAAGCAAATGGCCGGGGCACGACCACCCGCCAGTCTGCACGATGTCGAGCTCGCCGCCCTCGCGGCGGCGGGCGATCGGCCGGCCTTCGGCGAACTGGTTCGCCGTCACGGGTCGGCCGTGCGGGGACTGCTGCGCCGGATGGGCGCCGAGGCCTCCGTCGCCGACGACATCGCCCAGGACGCCTTCCTCGCCGCTTTCGAGCGGATCGCGGAGTACCGCGGCGAGGGCGCCTTCTCGGCCTGGGTCCGCAAGATCGCGGCCCGGCTGTACGTACGGCGCTGGAAGAAGGACGCCCGCTTCGATCTCGAGGCGGAAACCGCGGACGAAGGGCACGGCGGCGAGAGTTTCGCCGCCTCACGGATCGATCTCGACGAGGCCATGAAAGCCCTGTCGCCGGCCGAGCGCATGTGCGTTTCGCTCTGCTACGGGGCCGGAGTCTCTCACGTCGAGGCGGCCGATGCCTTGAACCTGCCACTTGGAACGGTCAAATCCCATGTCAAACGTGGTCTGGATAAGCTCCGGCTACGACTTGCGCCTCCAACAGGCGCGGAAGGCGAGCCGGCGGGGGGCGTGGGTCATGTCTGACCTCGATTTCGAGATGAAGTTGGACCGGCTCTTCAACGAGCCGCCGGTCATGCCTGACAGCGAAGCCTTCGCGCGGCTGGTCGAGATGCGGCTGGATCGCGGCTGGAACGTCCGGCAGCTCGCGCTGGGCGTCGCCGGGCTGGTCGCCGGCCTGATCGGCGTGGCCCAGGTGCTGGGCTCGCGCATGGTTCTGGAGACGGCCGCGGCCGCCACCGGTCGCCAGGCCGAGGCGCTGGGCGGTTCGCTGATGAGCCTGCTGGACGTTGGCGAGGCCGCCTCGGCTCTGCCCTACGGCGGACAGGTGATCTGGATGGGCGCGGCTCTGGGTGTTATGGCCCTCGCCTTCGCCGTCACCCGGGCGGTCGAGGAGCTCAAGTAACCCCGCAGGGGAGACGCCGCCCTGTCCGCTCACCGAAACGACCCCGTCCGCAGGCTCGCCGCGCCGGACATCGCCGCCCGCAAGGGGGGCGAGCCCATCGTCTGCCTGACCGCCTACACCGCGCCGGTCGCCGCCATCCTCGATGAGGCGTGCGACCTGCTGCTGGTCGGCGACTCGGTCGGCATGGTCGTTCACGGCCTGCCCAACACGGTCGGCGTCACGCTGGAGATGATGATCCTGCATGGCCAGGCGGTGATGCGCGGCTCGCGCAAGGCCATGGTCGTGGTCGACATGCCCTTCGGCTCCTACGAGGGCGAGCCGAGCGTGGCCTATGACAATGCCGCCCGGATCATGAAGGAGACGGGCTGCCAGGCGGTGAAGGTCGAGAGCGGCCCGACCGTCCCGGCCACCATCGACTACCTCGTCAAGCGCGGCATTCCGGTGATGGGCCACGTCGGCCTGCGGCCCCAGGCCGTGCTGGTCGACGGCGGTTTCAAGGCCAAGGGCCGCACCGACGCCGAGCGTGAGCGCATCCTGGCGGAGGCCCGCGCCACCGCCGACGCCGGGGCCTTCGCCGTCGTCGTCGAGGGGGTCGCCGAACCGCTGGCCCGCGACATCACCGGCGCCATCGCCGCCCCGACCATCGGCATCGGCGCCAGCGCCGGCTGCGACGGCCAGATCCTGGTCACCGACGACATGCTGGGCCTGTTCGACTGGACCCCGAAGTTCGTGCGCCGCTACGCCGACCTGAGGGGCGAGATCGCCGCCGCCGCCGCGTCCTACGCCGCCGACGTGCGCGCCCGCACCTTCCCCGGCGAGGCTGAGACCTACTTCTCGAAGAAGGGCTGACATCCAGCCGTTGCGCCGCGTTGCAGCGGCGCGGCTGACCCTATAGGTTCCCGGCCTTATCGCCGGAATTCGGAGCGTCTGTACGTGGTCGATGTATTTGAAGAGGTCGAGGAGCAGATCCGGGCCGAGCGCTACAAGGCGCTGGGACTGAAGCTGCTGCCCTGGGCCATCGGCGCGGGCGTGGCCGCGGTGCTGTTCGCGGGCGGCCTGTGGGGCTGGGACGCCTGGACCACCAGCCAGGGCGACAAGGCCGCGACCACCTACATCGCGGCGATGAAGGCGCGCGAGCAGGGCGACGAGACCAAGGCCTTCACCCTGCTGGGCGAAGTGGCCAAGTCCCCGGTGAAGGGCTATCCGGCCCTGGCGCTGATGTCGCAGGCCGGCATGCGCCTGAACGCCGGCAAGACCGACGAGGCCGTCGCGCTGCTGGACGAGGCCGCCAAGGCGGCCAAGGACCCGGTGCTGGCCGACGAGGCCCGCCTCAAATCCGCCTTGGCGCTTCTCGATACCGCTCCCTACGCGGATCTGGAGGCGAGGCTGACCCCCCTGATGGAAGAGAAGCGGCCCTACCGCCTTGAGGCGCGCGAGGCGCTGGCCTTCGCCAAGATCATGGCGGGTAAGCCGGCTGACGCCAAGGCTGACTTCGTGGTCCTGTCCCAGGTGCTCGACGCGTCCGACGGCATGCGCCAGCGCGCCCAGGCCGCCATCGCCCTGATCGACTCCGGCTCGGCCTCCACCATTCCCGCGGCCGTCAAGGCCGCCGCCGCCCTTCCGCCTCCGGCTCCGACGCTGCCCGCGGGCATGCTGCCGCCGGGCGCCGAACCCCAAGTCCAGCAGGGACCCGCCCAATGACCAAGCGTATCGGCGGCGTCGCCGTCCTGGCCGCCAGCGCGCTCGCGCTGGCCGGTTGCTCGACCCTCAGCGCGGTCAGCGACATGAACCCGTTCAAGAAGGACGAGCCCAAGGAAGTGGCCGGCGACGGCCGCCGCATCTCGATCGTGGCCTTCGACCAGAAGGTCGAGACGACCGAGAGCCTGAAGGGTCTGGACTTCTACCTGCCGGTGGCGACGGCGACGGCAAACTGGCCGCAGCCGGGCGGCGACCCCGCCGTCAAGGTCGACCATGTCGAGGCCGCGCCGGCCTTCGAAATCGCCTGGCGCAAGAGCTTCGGCAAGGGCTCCAACCGGCACTTCCACGTCACCGCCCCGCCAATCCTCGTCGATGGCCGCCTTTACGTCATGGACGCCGAGTCCGACCTCGCCGCCGTCGACGCCAGCACCGGCTCGGTGATCTGGCGCAAGGCCATCCACGCCCGCACCAAGCGCGACAAGCGCGGCTTCGGCGGCGGCGTCGCCTGGTCGGGCGGCAAGCTCTATGTCTCGTCCGGCTTCCGCTTCGTTGCCCAGGTTGATCCGGTGGCCGGCGAAGTGGGCTGGCGCCGCGAAACCGCCTCGCCGATCCATGGCGCGCCGATCGTGACCAACGGCCGGGTGTTCGTGATCAGCACCGACAACGAGCTTCTGACCTATGACGCCGCCACCGGTTCGCCCGGCTGGACCTACCAGGCGCTGATCGAGCCGGCGCGCATCCTGGCCTCCTCGAGCCCGGCCGCGGCCGGCGACACGGTCATCGGCGCCTTCGCTTCGGGCGAGGTCGTCGCCCTGCGCGCCGCCAACGGCAACGACCTCTGGAATACGACCCTGGCCAAGGCCAGCCGGACCAGCGCCCTGTCGGAGATCCGCGACGTGGCCGGCCGTCCGGTCGTGTACGAGGGCGACATCTACGCCGCCAGCCACTCGGGCGTGTTCGCCGCCACCGACCTGCGGTCGGGACAGGCGCGCTGGTCGCTGCCGGTCGCCTCGATCAGCAGCCCCTGGCCCGCCGGCGACGTCGTCTACGTCGTCTCCCAGGCCGGCGAGGTGATCTGCGCCTCCCGTTCGAAGGGCGAGGTCTACTGGATCCGGAACCTCAACGAGGGGGAAACGGTCAAGAAGAAGGGCGGCTTCCTGGGTCTCGGCCGCAAGGAAGACAAGGGCGGCCGCACGCTGTGGGCCGGCCCGGTGCTGGCCTCGGATCGCCTTATCCTGGCCTCCAGCGACGGTCGCGCCGTGGCGCTCAACGCCAAGACCGGCGAGGTCGTCAAGACCATCAACGTCGGCTCACCGGTTCTGGTCTCGCCGATCGCGGCCGGCGGCATGGTCTACCTGGTCACCGACAACGCCGAGCTGGTGGCCATCCGCTAACGTTCCATGGTAAGGGCGCGACCCCGCAGGCCGCGCCCCTTCCACTCCGCGCAAATCTGCTATCCTCCGACGGCGTCCATCCGGGCGCCGTCTAAAGGCCGTTTCGATCATGCCTCTCAAGCTCGCCATCGTCGGCCGGCCGAACGTCGGCAAGTCCACGCTGTTCAACCGCCTGGCGGGCAAGAAGCTGGCCATTGTCGACGACCAGCCCGGCGTCACCCGTGACCGCCGCTTCGCCAAGGGCAGCCTGGGCGATCTGGAGCTGATCCTGATCGACACCGCCGGGTTCGAGGACGTTACCGACGAGAGCCTCGAGGCGCGGATGCGCCAGCAGACCGAGCTGGCCATCGAGGAAGCCGACGTCGTCCTGTTCCTGATCGACGCCCGCGAAGGCATCACCCCCGGCGACGAGATCTTCGCCCAGCTGCTGCGCCTGACCGAGAAGCCGGTGATCCTGGGCGCCAACAAGGCCGAGGGCCGGCAGGGCGACAGCGGCATCGCAGAGGCCTGGTCGCTGGGCTTCGGCGAGCCGCTGGCCATTTCGGGTGAACACGGCGAGGGCATGGCTGAGCTCTACGCCGCGCTGGTCCTGCGCGAGGAACTGGCTGGCGGAGACGAAGAGGAGGACGGCGACAAGCCGATCCAGATCGCCATTGTCGGCCGCCCCAACGCCGGCAAGTCGACCCTCGTCAACCGGCTGATCGGTGAGGATCGCATGCTGACCGGCCCCGAGGCCGGCATCACCCGCGACTCGATCTCCATCGAGTGGGAACATGAAGGCCGCCGCATCCGGCTGGTCGACACCGCCGGGCTGCGCCGCAAGGCCAAGGTCCAGGACAAGCTCGAGAAGCTGTCCACCTCCGACTCGATCCGCGCCATCACCTTCGCGGAGGTGGTGCTGCTGGTCATGGACGCCACCCACCCGTTCGAGATCCAGGACCTGCAGATCGCCGACCTGGTCGAGCGGGAAGGGCGCTGCCTGGTCTTCGTTCTGGCCAAGTGGGACCTGGTCGAGGATCCGGCCGGCCAGCTGAAGGCCTTCCGCGAACACGCCGAGCGAATGCTGCCCCAGGTGCGCGGCGCGCCGGTCGTGGCCCTGTCGGCGGAGACCGGCTACGGCATCGGCAAGCTGATGCCGGCCATCCTCAAGACCCACAACGACTGGTCGACCAAGGTCAAGACGCGGGACCTGAACGACTGGCTGGCCATGGCCATCCAGCGCCACCCGCCGCCCTCGGTCGGCGGCAAGCGGATCAAGCCCAAGTACATGGCCCAGACCAAGGCCCGCCCGCCGACGTTCGTGCTGTTCTCCAGCCGCGCCGAGCAGATGCCCGAGCAGTATCGCCGCTATCTCGTGAACAGCCTTCGCGAGAGCTTCGACATGCCGGGCGTGCCGATCCGCGTGTCGCTGAAGAGCAACAAGAACCCCTATGCCGAGGGCGGCGCCAAGTCCGGCGCGCCGTCGTTCCAGCAGGGCGGCGAGGCGAAGAAGGAAAAGGCCATGTCGCTGGCCGCCGAGGCCCGCGCCGAGAAGGCCGCCGCCGCCGCCGAGGCGGCCGGTGAGCCGGCCCCCAAGCCGGTGAAGAAGACGGTTGTCAAGCTGACGGGGGTCAAGGCCGCCAAGGCCCGCGCCGCCACCGCCCTGAAGTTCACCAAGGCCAAGGGCGCCAAGGGCTCGCGCCCCGGGATCCAGAAGCTGCGCGGCGGCGGCTCGGTCAAGGGCCGGCCGCCTCGCCCGACGACGCGCACCGGCAAGAAATAGCGAAACGCCCAACCTCTCCGCAGGAGAGATTGGGCGTGGATCGCCGTTCGGAGCGGGACGCGGGACGCGTGAGCGTCGCGCGCTATCCGGCTATCTGCCCTTGAACGCCGCGACCCGCTTCTGCAGGAAGGCGCTGACGCCCTCGATGAAGTCCTCGGTCTTGCCGGCGATCTTCTGGGCCTTGCGCTCTGCGGTGAGCTGGCCGTTCCAGTCGGTGTCGAGGCTTTCCCAGATCAGGCGGCGGATGGCGCCCAGCGAGGCCGGGCCATTGGCCAGCTCCTTGGCGAGCGCGATGGCCGAGGCGCGCAGGTCGGCGTCGGGCACGACCCGGTTGACCAGACCCCACTCCAGCGCCTGGGCGGCGCCGATCTTCTCGCCGAGCAGCGCCATTTCCATGGCGCGGGCGCGGCCGATGGCGCGCGGCAGCAGGTAGGTCGAGCCACCGTCCGGCACCAGGCCGATGCGGCGGAAGGCCTGCAGGAAGTAGGCGCTCTCGCCCGCCACGATGAGGTCGCCGAGCAGGGCGAGCGAGCAGCCGACGCCGGCCGCGGCGCCGTTGACGGCGGTGACCACCGGCAGCGGGCAGTCGCGCATCTGGCTGACCAGCGGGTTGTAGACGGTCTCCAGCGCCCGGCCGGCGTCCGGCTTGCCGTCGACGTCCAGTTCACGGCCCGAAGCGCCGCCGCCCGCCAGGTTGGCGCCCGAGCAGAAGCCGCGGCCTTCACCGGTCAGGACGATGGCGCGCGCCTGCACATTGCCGGCGGCGATGTTGCTGAAGGCGTGGGAAAGCTCGCCGGCCAGGTCCAGGCCGGCGGCGTTCATGGTGCCGGGATCGTTGAGGGTGATCACGGCCACGCCGTCGGTCACTTCGACCTTGATCTTGGTATAGTCCACGCGAACATCCTCCCTGATGCTTGTTTGGACTGAGGCTAACGCCCGTAACGCGGCGGAACGCCAACGGAAAAATCAGGCCGGTTCGTCCCCCTCACGCCGGTAGTAGCGGAAGAGCAGGAGGACCAGCGCGCCGGCTGCCAGCAGCGCGGTCAGGATCGGGACCGATAGCGGAAGGCCGAGCGCGACCAGCGCCGCCGCCCCCAGGCAGCCGGTAAGGCAGCCGATGTCCCAGGCCCCCTCGGTGGCGGCATGGAACCGCAGCGTGCAGCGTGAGGCTTTCGACAGGTTGTAGACGGGCGTCATCAGGACCGGCGTCACGATGGCTGTCAGCAGGCCGCCCGCAGCGTTGGCGAGCACCGCCAGCCAGGGCGCCCCGAGGCTGGCGGCGCGGGCCAGCACGACGACCGCGAGGCAACCAAAGGCGACGACGACCGCCCGTCGCCCATGTCCGGAGTCGATCGCCCTTCCCAGCAACAGGCCGCCCGCCGCGCCCGTCAACGCCGCCGCCGCCGCCGCCCCGCCGAAGGCGGTGAAGCTTTCGCCCAGGGTGGTGAAAAGCGCGATCAGCCAGGTGAAGTGGAAGCCCGCGGACATGAAGCCGTCACTGGCCATCAAGCCCAGGCCGATCCGCGGAGTCCGGTAGCCGTCGGGTGCGGTCGCCGCCACCGCCACGTCCGGCGCGCCGATCAGGGGCAGGGCGGATGAGGCCATGATGGCCGCGACCAGGGCGAAGGTCGCCGGACCGCCGAGGGTGGCCAGCCCCCAGGCGCCGAGCAGCGGCGCCAGGACGCCGACCCCCGCCACGATGGCCTCGCGCATCCCGACCTGCCCGCCCCGTCGGTCCGGGTCGCCGAGGGCCGCGAAATAGGCGTGGAAGCACAGCCAGTAGAGCAGATAGCCCAGGGCGTTGAAGGCGCAGAGCGCGACGAGCGGCCAGCCGGGTCCGGTGATCCGGCCGACAAACAGGTAGGTGGTCGCCGTCAGCAGAACGCCGGTGATCAGCAGCGGCCTGACCCCGAAGCGGATCGCCAGCGGCAGGACGGCGGGGCGGATGAGGAGGCGCCCCCCCACGACGCCGGCCTGGTAGAGCAGCGCGACAGGGATGGAAACGCCAGCCTTGAGCAGGAAGGCCAGCATGAAGATGCCGCCGGCGGCCTGGGCGAAGGCCTGGATGGCGTAGTGGATCGTCGCGCGACGGATCGCGTGATCATTGAACTGGGGCATCATGACCCGACGGTGTCTGTGTGAGAGAACGGCGCAAGCCCGGCGGAGGCCGCCGGGCCAGGCGATGCGGACGACCAGCCTCGGCTAGGTCTCAGCGGCGGTGTTCACACATGAGCAGGGCGCCCCTTCGGATAACGAAGGTCTCGCACGCGACTCCGCCTTCGGCAACCGGCGATCAGGCCGCGACGGCGACGATCTCACCGTTGGTGACCCGGTTGCGGCCGCCCCGCTTGGAGGCGTAGAGCGCCGCGTCGGCGCGTTCCATCACGCA
>JBIKII010000199.1:0-5458 GCA_044361705.1 Caulobacter sp.
AGCTGGAGCTCACGCCCGTCCGGTTCCGCGACAACGATCACCTGCTGCGCATCGTCAACCGCATCGTCGCCGCCGTCGGTCGTCGCATCGACGAGAGCTCGCCGATGGTCGACGCCCGACTGGCCGACGGCAGCCGCGTCAACGCGGCCATCGCCCCGATCACCATCGACGGCGCCTGCGTCTCGATCCGCAAGTTCTCCAAGAAGCCGCTCAGTTTCCAGCGGCTTGTGGAGGTCGGGGCCATGCCGGCCTGCGTCGCCGAATTCCTGCAGGGCGCGGTCTACTCGCGCGTCTCCATGGTCATCTCCGGCGGCACGGGCTCGGGCAAGACCACCCTGCTCAACGCCTGTTCGGCGGCGATCAGCCCCAAGGAGCGCCTGATCACCATCGAGGACGCCGCCGAGCTGCAGCTGCAGCAGCCGCATGTCGTCCGCATGGAGACCCGGCCGCCCAACATCGAGGGCAAGGGCGAGATCCGTCAGCGGGAACTGGTCAAGAACGCCCTGCGGATGCGGCCCGACCGCGTCATCTTGGGCGAGGTCCGGGGCGAGGAGTCCTTCGACATGCTCCAGGCCATGAACACCGGCCACGAGGGCTCGATGGCCACCATCCACGCCAACAACCCGCGCGAGGCCATCACCCGGCTCGAGCAGATGGTGGCCATGGGCGGCATGAACCTGAGCAACGAGGCCGTGCGCGGCCAGATCGCGGCGGCGGTCGGGATGGTGGTGCAGGTGATGCGGCTGTCGGACGGCAAGCGGAAGGTGATGAACGTCACCGAGATCACCGGCATGGAGGGCAATGTCGTGCAGATGCAGGACATCTTCGTCTTCCACCGCACGCGCACCGATCCGGACGGCACGGTCCACGGCGAGTTCCGGGCCACCGGTCTACGCCCCAAGTGCCTGGACGAGATGACCCGCCGGGGCATCCACTACGACAGCGCCAACTTCGACCCCCAGCGGGCCCTGTAGGAAAGCGCCGCCATGGACACCGTCGATCCGCGCATAGTCTTCCTGATCCTGATCTTCGCGGCGGTCTTCGCCGCCGGTCAGGCCGTCTGGGGGCTGGTCAGCGTCGCCGGGGCCAAGCGCAAGGTGAACAAGCGGCTGGCGGTGGCCGAGGCCGCCGGGTCACTGGAGGCGCTGATCCTGGAGCTGCGCAAGCAGCGCGGCCTCGACAGCAAGGGCGACAGCCGGATCATGGTCCGCTGGTTCTCCGATCTGGTGATCCGTTCGGGCGTGACCTACCAGCCGCGCCGCTGGGCCGCCTATTCGCTGGGCCTGGCCATCGGGGCCTTTTTCCTGGTGTTCCTGCTGGCGAAGAGCTGGATCTACGGGCTCGCCGCCGCGCCGCTCATCGGCCTGGGCCTGCCGTTCGTCTGGCTGAAGATCAAGGCCGGCGCCCGGGCCAAGGGCATCGGCGCCCAGCTGCCCAACGCGCTGGAGATCATCGTCCGCAGCCTGGAGGCCGGCCACCCGGTGCCGACGGCCGTGGGCCTGGTCGGCCGCGAGATGCCCGACCCGCTGGGCAGCGAGTTCGGCATGCTGGCAGACGAGATCGCCTATGGCGCGACGCTGGAGCAGGGCGTGGGACGCCTGGCCGATCGCTGCCGCCATCCGGACGTTGACCTGTTCGCCGCCACCATCCGCCTGCAGGAGCGGGCGGGCGGGAACCTGACCGGCCTTCTGAAGATGAACGCCAAGGCGGTGCGCGAGCGCGGCAAGATGCGGATGAAGATCAAGGCCGCCTCTAGCGAGGGCCGGGCCTCGGCCATCATCCTGACCTCTGCGCCGTTCGCGGTGATGGGCATCCTCGCCTTCGCCAGCCCGCAGTTCTACGGCGACGTCATCCACGAGAAGTTCATCCAGTACGGCCTGATGGGCCTGGGCGGATGGATGTTCCTGGGCAACCTGGTCATGCGCCGCATGATCGACATGCGGATCTGACGCCATGGACCCGTTGCAGCTCCAGACCCTGCTGACCTGGACGGCCGTCGCCCTGATCACACTCGGCGTCGGCGGCGTGGTCCTGCTGGGCGTTCGCGAAGCCCGGACCGTCGCCCGTCGTCGCGCGCGCCTGGCCGGAGGCGCCCTCGTTGCGGGCCGTCCGGACAACGGCTCGGTGGCGGTCGCCGGCGTCGTCAGCGGCGTGAAGCGGCTCGGCGACCGCATGGCCATCCAGGATCCGGCCCAGCTGTCGTCTATCCGGTCCATGCTGATCCAGGCCGGCTGGCTCAGTCGCGAGGCGGTGGCCTTCTATCTCGGTGCGAAGGCGGCGGCGCTGGCGCTGGCGGTGGTGGCGACGATGTTCACCGTGCCCTGGGCGCTGAACGGCGGGGGCGGCCTGCTGGCCATCTGCGTCGCCGGCGTCTTCGCGGTAGCGGCGATCATGGGACCCGAACAGGTCGTGAAGGCCCGGCGTCGCAAGCTGGAGCTCGAGTACATCGAGGGCTTCCCCGACCTGCTCGACCTGCTGGTCGCCTCGGTAGAGGCCGGGCTGTCGCTGGATGCCGCGGTCAGCCGGGTGGGCGAGGAGATGGTGCGCCGCTACCCGCACCTGGCCGAGCATATGAAGTTCCTGACCCTGGAGCTGCGCGCCGGCCGCGCCCGCAAGGACGCCTGGGCCGCCTTCGCCGAGCGGGTCGGCATCGACGACGCCCGCTCGCTGGCCACCATGCTGCGGCAGTCCGAGGAAATGGGCACCAGCCTGGGCGAGACCCTGACCGTCTTCTCCGACGACATGCGGTCCAAGCGCATGCTTCGGGCCGAGGAGAAGGCCATGGCGCTGCCGGCCAAGCTGATGATCCCGCTGATCCTGTTCATCTTCCCCTGCCTGATGGGCGTCCTGATCCTGCCCGCCGCCTTCCGGATCGCCGAGCAGTTCTCGCAGTAGCCGCGCGAATTGACAGCGACGCCCGTTGAGTTACCCTTGAGTAACTGCCGGGCGCACCCAGACGCCCGCGGACACCAGGGGGCGACATGCGCGCGACACCGGCCCGGGCCATACGGTCCTTGCTCAGTCTTTCGATGGCGGCCCTGATCGCCGTGGCGCCGGCCGGTGCGGCGCCGTCCGCGCCCGTGCCGCCGAAACGGCCGAACATCGTGATGATCGTCGTCGACGACGCCGCCCTCATGGACTTCGGGGCCTTCGGCGGCGAGGCCCGGACGCCCAACATCGACCGGCTGGCCCGGCAGGGAGCGATGTTCACCGCCTACCACTCCTCGCCGCTCTGCTCGCCGTCGCGGGCCATGCTTCTTACCGGCGTCGACAACCATCGGGCCGGGGTGGCGACGATCGAGGAGATCCTGCCGCCCTCGCAGAAGGACAAGCCGGGCTACGGCCTGCAGTTCGCGCCGGGCGTCTGGACCATCGCCCGACGTCTGAAGGCCGAGGGCTATCGCACCCTGATGGTCGGCAAATGGCACCTGGGCCACGGTCCGGGCGCGCTGCCGAACGAGAACGGCTTCGACCGTTCCCTGGCGCTGGACGCCTCCGGCGCCGACAACTGGGGCCCCAAGCCCTACATGCCCTACTACGACACCGCGCCGTGGTTCGAGGACGGCAAGCCCGCGAAGATGCCGGACAGCTACTACTCGTCCGACATCATGGTCGACCGGCTGAAGGGCTACATCGACGAGCGTCCGGCGGGGTCGCAGCCCTTCTACGCCTACCTCGCCTTCCAGGCTGTCCACATCCCCGTGCAAGCGCCGAAGGAATACTCCGACCGCTACAAGGGTCGTTTCGACGCCGGCTGGGAGAAGCTGCGGGAGGACAGGGCGGCGCGGGCCAAGGCCCTGGGCCTGATCCCGCCCGAGGCCGCCATCCGCGGCCTGCCCGACGACGCCCGCCGCTGGGACGAGCTGACGGCGGAAGAGAAGGCCATCTACGCCCGCAGCATGGAAGCCTATTCCGGCATGCTGGAGGCCATGGACGCGGCTATCGGCCGGCTGATGAGCCACCTTGAGGCCCGGGGCGAACTGGACGACACGATCTTCGTCGTCACCTCGGACAACGGGCCGGAGCCCAGCGACCCGGTCCATGCGCCCGGCATGAGCCTGTGGATGAAGCTGAACGGCTATGCCTGGAAGCTGAAGGGCCTGGGAGAGAAGGGCAGCCTGGCCTTCATCGGTCGCGAATGGGCCCTGGCTCTGTCCGCGCCGGGCGCCCGCTACAAGTTCTATACGTCGCAGGGCGGCATCCGCGTGCCGCTGATCCTGTCGGGTCCCGGCGTCGCCGCCGGCACGCGGGTCAGCTCCCCGGCCTTCGTCACCGATGTCGTCCCTACCCTTGTCGACCTGGTCGGCGCACGCGACCAGCCGGACGCGATGTCCATGGATGGCCGCAGCCTTCGCCCCGTGCTGACGGGCGCCGCCAGCGAGACCTATGGTCCGAACGATCCGGTCGGCATCGAGGTCTCCGGCAACGCCGCCCTGTTCCGGGGCAGCCACAAGATCGTCCGCAACATGCCCCCGGTCGGCGACGGCCAGTGGCGGCTTTACGATCTGGCGAAGGATCCGGGCGAGACCACGGATCTGGCACAGGCGCAGCCGGCCCTCTTCCGGCAGATGCTGGCCGACTACGCCGCCTATGAGGCCAGGGTCGGCGTCCAGCCTCTGCCGGAAGGCTACACGACGCAGAACCAGCTCATGGACAACGCCATGGGCAAACAGCGCCCGCGGATAATCGTCATGGGCCTGCTTCTGATCGGGCTGATCGGCGGCCTGATCGCCGGCGCGGTCCTGCTGGTCCGTCGTCGTCGCGCGAAGGCCGCATGACCGGGCGCTGGCGTCTGCACGGGCTCAGGCAGTCGTACTTCACCGGCAAGCTGGAGGGCTACCTGCGGGTGAAGGGCGTGCCGTTCGACTTCGTCGAGATGGACACCGCCGACTTCCGCGCCTGTGGCCGGGCGACAGGGGTGCTGCAGATGCCGCAGCTGCAGGCTCCGGACGGCCGGTGGCTGACGGACACGACCGCCATCCTCCGCCACTTCGAGGCCGAGCGACCTGAGCCGGCGCTGCAACCCTCCGGCCCGGTCGCCGCCTTCCTGAGCCTGTTCCTCGAGGACGCCTTCGACGAGTGGCTGTGGCGGCCGGCGCTCTACTATCGGTGGGCCTTCCACGAGGACTCGCGACTGATGGGCCGCCAGCTCGGCCGCACAATCATCCGCGACGTGCCCGGGCCGCTCGGCCTGCGCGCCGTCGTCATCCGGCGACGCCAGCAGCGGACCTTCCTGCGCGAGGACGGGGTGACGGCCGAGACCGCGCCGCTGGTCGAGGCGATCTATGCCGACACGCTGGCGGTGCTGGAACCGATCTTTGCCAGCCGCCCCTTCCTGTTCGGCGAGCGTCCCGTGGCGGCGGACTTCGGCCTGTTCGGCCCGATGTTCCGGCACTTCTTCTCCGATCCGACCCCGGCGGCGATCATGCGCGAGACGTCGCCGAACGTGATGGCCTGG
>JBIKII010000200.1:0-5452 GCA_044361705.1 Caulobacter sp.
CGGATGGGTCGGAAGCGGCCGCCATGCACAGCAGGGCGGCCATGACGACCAGCGCGCGGATCATGTCGCCTTCCTACCCGCCGCCAGCCGAAGCCTGCGGTCGGACAGCGAGACCAGCCCGCCCAGGGCCATCAGCAACGGTCCAAGGAAAATGAGCTGGACCCAGGGATTGAAGTAGCCGCGCACCAGCCAGGCCGGACGCCCGCCCTCGCCCGCCCGGCGCTCGCCCAGGACGATGTAGATCTGGTCCAGACCGCGATTGCACAGCGCCACTTCCGAGGTGGTCTGCTTGCCGGTCGGATAGAACCGGCGTTCCGGCCGGGCGGTGCAGATGACACGCCCGTCTCGGGTGACGGTGAGCGTTCCGCGCTCGGCGATATAGTTGGCGCCCTCTCCCGTCCGGACGCTGTCCAGGGTCAGGGAATAGCCGCCGACCTCGATCCGGCCGCCCAGCGACAGGGCCTCCGCGGCCTCGATTTTCCACGTGGTCTCGAACACCGCGCCAAGGGTGAACAGACCCAGTCCCAGATGCGCCAGGGTCATGCCCCAGGCGCCGCGCGGCAACCCGACCAGGCGCCGCCAGACCTCGGCGGCGGGGGCGCGGAAGGCCCGCGTCCGCTCGGCGATTTCGGCCAGGGCGCCGAAGATCAGCCAGAAGCCGAGCGCCACGCCGCCGGCCGCCAGCGCCTTGCGGGGGCTGACCAGCGCGAAGGTGGCCAGGCCAAAGATGATCGCGGCGGCGGCGGCCAGCATCAGCCGCTGTCCCGCAGCGGTCAGGTCGCCGCGCTTCCAGGCGGTCAGCGGGCCGAACGGCAGGATCAGGAACGCCACCGCCATCAGGGGCGTGAAGGTCAGGTTGAAGTAGGGCGGACCGACCGAGACGGCGTCGCCGTCCATCGCCTCGCGGATCAGCGGATACAGCGTGCCCAGCAGCACGGTGGCGGTGGCCGCCGTCAGGATGATGTTGTTGAGGACGATCAGGCTCTCACGACTCACCGGCGCGAACAGGCCGCCGGGCTGAAGCGCCGGCGCGCGCCAGGCGAACAGCGCGAACCCCGCTCCGGACGCGACGCCCAGGATGGCGAGCAGCATCGCGCCGCGGGTCGGGTCGACAGCGAAGGCATGCACGCTCGTCAGCACGCCCGACCGCACCAGGAAGGCGCCGAGCATGGAGAAGGTGAAGGCCGCCAGCGCCAGGAACAGCGTCCAGCCGGACAGCGCGCCGCGCTTCTCGGTGACAACTGCGGAGTGCAGCAGCGCCGTCGCGATCAGCCAGGGCATGAACGAAGCGTTCTCGACCGGGTCCCAGAACCACCAGCCGCCCCAGCCGAGCTCGTAGTAGGCCCAGTAGGAGCCCAGCATGATGCCGATGGTCAGCATGCTCCAGGCCGCCAGCGTCCAGGGCCGCACCCAACGCGCCCACGCCGCGTCGATCCGGCCGCCGATCAGCGCGGCGACGGCGAAGGAGAACACCACCGAAAAGCCGACGTAGCCCAGGTAGAGGAAGGGCGGATGGAGAACGAGCGCCGGGTCCTGCAGCAGCGGGTTCAGCGACCGCCCCTCGATCGGCGGATCAATCACGCGGGCCAGCGGGTTGGAAGCGAACACCGTATAGGCCAGGAACAACACGCCCAGAGCGCCCTGCACCCCGACCGTACGGCTGCGCAACGCCAGCGGCAGGTCGCGGCCAAACCCCGCCACCGCGGCGCCGTAGCCGGTCAGCGCCATGCACCACAGGAGCATCGAGCCCTCGTGATTGCCCCAGACGCCGGCCACCTTGTACAGCATCGGCTTGGCGGTGTTGGAGTTGGCGGCCACGTTGGCGACCGAGAAGTCCGAGGTCACATAGGCGACCGTCAGCGCGGCGAAGGCCGCCGCGACGCAGAGAAAGGCGCCCAGCGAGGCGCCGTTCGCCGCGCCGGCCAGCGCCGGGCGGCGCGCGCCGAGCAGACCCAGCAGGGTCTGGACCACCGACAGGGCCAGGGCCAGTGTCAGGGCGAAGGCGCCCAGCTCAGCGGTCATCGGCGCCCTTTGCTCCGTCTCCGCGCCACTCGCCCTGCTCCTTGATCGCGTCGGCGACCTCGCGGGGCATGTACTGCTCGTCGTGCTTGGCCAGCACGCGGCGGGCGACGAACAGGCCGGAAGCGTCGAACGCCCCCTCGGCCACGATGCCCTGTCCTTCGCGGAACAGGTCGGGCAGGTCGCCCTGGTAGCTGATCTTCGCCGAGGCCTTGTTGTCGGTCACGGAGAACTCGACGCGGCCGTCAGGGAACTTGCGAACGCTGCCGACCTCGACGAGGCCGCCCAGCTGGACGGCGCGGCCGGGCGCGACCTTGGCCTCAAGCGCCTGGGCCGGGGTGTAGAACAGCGAGATGGAGTCCCGAAGGCCCCACATGGTGAGGCCGACGGCCAGCGCCAGCACGGGCGCGATGGCCAGCAGGATGGTCAGGCGCCGGCGGGCTGTGCGGGATTTCGGCCAGAAGCTCATCGCGGAGCCTCCGCCGCCTGGTCGAGGGCCTGAAGCACCTGCGGATTGTCCTTGAAGAGCGCACGCGCCTTGTCGCGGGCGGCGTCACGTTTGCCGGTCTCGCCCAGCACGGTCCAGGCGCGAACCAGCCGCACCCAACCCTCGGGGTCGTTGGGGTCTGTTTCCAGGCGCGCCGCGAGGCCCTCGACCATGCCCCGGATCGCGGCGGCGTCGGGCAGGCCCGGCTGCGGCTCGGGGGCCGGTGTGACCGTCGGCAGGGCGCCGGCCTTCTCGACCGCCGCGATCTCGGCGGTCAGGGCGGCGCGAACGGCCTGTTCGGAAGGGCGGGCCGACGGCAGGGTCGCCAGCAGCGCCCGCCAGCCGGCAAGCCCTTCGGCCACACGTCCATCCTGGATTTCGGCCCGCGAGAGGAAGTAGCGGGCGCTGACGTTGGTCGGATCGCGCTTCAGCGCCTCGGCGAAGGCCGTGCGGGCGTCGCCGTCGACGCGTCCCTCGCCCTGGACGACGAACGATTCGCCGAGCAGCGCCCAGAGGTCGGCGCGCTCCGGCGCGATGCGGACGGCGCGGCGCAGGGCCGTGCCGGCGGCGATAGCGTCGCCCCGGCCCAGCTCGACGGACGCCAGCTTGTAATAGGCCTCGGCGTCATTCGGCCGCTCAATGGTGATGGCGCGCAGAATGGCGGCGAGCCGGGGCATGTCGAGGCTTTCCAGATCGCCCGACCGCCACTCCGCCAGACGGGCGGCGTAGGGCTGGTCTTTGCGGTCGGGCGCGCCAACGACCAGGTAAGCCCCCAGCGCCAGAAGCGGGGCGATCACCGCGGCCGCCAGGGCCAGGCGGCGGCCGGTCGCGCTTTCCGGGGCGACGGCGCTGTCGGCGGCCGAGAGAAGCCGGCGACCGGCCTCGGCGCGAGCCGACCGGACCTCGCTCTCGGGGAGCAGGCCCCGTGCGGCCAGATCGTCGATTTCGTCGAGCTGGCGCCGGTGAACGGCCAGCGTCGGATCGTCACCTGTGGCGCGGACCGACGCCACGCGTGAGCCGTGGAGCATCAGCCAGCCCACGGCCGCTGAAAGGGCCGCCGCCGCGATCCAGAATGCGAACATGACGGGGTGTTAGCTGATCACGCTCGCGATAGCGAGAGGCTCAGGCAGCTGCGGCGCGACGACGCACCACGCCGCCCGCCTTGCGATCCCGCACCAGGCTCATCAGCTGGGCGGCGACGTCGAGAAACTCATGGGCGCGCTGGATGTCGATGGCGTCGCCCAGGCGGATCTGCTCGAGCACGTCCTCGACATAGCGGTCGATGCGGATGCCGACGGTCTCATGCACCTTGCTGCGGGCGCCGGCGAAGCCGCCTTCGTTGGCGCAGCCTCGCACCGCTTCCGAGAAGGTCAGCAATCCCGTGGCCAGCTGCAGGGCGCCATCGCTGGGCGGCTCGTCAAGTTTGGGCGCCGTCGATACGAGCCGCGCCGAGTAGCGCAGCTTCTGCATCGGCAGCGCCAGGGCCACCGCCTCCTCGATCTCGAACAGGCGCTGCTCCACCGTGGAGGCCAGGCCCTGCTTCAGCTTCACGACGCGCTGTCCCCAGGGCCCGTCGCGATAGAGCTGCACCGACTGATCCAGCTCGGTGATGGTCTCGACCGCCGCCTGCACCGCCTGCGCCGCCTGCTCGGCCGCGCCGACGCCCGTGCCTGGGCGCAGGGTCTTGACCAGCGTCACCTGGGCTTCGATGGCGTCGATCGCCCGCTCGCCGAACGGCGCGAGCTCGGAGGCGGCGAGGTAGCGCTCGCCCGGGTGGTCCATGATGGCCGAGACCACGCGCAGGATCTGGAAGGGGTGCTTCAGGTGCGCTGCCAGCATCTCGAACATCAAGGGCCCGCCGCCCTCGCCGGCCGCGCCGGAGTCCTTGTAGGCGATGCGCGCGCTGGCCCGGCGTTCGTCGCTCATGCGCTGAAGCCAGTCAGTCAGCTTCAGCAGCGGCGGCCGGACGATCGGCGCCAGATCGAGGGCCAGGATCAGCGACTGGGTCGAGCCGCGCCGATCCGCCTCGAGCATGGAGACGACGGCGAGGTATTCCGGCTTGTCGCCGGCGCGCAGTCCCCCGGCCGCGCGGCTGCAGAGAACGTCGAAGACCGGCGGCGATGGCTCGTCGGGATCGATGTAGTAGCAGGCGTCCTGCGCCTGTTTCACCCAGTCGGGCTTGTCCGCCTGCAGCGCCTTCCACAGCAGCGACAGCGCGGGGACGGGAAAGGCAGTCCTGTTGTCGGCGTGGCGCGGCCGGAACAACCCCTTCACCGGCGCCAGCACATGGGCGCGCACCGAGCGCATCTGGACTTCGTGCTCGATCAGGGCGCCGATGGCGGCCAGGGATCCGCTGGAGCCTTCCTTGCAGACCGCGCGCTCGAGACCGCGCACCACGTCATCGGGTGACGCGGCGAGGAGTCCTTTCAGCATCGTGATCTTGTCTGGCGACAAAGCGGTCATCATGCTCGACAGGAAGCCATTCGCTTCCAGCCAATCCTTGCGCCGAACGGAGTTAACGCCGGCTGAAACGACGTTTTCAGCTTTCCGCACGCGGCAGGGTGATCTCGACCTTGAGTCCGCCCATCGGCGAATCGCCGAGCGCCAGAGCGCCGCCGTAGGCGCGGGCCAGTTCGTCGACGATCGCAAGGCCCAGGCCTGAGCCCGGAGCGCTCTCGTCCAGACGTGCGCCGCGCTTGAGGGCGTCCTCGCGGCGGTCGGCGGGCAGGCCGGGGCCGTCGTCCTCGACCGTGACGGTCATCACCTCGGCCCCGCTGGCGACGGCGTTCACCCGCACCTTGCCACGGCACCACTTGCCGGCGTTCTCGATGATGTTGCCAACGATCTCCATCAGGTCCTGCTTCTCGCCGCGGAAGCAGAGGTCGTCGGGGCAGCGCCAGTCGATCTCGACGCCCTTCTCCTGAAAGATCCGCTCCAGCGTCACGG
>JBIKII010000047.1:0-17972 GCA_044361705.1 Caulobacter sp.
TGCTTCCAGCGTCTCCCTCTCTGTTGTCCGTGTTCATGGGTCGTCGGAACAAGTCCGACGATGACGAGGGTTGGGGATGAAAGTCAGAGCATGAGCTTCAGCTTCGGCCTTTCCCAGTCGATGCCGTCGCCCGGCGGCGTGACCCCTACGTCGACCGCGCCCATCCGGCGGTAGAAGCCGGCCGCCTCCGGGTTCGACGAGATCACAACGCACGTCGCGCCCAGCGCCCTTGCCCGCGCCGCCATCGCCTCGAACAGCCGGCGGCCGAGGCCTGCGCCCTGGGCGGCGTTGTCGGTGAAGAACAGATCGAGCTCCTGGTCCGCGCCGTGCGGGATCAGGGCGAAGAAGCCCACGACCGCGCCGCCGTCGTCGGCGAGCCAGACTTCGTGCGGGCCGTCCGGCACGCTCCAGGTCTGCGCGAACGCGACGATCATCGCCCGCGCGGCCGGTCGCTCGTAGCCGTTGCTGGTCGCCATCAGGCTCCGCAGGACCGCCGTATTGGCGGGGGACGCCCGCCGCAGGGTCACAGGCCGGCGGCCTCGGGCAGGCCCAGCATCAGGTTCATGTTCTGCACCGCCGCGCCGGACGCGCCCTTGCCGAGGTTGTCGAGCAGCGCCACCAGCCGCGCCTGCCGCGTCGAGGGGGCGCCGAACACGAACAGCTTCATCCGGTTGGTGCCGTTGAGGCCTTCGGGATCGAGCGTCTTGACCGCCGCCGCCTCGTCCAGCGAGGCCACCTCGACGAAGGGCTCGCCATGATTGGCCTCTGCAAGCGCGGCATGGACGTCCTGCAGTGAGCAGCCGCTGCCCATCAGGGACAGATGCAGCGGAACCTCGACGATCATGCCCTGGCGATAGCGGCCAACGGCCGGCGCGAACAGCGGGCGGGTCAGCAGGCCCGAATGGATCCGCATCTCGCCGACGTGCTTGTGCTCCAGGCCCATGGCGTAGATGCGGTAGGCGACCGGCGTGTAGCCGGGGCTCTCGATGTCCTCGAACTCGGCGATCATCGGATTGCCGCCGCCCGAGTAGCCGCTGACGGCGTTGATGCTGACCGGCCAGTCCTGGGGCAGCAGCCCGGCGGCAACCAGCGGCCGGATCAGGGCGATCGCCCCGGTCGGGTAGCAGCCGGGGTTGGAGACGCGCGTGGAGGCCGCCACGGCGGCTCGCTGGTCACGGGTCATCTCCGGGAAGCCGTAGGTCCAGCCCTCGGCGGTGCGGTGGGCGGTCGAGGCGTCGATGATCCTGGCCGACGGGTTGGTGACCATGGCCACCGCCTCGATGGCCGCATCGTCCGGCAGGCAGAGGATCGAAACATCGGCGGCGTTCAGCAGCTCGGCCCGCGCGCCGGCGTCCTTGCGCTTCTCATGGGCGATGGACAGCAGCTCGATGTCCTTGCGGCCGGCCAGCCGCTCGCGGATCTGCAAGCCCGTGGTGCCGGCTTCGCCGTCGATGAAGACCTTGGCCATGTCCAATGCTCCGTTTCCCCGGCGAAGGCCGGGGCCCACATTTCAAACACCGCGCCCCCCGTCATGGCGCCCGGCCTGCGCCGGGAAAACGGAGAACGAGGGCACAAAGAAAAAGGGCGCCTCGGTTGCCCGAAGCGCCCTTTCGCAAAACAGGTTCGCGAACGACTAGCGCTTCGAGAACTGGAAGCTGCGGCGGGCCTTGGCCTTGCCGTACTTCTTGCGTTCAACCACGCGGCTGTCGCGGGTCAGGAAGCCGTGCGGCTTCAGGACCGGACGCAGGGTCGGTTCGAAGTAGGTCAGGGCCTTGGAGATGCCGTGACGCACCGCGCCGGCCTGGCCCGACAGGCCCGAGCCGAGGACGGTGACGACGACGTCGAACTGGCCGACCCGGTCGGTGACCTGGAAGGGCTGGGCGATCATCATGCGCAGCACGGGACGGGCGAAGTAGACCTCCTGGTCACGACCGTTGATCGTGATGGTGCCCTTGCCGGGCTTGATCCACACGCGGGCGACCGCGTTCTTGCGCTTGCCGGTCGCGTAGGAGCGACCCTGGGCGTCGACCTTGCGTTCGGCCGGCGCGACGTCGGGGTTCGACGAGAGGCCTTGCAGGGCCTCGAAACCTTGGGCTTCGGCCATGACTTATTGGCTCCGGGTGTTCTTGCTGTTGCGTTCAGCGAACGCGACGGGCTCAGGGCTCTGAGCCTGATGAGTGTGCTCGGCGCCGTTGAAGATGCGCAGGTGCGTCATCTGCGCGCGGGCCAGCGGGCTTTCCTTCGGCAGCATGCGCTCGACGGCCTTCTCGAGCACGCGCTCGGGGAAGCGGCCGGCCAGTTGCTTGCCGGCGGTGATCGACTTGACGCCGCCCGGGTGGCCGGTGTGGCGGTAGTAGATCTTCTGGTCGAGCTTACGGCCCGTGAACTTCACCTTGTCGGCGTTGATCACGACGACGTAGTCGCCGCAGTCGACGTGCGGGGTGTAGTCAGGGCGGTGCTTGCCGCGAAGACGCATGGCGATGAAGGACGCGAGACGGCCGACAACGGCGTTCTCGGCGTCGATCACGATCCACTTCTTCTCGACCTCGGCGGGCTTCAAAGAAGCCGTGGTCTTCATCATGGGACAGATCCGTATTGCGGGCGGGAACGAGCGGTTCCCGACGTGAGGGCGGGGCAATACCCGCGCCCCGGCGGGCTGTCAACACATGAAGCGCGCAGGGTGGGCGCAAACCCATGTGTGACAAGGGTTTGCGTATAACGGTATTATAATACCGAATGCGTCTTCCCTGCCCTACGGTCGTCGCACGCGCCAGGCGAAGGCAGTCGCCGCCGCGAGCAGGAACACCGCGCCGGCCTGATGCAGGATGCCCAGCGACAGCGGCACGCCGGCCATGAGCGTCGCGATGCCCAGAACAGCCTGCATCACCGTGACGCCCATAGCGACCAGCGCCAGAACCCTTGCCTGATACGGCAGGTAGCGCGCCCGCCAGGCCATGGCGGCCATGACGATGGCGCCAGCGAACAGCAGGTAGGCGCCGATCCGGTGGTGCAACTGCACCGAGGCCTGGTTGTGGGCGATCGTCGCCCACAAGGTGTCGCCGGCATAGTCTTGGGGCACGAGCGCGCCATTCATGAGCGGCCAGTCGTTGAAGATGTAACCGGCGTCAGAACCGGCCACGAGCGCGCCCAGCAGGCTCTGGAACATCACCGCGCCGAGGAAGGCCCAGGCCACCGCACGCCAGCGGGTCGGATTCTCCTGTCGGGGCGCGCCGTTCCAGGCCTCCAGACCGGTCCAGACCAGCAGGATGAACAGGACCAGGGCCAGGCCAAGGTGGGTCGCCAACCGTTCCGGCGCGACCGACACCCGGTCGGCCAGGCCGCTGGAGACCATCCACCAGCCGATGGCGCCCTGCAGGCCGCCCAGGCCCAGCATCACGCCGCAGCGCCAGATCAGGCGCCTTGGGATCTCCCGCCGGATCAGGAAGACGGCGAAGGGCACGGCGAAGGCCAGGCCGATCACGCGGCCGAGCAGGCGATGGCCCCACTCCCACCAGTAGATGCCCTTGAACTCGCCAAGGCTCATGCCGCGGTTCAGCTGGGTGTACTGGGGTATGACCTTGTACTTGGCGAACTCGGTCTGCCAGGCCTGCTCGGACATCGGCGGCACGGCGCCGGTGACGGGCTTCCATTCGGTGATCGAAAGGCCAGATCCGGTCAGGCGGGTGGCCCCGCCCACGACGACCATGGCCAGGACAAGAGCGGCCACGGCGAACAGCCAGACCGCGACCGGACGGGACCGGTCGGAACGCAGGAACGAAGTCATCGCCGCCTCTGCTGGGCCCCGGGGAGGGGGCGAATAATCGGCAAGGAGTACCTAGGCCGGTCATGGCGCGGGGTCCAGAGCCGTGACGTCCTGACGATCCGCTGTCATGCTGGGAACGATGTCAGGACCGGGCCTCTTCGCCGCTGTTGTGATCGGGTTGCTGGCCGGGGTGCTGGCGCGCGCGCTGATCGGCGTGCGGCGCTCGCTGTTCGCCTGCCTGGGCCTGGGCCTGGCCGGCGTGGTCGCGGGGACGTCGATCGCCGCGCTGCTGGGCCTTGATATCAAAGGGTTTCCCGCGCTCGCGGCGACCGCGGTCGCGGGCGCGACCGCGCTCCTGGCGATGATCGGGCTGATGCCGAAACGGTGACCTCGCCGTCCTTGTGGAACCCCGGAGGCCTCAGCACTGTTTCGTCAAAGCCCGATCACGGGGCTGGAGGAGAAATTCATGGGCTGGATCGCCGCAATTCTGATCGGTATCGCCGCTGGCTGGCTGGCGGAGAAGATCATGGGCCGCAACCACGGGCTGATCACCAACCTGGTGGTCGGCGTCATCGGCGGCCTGATCGGCGGGTTCATCGCGACCCAACTGGACATCGGCGTCAGCGGCCTTCTGGGCACCCTGATCTTCGCGACCCTGGGCGCGGTGATCCTGCTGTTCATCGTTGGCCTCTTCAAACGACGCTAGCGTCACTCTATGTCGAAGGCGGCGCGACCCCGTCGCGCCGCCGGAGGCACAATGAACCCGCGACTGAAGAAGCTCATCGGAACCCTGGCGATGCTGGTGTTCCTGTTTGTCTATGTCGCGGCGGCGCTGGCCGTGGCGGACCACCTGCCGGCCCACTGGGCGGCCCAGCTGGCCTTCTACGCCATCGTCGGCACGGCCTGGGGCCTGCCGCTGATCCCGCTGATGAAGTGGATGAACCGCTAGGGATCAGCGGGAAAACGATGGTCGGAGCGACAGGATTCGAACCTGCGACCCCTTGACCCCCAGTCAAGTGCGCTACCAGGCTGCGCCACGCTCCGACACCGTTTTCGACGAACCGCGAGCGGCCCGCCGATGGGGAGCGCCCTTATAGGCGCCGCCTCCGGGCCCGGCAATGGGGCATTTGCGGAAGTTTCAGCGCCGCTCCAGCAGGGCGTCGAGGCGGGCCTTGATGTTGGTCAGGTCCTCCAGCGCGAAACCCAGCCGGTCCCGCGCCCCGTCATCCAGCCGGGCAGGTCCGCCCGCGCTCTCATCGGCAGAGCTGGTGGACGTCGTGGGGACGGCCTCACCGGCGCCGACGCTGACGAGACGTCGAACGCCCTGCTCCTTGTGGAGCTTCTGGACGCCCTTGATGGTCAGGCCCTCGTCGTGGAGCAGCGCCCGCACGCCGCGCAGCACGGCGATGTCCTGCGGCCGGTAGAACCGTCGGCCGCCGGCGCGCTTCATCGGGCGGATGAAGGAGAATTTGGTCTCCCAGAAGCGCAGCACGTGCTGCGGCACGCCAAGCTCGTCGGCGGCTTCAGAGATGGTGCGGAAGGCGTTGGGGCCCTTCGCCACCGGCGCGCCCTAGTCGCTCAGCGCGCGATCGATGCGCGCTTTCATGACCTGCGAGGCCCGGAAACCGATGACCCGGCGGGGCTCGATCTCGGCCGGCTCGCCGGTCTTGGGATTGCGGCCCATGCGCGCCTTCTTGGCGCGGACCTGGAACACGCCGAAGCCGGACAGCTTGACGGTCTCGCCGTTCTCGAGCGCCTCGGCCACCAGATCGAGCGTACGCTCGACCAGCCCGCCGCAGTCCTGCCGCGTGAGGCCGACCTCTTCGTGCACCGCTTCGGTCAAATCCGCCCGCGTGAGGGTCTCGCCCTTCATGCCCCCGGTCTCCAGAACACCCCTGTAGGAAGCAGGGTGCATGGCCCGATTGCCGCGTCAAGTCAAAGGGTTCCCGGCGTCAGCGGAATCCCGGCCTAAAGCCGTACGACGCAGGCGCCCCAGGTGAGACCGCCGCCCATGGCCTCCAGGAGCAGGAGATCGCCCTTCTTGATCCGGCCGTCGGCGACGCCCTGGGCGAGCGCCAGCGGGATGGAGGCGGCCGAGGTGTTGGCATGATCGCCAACGGTCTGGATGACCTTGTGCTCGTCGATCCCCAGTCGGTTGGCGACACCCTTCAGGATCCGCTCGTTGGCCTGATGGGGGATGAACCAGTCGACGTCCGACACCTCAACCCCGGCGGCGCTGGCCGCGGCGACCACGGCCTCGGAGATGTTGATCACTGCGTGCTTGAAGACCTGGTTGCCCTGCATGCGCAGCTTGCCGACCGTCCCGGTGGTCGACGGGCCGCCGTCGACGTAGAGCAGGTCCTGCTTGGTCCCGTCACAGCGGAGGGCGAAGCCGAGCAGGCCGCGATCAGCGGTGGTCCCCTGCCCTTCCACGGGCTCCATGACGACCGCGCCGGCGCCGTCGCCGAACAGCACGCAGGTGCCGCGGTCGGTCCAGTCCATAAGGCGGGTCATGGTCTCCGCGCCGATGACCAGCGCGCACTTCGCATGCCCACGGGCGACGAAGCCGTCGGCGACGCTCATGGCGTAGACGAAGCCGGAGCAGACGGCCTGGACGTCGAAGGCGATGCCGACCGGACAGCCGAGCTTGCGCTGCACGATGGCAGCCGTCGCCGGAAAGGTCAGGTCGGCGGTGGTGGTCGCCACGATGATCAGGTCGATGTCGCCCGGCGTTCGGCCGGCCGCTTCGAGCGCCTGCCTGGCAGCCTCTACGGCGAGGTCGGACACAGCCTGGTCGTCGGCGGCGCGGTGCCGCTGGCGGATGCCGGTGCGTTCGCGGATCCACTCGTCCGAGGTGTCCACGACCCGGGACAGAGCCTCGTTGCTGACCACGTCCGGCGGCAGATAGCCGCCAACGCCGGTCACGACGCTACGCACAACGCTCACTCGCTCGCTCCTTCGGCCGGCGCGGGCGCCGGCTGCGACAGTGTGGCCGTCAACCGCTGCATGTTGCGGTCGATCTCGGCGGAGAAATCACTGCGGGCCAGATCGACGGCCACGCGAATGGCGGCGGCGTACCCCTTGGCGTCCGCGCCGCCGTGGCTCTTGACCACGATCCCGTTGAGACCGAGCAGCGGGCCGCCGTTGACGGCGCCCGGGTCCATGCGCTTGCGCATCTTGCCCAGGGCGCCGGACGCGAACAGCGCGCCGAGCATCGACATCGGGCTGGACTTGAAGCTGGCCCGCAGCTCGTTGGCGAAGAACCGCGCCAGGCCTTCCGCCGTCTTCAGCGCGATATTGCCGGTGAAGCCGTCGGTGACGATGACATCAACGGTGCCCTTGGCGATGTCGTTGCCCTCGACGAAGCCGTGGTAGTCAAGGTCCAGCTTGGTGGCGCGCAGCAGGGCGTGGGCCTCACGCACCTCCTCATGCCCCTTCTGCTCTTCAGAGCCGACGTTGAGGAGGCCGACCGTCGGACGCTCCGAACCATGCACCGCGTGGTGGAAGGCCGCGCCCATGATGGCGAACTCGACCAGCTGCTCGGCGTCGCTCTCGACGTTGGCGCCGACGTCCAGCACAGCGGTGATCCCCCGGCTGGTCGGCCAGCTGGCGACGATGGCCGGCCGGTTGATGTCCTTGGCCATCCGCAGGATCAGCATGGAGATGGCCATCAGCGCGCCGGTGTTACCCGCGGACACCGCACCGCCCGCCTCGCCGGCCTTCACCGATTCGACCGCGTTCCAGACGCTGGAGCCCTTGCCGCGGCGCATGGCCTGGGCGGGCTTCTCGTCCATGGAAATGGCGCGGTCGGTGTGACGAACCTCGCTGACGGCCCGTGCGGCCGGGTAGCGGGCGAGCTCGGCGTTGATCGTCTCGGCGTCGCCGTGGAGCAGGAAGCGCACATCCTGCAACGACCTGGCGGCGACATCGACGCCGGCGACGGTCACGGCGGGGCCGTGGTCGCCGCCCATGGCATCGATGGAAATGACGAGTGTTTGGGGCAAGGCCGGTCGCGATTCCGTCACGGACGCGCCCTGAAGGCGCAGCGCGCGGAACTTACCCCCGCCGGGAGAGGATGCAAGCCCGGCCTCCGGAAAGCGTCATTCCGGGGCATCATCCTTTCGGAGCAGCTTGAGCACCGCGAACGGCGAAGCCGATTCGGTCGGTTCAGGGGGCTGAAATGTCGCACCGGGCTTGCGCGGGAACGGATCCAGCTCGAGCGACAGGTGCTCGACGACGTAGCCGCCGAGATCGAAGGCCCCGCCATCGACCACGTCCGGCGGGTCATCCGCCTCCGGGTCGAGGTCGACTTCCTCGCCGACAGGTTCGGTCGGGGCGTTGGGACTGCCCGCCGCCAGAACACGGACCATGAACGCTCCGGCGACGTCCTGGTCGAACGGCTCGGCGCTGACGCCGCAGAGCTGGGTCACCACAGCGCTGAACGTCGCGCGAATCTCCGCCCCGTCCAGCCAGGGCCGAACCGTCAGCTCCGCCGACAGTGACGCCACGGCCTCGATATCCAGATGCCGCGCCACCGCCTTCAGCGTCGCGGCGTCAGCCTCCAGCAGGCGTTTGACCGGCGCAGCGCCGATCTCGATGAAGCGGAAGGGCGCCTTCCAGGGCGACTCACCGATCATGACAGGCTCTCCCAGGTGACGACGCCGGCGCAGAGCTGCTCCAGCGGCTGTGACGCCAGGGCTTCCCGGCTGCGGAGGACGTAGGCCGTCAGCGCGTCGGCATCGCCATCGCCGCCCTCGAGCGCGGTGCGCGCCACCACGTCGCGCAGCGGCGCGCCGTCCGGCAGGGCGGCGAAGGCCTCGCTGTAGGCCTTCAGCCGTCCGTAGAAGGCCTGTCCCAGCGCCTTCATCCGCTTGGCCAGGCCCACGTCGCCGATACCGAGCTCGCGGAACGCGTCATCCAGTCCGCGGACATAGCGTTCGGACAGGGCCTGGCTGGTTTCGTCGGCCGCCTCGCCCTGCCCGCGCAGCCGGTCCATCAGCAGGATCACATGCAGGGTGTAGAGCTCGAAACGGCCCTCCCGCGTGTCCGGCACGCCGGCTTCGACATAGAAGCCGGGGGCCCGCGCCTGGGCCGCCGCGGCCGCGTAGAGGGCTTCGCCCGCGATCCGGGCCGGCCTGGGTTGGAAGAAACGCTTCAGCATCGCAGATATGTCGCCTCGATTTCGCCGCCTGCCGGGGCTAAGCGAGGCATTGAACTAAGCGCCCGCGGGCGATAGGTCAAAGCACTGCGCCACGCGTTGCGCACCCGGGAGCCGAGATGTTTCGCAAAGTCGTCCTTGCCGCCACCGCCGCCACGGCCCTTTTGGCGACCGGCGCCTGCACGCCCATCACCACCTACTCGGGATTCCAGGCCGTCGAAGTCAATCCGGCGGATGTGAAGCCGGGCGAAGACACCAAGTCGACGGTCATGGGCAAGCTGGGCTCGCCGTCGGTGCAGTCGACCTTTGATCCAAACCTGTGGTTCTACATGACCCAGGTGACCGACCGGGTGGCCTTCTATCAGCCGCGCGTCGCGCGTCGCGACATCGTGGCCATCGCCTTCGACCCGGCCACCGAGCAGGTGGCCACGGTCAACAGCTACTCGCTGAAGGACGGCAAGATCGTCGCGGTCAACGACCGTGAGACGCCGACCCGCGGCCGCGAGATGACCATTCTCGAGCAACTGCTCGGCAACGTCGGCCGCGGCGGCATGCTGCCGCGCGACGAGGAAGAGCGCGTCCCGGGCAACCGTCCGGGCGACCGCTAGACATCCACAACAGGCGCAATCCTGAAGCGGCCGCTTGACCGTCCAAAGACGGTGGAGCGGCCGTTTCGCTGTCTCGGGTGTCTTGCTTCGATGGCAAGGGCGCCCTTCGCCTAGCCCCTGGCCAGCGCGCTGGCCGCCTTGCCGTCATACCGGCCGCCGAAGGTGTCTTTCAGGTGAGCCATGATCGCGCCGACGTTGGCGTCCGGGTTCGCGGCCCGGAAGGCATTGATGGCGTCGCGCAGCTCCGCTTCCGTCATCTGCTTTGGGCTGTACGTTGAAAGGATCGCCTGCTCGGTTTCCGCCGCCGTGATGCGCGCGTCGACCTTCGAGGCATCGCCACCGGTTTCGATCAGGCGGGCGCGCTCGCTGGCGAGGGTCTCCAGCGTGAGCTTCGTGCTCTTCAGGAACTTGGCGACGGTCGCGGCGATCTTTTCGTCCGTCACCTCCGTCACGCCGCGCTTGAACTCTTCGGTCGTGATCTGCGTCGCTTCGCCGATCAGGGTGCTCAGCAGGTCAGCCTTCAGACGGTCGTTCGACTTGCGCGCCGCCAGCTGGTCCGCCTTGAGCTCGTCGAGCAAAGCCATGTCGCCGTCCTTTCAGGTCACTCTGTTCGGTCGCGCCATAGTGAGGGACAGGCGACCACCGTCCAAGAGCGCGGGCTGGGCCGTAGGACAAACTGTCCGCCGTCCTCACCGCTGCGACCGCTTTCGACCCTAAGCGGACGTTCGGATGCGGGACGTACATGCTTTCCCGGAACCGTTGGACGGCGTGAAGGGCTGTCGCTAACCACTGCCGTTGGAGGAGTAGCCATGGACCAAACCGATATCTTGCGCGAGCGCGACGCGGCGCTCGATGCGCTGGCCGCCATCGTCGCTGGCGATCCTCGAATTGACGGACTTTGGCTCCAAGGAAGTCTCGCTCGGGAAGATGCCGACCCGCTGTCCGACATCGACGCATATCTCTCGGTGCGCGACGCCTGCCTAGACGAGGTGTTCAGTGGGCGAGAAGCCATGCTCTCGTCCATCAAGCCGATCATCGCGTGGTCCGACGGCACGGCCCCTGGGATGAAGTTGGTGCACGCCTTGTTCGACGGCGGCGTACGCTTGGACCTTTGCTTTGAGGCAGCGTCGCGCGTGGCAGATCAGAAGCGCCCCGTCTTTCGGGTCGTGGTGGACAAAGGTGATCTGGCGCCCCGACTGACGCTGGGCTGGGAAGCCCCGGTGGCGGTCATCGGACGCATCGTCGAGGTCATTGTGCGCATAACGCGACAGGGTGGCACCTGGCCCCTGAGGACATTGCGTCGCGGCCAGTGGTCCACGTTCACCATGATGGAGCTCGACCTGATCAACGCCCAGGTCGCCCAGCTCATGGCCGTGCAGATCGATCCGGCGAACTTCTACCAGAACCCATTCTCGCTCTATCGACGCTTGAACGCCGACCAGCAGGCGACGTTGAATGACCTGACCTCAGAGGCCCTCGCCACCCTGGCCAAGCGGGACACGCGCGCCATGCTGGCCGTCCACCTCAAGGTCCTTGACGCCTTGGTTCGTGAGGGGCGCGCTGCTTGCGCGGCCCTGGGCGTTGCGTATCCCATCACTGAGGAAGGGGATGCGAAGCTTCGCCGGTTCCTGCGAAATGCTTGGCCTTCCTAGTGGGGATGGCAGCTTTCCACCCATAGCGGACGCTGGCGGCCGCCCGCACTCAACGTCAGAACACCCCACAAGGAAAGGCCCCGGAGATCGCTCTCCGGGGCCTCTCTCGTTAGTCTGTGGATCGGGAGCCGGAAGGCCGGCTCCCTCGCCGGGTCTAGTGGGCCAGAACCGCCAGGAGCAGGAGCGCCACGATGTTGGCGATCTTGATCATCGGGTTCACGGCCGGACCGGAGGTGTCCTTGTAGGGATCGCCGACCGTGTCGCCGGTCACCGCGGCCTTGTGGGCTTCGGAGCCCTTGCCGTGGGTGACGCCGTCGCTGTCGGTGAAGCCTTCTTCGATCACCTTCTTGGCGTTGTCCCAGGCGCCGCCGCCCGAGGTCATCGAGATGGCGACGAACAGGCCCGTCACGATCACGCCCATCAGCATGGCGCCGAGACTGGCGAAGGCGTTGACCTTGCCGGCGATGGCGTTGATCGCGAAGAACAGCACCACCGGCGAGACGACCGGCAGCAGGGACGGCACGATCATTTCCTTGATCGCGGCCTTGGTCAGGATGTCGACGGCCTTGCCGTACTCGGGCTTGACCTCGCCGGTCATGATGCCGGGGTTCTCGCGGAACTGGCGACGAACCTCGACCACGACCGCCTGGGCGGCGCGACCGACGGCGGTCATCGACATGCCGCCGAACAGGAAGGGCAGCAGGCCGCCGAACAGCAGGCCGACGACGACGTAGGGGTTGGAAAGGTCGAAGGCCACGGCGCCGAGGTCATAGAAGAAGCTGCCGGGAGCGGCTTCGGCCGTGAAGAACTTCAGGTCCTCGGTATAGGCGGCGAAGAGCACCAGGGCGCCCAGGCCGGCCGAACCGATGGCGTAGCCCTTGGTGACGGCCTTGGTGGTGTTGCCCACGGCGTCCAGCGCATCGGTGGTGACGCGGACTTCCGGCGGAAGACCGGCCATCTCGGCGATGCCGCCGGCGTTGTCCGTCACCGGGCCGAAGGCGTCGAGGGCGACGATGAAGCCGGCCAGCGACAGCATGGCGGTCACGGCGATGGCGATGCCGAACAGGCCGGCCAGACCGTAGGCGACGATGATGCCGCCGATGATCACGATGGCCGGGGCCGCGCAGGCTTCCAGCGACATGGCCAGGCCCTGGATCACGTTGGTGCCGTGACCGGAGACCGAAGCCTGGGCGACCGACTTCACCGGACGGAAGCCGGTGCCGGTGTAGTACTCGGTGATGACGACGATCAGGGCCGTGATGACCAGGCCGACGATCGAGCACCAGAACAGTTCCATGGCCCCGTAGGCCTTGGCTTCGAGCGCGCCGTAGGGCGTGAACTCGATCTGGCCGGCGACCAGCATCGGGAACAGGAAGTAGAGGGCGACGGCCGAGAGGACGCCGGTGACGATGAGGCCCTTGTAGAGGGCGCCCATGATGTTCTGGCTCTTGCCGAGGCGAACGAAGAAGGCCCCGATGATCGAGGTGACGATGCCGACGGCGCAGATCGCGAGCGGCAGCACCATCATGTTGGCGGTGAGCGCCGCATCGGCGCGGAAGAAGATGGCGGCCAGGACCATGGTCGCGACCGTGGTCACCGCGTAGGTCTCGAACAGGTCGGCGGCCATGCCGGCGCAGTCGCCGACGTTGTCGCCGACGTTGTCGGCGATCGTGGCGGCGTTGCGGGGGTCATCTTCCGGGATCCCGGCCTCGACCTTGCCCACCATGTCGCCGCCGACGTCGGCGCCCTTGGTGAAGATGCCGCCGCCGAGACGGGCGAAGATGGAGATCAGCGAGGCGCCGAAGCCCAGGGCGACCAGCGAGTCGATCACGGTGCGGCTGGTCAGCTCATTGCCCATCGGGCCGGTGAGCACCCAGTAGTAGCCCGCGACGCCGATCAGGGCGAGGCCGGCCACCAGCATGCCGGTGATGGCGCCGGAGGTGAAGGCGATGTTGAGGCCCTTGGCCAGGCTCTCGGACGAGGCCTGGGCGGTGCGGACGTTGGCGCGGACCGAGATCAGCATGCCGACGAAGCCGGCGGCGCCCGACAGGATCGCGCCGACCGCGAAGCCGACCGGCTGTTCCCAGCTCTTGAAGAACAGGGCCAGCACGACGATCACCAGAACACCGACGATGCCGATGGTGGTGTACTGGCGGTTCAGATAGGCCTGAGCGCCTTCCTGGATCGCCGCGGCGATCTCCTGCATGCGTGCGTTGCCAGGCGATTTCTTGAGCAGCCCCAGGGTCTGCACAACGCCGTATGCGACGGCGAGCAGACCGGCGAGGATCGCCAGCCAGAGAAAGTCGATGTCCATAGTTTCCAAGCGCCCCTGTTTTGTCCGGGAGCACGGGGACGGCGGTCAGTCTTGCGACTCGAACCGGTCGGCCCCTGTTACACCCGGTTATGGGACCCCTCTCCCGGCGTCCCCTGTTGTTAATACCGCCGTGTTTGCCAGTAGACCTGCGAGGGCGCAACCGGTTGGGGCGCGGCGAATGTGTCGGGGCTCAGCGCGCGGACGGCGTCGGAAGGCGACTGCGCTGCTTGGGGGTCTGGCTCATCAGCTGGGCTGAGGTGAAGTTCTTCGCCCCCGCGATGGCCTTCGCCTCCCGCAAGAGCGTGGCGACAAGGCGCTTCTCGTCGATCTTCGTATAGTCGGTCGCGACCGTGAACGGCGTCCTGTGGCCCGCGCGAACGACCGCGTCGCGGAACCAGGGCTCGCGCGTGCGCATGGCCGCGCCGTCCGCCGAGGGCGACAGCGTCAGCCGAAGCTGAACGAACACATAGTTGATCAGCCTGCCGTCCACGGCGATCGGCAGGGCGATCGGCGAGATGTTGACGTAGGGCTCTTCCTTGACCTTCTCCTCACCCCCGCCCGCCGCCTGGGCGGCGGTTGCGGTGAAAGCGAAGGGGGCAGCGGCGAGAAGGTGGCGACGGAGCATGTCGCTCTCATCGCACGCCGTGGTTAAGGCCGGGTTAGATCAGCGGTGGGTCCAGCCGAGGCGGTCGGTGGCAATCTCCTGCCCCTCGAAACAGGCGACGATCCCCGCCCCTTCGACAAAGCGTCCGATGATGGTCAGGCCATCAGGAGTCTCTGCGTCCGGCGCCAGCGCACAGACGACCTGGTAGTCGTCACCCCCTGACGCCAGCGCGGCCAGCGCGTCGGCTTGCGCCGGCTCGCCGCCAAGCCAGGCGCGCGCTTCCGGAGACAGCGGGATGCCGTCCAGGTCGATACGGACCCCACAGCCGCTGGCGGTGGCGATATGGCCCGCGTCCGCCAGCAGACCGTCAGACACGTCCGCGGCAGCGCGGGCGTGTTCGCGGAGGACGGGGATCAGATCCACCCGCGGCGTGGGCAGCCGGTAGCGATCCGCCAGTGACGGGCTGTCGATCTGGCCCAGCGCGGCCTGAAGCCCCAGCCAGCCGTCGCCGATTGCGCCGCTGACAGCCAGCAGGTCGCCGGGGCGGGCGCCGGCCCGACGGACGGCGCGACCCTGCGGCGTCCAGCCCAGCAGGGTGGCGGTCAGTGTCAGGGGGCCTGGCGTCGTAACCGTGTCGCCGCCGAGCAGACTGATGTCGAAGGCTTCGCCGTCCTGCGCCAGCCCCTGGGCGAACAGAGCCTTGTCTGCCCAGGCCGCTTCCGTCGGCCAGGCCGTCGAGAGGAAGTAGCCCCACGGCTGCGCGCCCTTCGCGGCAAGGTCCGACAGGTTCACCCGCAGCAGTTTGCGCGCCACCAGGTCGAGGGGATCGTCCGGGAGAAAATGGAGGCCGGCGACCATGGCGTCCTTGGTGATCACCAGGTCAAAGCCGGGTCTCGACGGGATCACCGCGGCGTCGTCGAGCAGATCGAGCGCTTCCGGCGCGCCCCGGGTCAGGGGCCTCAGAAGCTGCGCGATCCAGTCGAACTCACCCCCGGGCATCGCGGGCGATGCCATCGAGGGCGGCGTTGACGAAGCCGGGCTCGGGGCCTTCGAAGAACGACTTGGCGATCTCGACGTATTCGTCGATGGCGACCTCGACCGGCACGTCGGGACGCCGGACCAGCTCCCAGGCGCCGGCGCGCAGGATGGCGCGCAGCGTCGCGTCGATGCGTTCAAGACGCCAGCCGCTGGCCAGCCGTCCCTTTACGGCGCCGTCGATGGACGCCTGCTCGGCGACCACGCCCTTGACCAGCTCCCCGAAGAAGACCTCGTCGGCCTCGGCGAGGGTCTCGCCCTCCATGTCGCGGTCGAAGCGGTGCTCGGTGAACTCGGCGATGACGTCCTCGGCCCCCGCCCCGCTCATCTCCATCTGGTAGAGAGCCTGGATGGCGGCCAGTCGCGCGACGGTGCGGGCCCGGCGCTCGCGGGCGCTCAGGTTCCCCTTCTCCTCGGTCGCGGCGACCAGCTTGTCATAGGCCGCCTTGAGCGAGGCGGGCTTGCCCTCTCCGCTCATCAGGCCCGTCCCGACAGGCGCTGACGGATGCTGACGACCTCGAGGCAGGCGCGGGCGGCGCCGCCGCCCTTGTCGCCCTCGGAGATGCGGGCGCGGGCCCAGGCCTGCTCGTCGTCCTCGACGGTCAGGATGCCGTTGCCGATCGCCAGGCCCTTGCGGACGGCCAGGTCCATGAGGCCGCGCGAGCTCTCGTTGGACACGATCTCGAAGTGATAGGTCTCGCCCCGGATGACCGTCCCGAGCGCGACGTAGCCGTCGTAGCGCACGCCCTTGCCGCCCGCGTCCTCGGCGATGGCGATCACGGCCGGGATCTCCAGCGCGCCCGGCACGGTGATCACGTCGTATTCGGCGCCGAAGGCGGTAATGGCGTCGACTGCGCCGGCCAGCAGGGCGTCGGCCAGGTCGGAATAGAACCGCCCCTCCACGATCAGGATGCGGATCTTGTCATCGGACATGGTCGGTTACTCCTGCCCCTCTCCGGGGGTCTGGATGGGCTGGCGGCCGACGATCTTCAGGCCGTAGCCTTCCAGCGCCGCCGGCTTGAACGTGCTGGAGGTGAGCAAGACCATTTCCCGCACCCCGAGGTCCAGCAGGATTTGCGCGCCGACGCCATAGTCGCGGATGGCGTTGTTGCGGTACTGCGCGCCCGCGTCGCCGCCGTAGCGGTCCGACAGCCAGGTCGGGCTGGGGTCGCGGATGAACACCGCCACGCCCGGACCGTCGTTCTCGCCGATGGCGCGCAGGGCCGAGGCGACATAGTCGCGGCGGCCGCCGCTGAAGCCCAGCATGTCGACGGCGAAGTCGACCTGGTGCATGCGGACCAGCGTCGGCTTGTCGCCCTCGATCCGGCCCTTGACCATCGCCACATGCTCGGAGCGGTCGATCAGGTTGCGGTAGATCATCATCCGGAAGTCGCCGCCGTGGACGCTGTGGAACGGCGTCTCCAGCACGCGGTCGACCTGGCGCTCGGTGCGGCGGCGATAGGCGATCAGGTCGGCGATGGTGCCGATCTTCAGGCCGTGCAGCTGGGCGAAACTGATCAGGTCCGGCAGGCGGGCCATGGTCCCGTCGTCCTTCATGATCTCGCAGATCACCCCGGCCGGGTTCAGGCCGGCCAGCCGCGAGATGTCGACGGCGGCCTCAGTATGGCCGGCGCGGACCAGCACCCCGCCGTCGCGGGCGACCAGCGGGAAGATGTGGCCGGGCGAGACGATGTCGTCGACGCCCTTGGTCGGGTCGATGGCCACGGCGATGGTGTGGCTGCGGTCATGGGCCGAGATGCCGGTGGTGACGCCTTCCTTCGCCTCGATGGAGACCGTGAAAGCCGTCGTCATGCTCTCGCGGTTGTCGGCCGTCATCGGCGGCAGGCGCAGCTGGCGGGCGCGGTCGCTGGTGATCGACAGGCAGATCAGGCCGCGGGCGTGGCGGGCCATGAAGTTGATCTGCTCGGGCGTCGCGAACTGGGCCGGGATGATGACATCCCCCTCGTTCTCGCGGTCCTCGGCGTCGACCAGGATGTAGGGCCGCCCGTTGCGGGCGTCCTCGATGATGTCTTCGATCGGGGAGATGGGGGTGTCTTGGGACATGTCACGCGGTTTCCTGCCAGCGCGCGAGATAGCGCGCCAGCATGTCGATCTCGAGGTTGACCAGGTAGCCCGGCTTCATTTCGCCCAGGGTGGTCACTTCCCAGGTGTGCGGGATCAGGTTGATGCCGAAGACATCGTCCTCGACCGCGTTGACGGTCAGGCTGACGCCCTCGACGGTGATCGAGCCCTTGGCCGCGATCAGCCGATGCAGCGGGCGCGGGGCGCGGATGCGAATGCGGTGCGAGCCGCCGTCGGGCTCGACCGACAGCACCTCTCCGACGCCGTCGACGTGCCCGGAGACGATATGGCCGCCCATCTCGTCGCCCAAGCGCGCGGCGCGCTCAAGGTTGACGCGATGGCCCGCGGTCCAGCGATCCAGCGTGGTCTTGGACAGGGTCTCGTGGCTGACCTCGACGGCGAACCAGCCCTGCCCTTTCTCGACCACCGTCAGGCAGCAGCCGGCGTGCGAGATGGATGCACCCAGGTCGATTCCTGCGACATCGTATGTCGTCTCGATCTCGTAGCGACGGTCGCGGTTGGTCTCGCGCACGGAGCGCACGCGGCCGACGTCTGTGACTATTCCGGTGAACATCAGGCCTTCTCGTAGCGTTCCCACAGATCGTCGCCGACCACCTCGACCGCAACCCTGCGGAAACGTGGGGCGGCGGCCAGATCCTTCAACACGAAAGCGCCCACGGCGGGCCGGCCCTCGTCTCCGAGCACGATGGGGGCCCGGAACCACTCCAGCGCATCCACCAGGTCCGCCGCCAGGAA
>JBIKII010000201.1:0-5403 GCA_044361705.1 Caulobacter sp.
CGGACGCGGCGAGTTGGAGATCAGGACCACCGGCCCCTTCTCCGCCCGGAACCGGGCCAGGGCGGCGCAGGCGTCGGGGAAACTCTCCCGGCCATTGTGGATGACGCCCCAGACGTCGCTCAGGAGCACGTCATAGCGGTCGGCGAGGTCGGCAAGGCCGGGAGGCAGCGCGGTCATGGGATGAGGCGCTAACGGGTGGGCGTGGTCTGGTCAATCACCGACACAATCCTCCCCAGCTTGCTGGGGAGGCGGACCGCTCGGAGAGCGGTGGAGGGGAGAGACTCCTTCAAGGAAGACGGCGCACCGCGTGCCTCCCCACCATGCTCCGCATGGTCCCCTTCCCAAGGGGGAGAGGAAAGAAGGATTAGTACCCCACCGCGCGGCGCATCGAGGCCCGCATGAAGTCGGCGGGCGGGTCGGTTTCAGCGAGGACGGCGTCGCGGATCGCGCGGGGCTCGCCGAACAGGTGGCCCTGTCCGAAGGCGAGGTCGAGGTCGAGGATGTCGACGATCTGGCGTTCGCTCTCGACCTTCTCGACGATGATCTCCACGCCGTAGCGGCGGGTCAGGCGCGAGAAGTCGGAGGCGTGCAGGTCAGGCAGCGACTTGATCACCAGCCGGCCGTCGGTCTCTTCCAGCTGGTCGAGCAGCATCTGGGCGCCGACCTTGATGAACTTCACATCGGCGCGGGCCAGGTCCTGGTAGTCGAGGTCCAGGTCGTTGACCTTGTCGAGGCTGAAGCGGAAGCCGAGGTCGGCCAGACGGGCCATGTGCCGGGCCTCGACCGCGCCGCGGCGCGAGAAGGCCGACTGGCCCAGTTCGAAGATCAGCGCGCCGGCCATGTCCTTGTTGGCCGACAGGAAGTCGAGGAACTGCGGGAAGAACTGCTCGTCCGACAGGCTGGCCAGCGAGATGTTGCAGAAGATGCCGACCTTGCGGTCCTGCTTGGCCAGGCGGCGGACGATCTGCACGCAGCGGAACAGCAGCAGGTTGTCGATCGCCGCGACCAGGCCCTCGGGCTCGGCCACCGACAGGTACTCGGCCGGCATCATCACCCGGCCGCTGTCGTCGCGCAGGCGAGAGAAGCTCTCGTAGAAGACCGTCCGGCGCTGCGGCAGCGACACGATCGGCTGCAGGTAGAGATCGACGCGGTTCTCGGCCAGGGCGGCCTTCACGGTGTCGAGCAGGGCCTCGGACTGGGCCGAGTGGCCGAAGGCGTGCATCGGGGCGGCGGCGACGCGGCTGGACAGCTGCGCCTCCATCCGCTCGGCCATCCGCTGGACGGTGTCCTCGAGCATGTGGACTTCGCTGGACAGTTCCTCGGAGCGGCGCAGCGCATCGACGGTGACCGTCTCGACCACCTCGGTCAGGCGGGCGTCGACCTTCTCCAGCTGGGTGGTGAGGATCAGGTGCGCCTCGCGGATAGCGCCCAGCTCGCCGCGCAGGCTGGCCAGGTCCAGGCCGCGGGCCACCAGCAGGTAGACCACGCCCAGCACGCCCATGCCGGCGACGAAGCCGGATACGCCCGCACCCCAGCCACCCCCGGCGCGCCATATGGACAGCGACAGGATGAGCGCCAGGCAGAGGAACGCGGCGCCGATCAGGATCTGAGTGAGTCGCTGCATTCAGCACCCGCCCTTGCGAATCGTCGAGGTGAGTATCCGACGCGGACGATCATGGTGTCGATTGTATTAACGCCGCATGTTCACGATTGGCTTTCGATGCATCGACAGGCGCTCTCGCCGCTGATAATCAGTCGCAAGTTTCATCGGGCGCCCGGACCTGCATACCTTGACCCATACCCAGTCTGACCCCTCCGCCCGCTTCCTGAGCGAGGGCGCGCCCGGCGCGCGCGGCGTGATCGTGCGGGTCCATCCGCACGAGGATGCGCGCGGCGCCCTGAGCGTCGAGGAGCTTGAGCGGCGCCTTCTGGAACTGGGCTTCGTCGAGGGCGCCCAGGTCGAGGTGCTGCACGAGGGCCTGTTCAGCCACGATCCGATGGCCGTGCGGCTGGACGACGCCCGGGTGGCCCTGCGCCGTCGCGAGGCCGCCGCCGTGGAAGTCGCCTTCGAGGAGGGCCCGCTTTGACCGCCGCCGTCGCCTCCCCCACCCGCATGGCGCTGGTGGGCAATCCCAACAGCGGCAAGACCGCCCTGTTCAACGCCCTGACCGGCAGCCGCCAGAAGGTCGCCAACTACGCCGGCGTCACCGTCGAGCGGAAGGAGGGCGTACTCACCGCAGCCTCCGGCCGGGTCATGCATGTGTTCGATCTGCCCGGCACCTACAGCCTGCGGGCCCGCAGCCCGGACGAGGCGGTGACCCGCGACGCGGTGCTGGGCCGGCTGGCCGGCGAGACACCGCCCGACGTCATCGTCTGCGTGGCGGACGCCACCAACCTGCGGCTCGTGCTGCGGCTGGCGCTGGAGCTGAAGCAGGTCGGCCGGCCGTTCGTGCTGGCGCTGAACATGTACGACATCGCCCAGCGCCAGGGCCTGCGCATCGACCTCGAAGGCCTGTCGCGGGAGATCGGCGCGCCGATCGTCACCACCGTGGCCACCCGCAAGCGCGGCATCGAGGACCTGGTCGCCCAGGCCGAGACCCTGGCCCTGACCGTGGCGCCGACCGAAAACACCTGGCGCGAGCCGACCGCCGTCGAGATCCGCGCGGCGCATGCCGAAGCGCAGCGCATCATGAAGGCCCACGTCCGCGCCGCAGAGCGGCCCGACACCTGGACCGGCCGCATCGACGACGTCCTGCTGCATCCGGTCGGCGGTCTGCTGATCCTGTCGGCCATCCTGTTCGTGATGTTCCAGGCCGTGTTCGCCTGGGCCGCGCCGGCCATGGACGGCATCGAGGCGGGCTTCGGCTGGCTGGGCGGCGTGGTCGCCGCGGTGACGCCCGACGGCCTGCTGCGCAGCCTGATCGTCGACGGCCTGATCGCAGGGGTCGGCAGCGTGCTGGTCTTCCTGCCGCAGATCCTGATCGTCTTCTTCTTCATCCTGCTGCTGGAAGACAGCGGCTACATGGCCCGGGCCGCCTTCCTGATGGACAGGATGATGGGCGCGGCGGGCCTGCACGGGCGGGCCTTCATCCCGCTGCTGTCCAGCCACGCCTGCGCGATTCCCGGCGTCATGGCGGCGCGGGTCATCGACCAGAAGCACGACCGCCTGACCACGATCCTGATCGCGCCGCTGATGACCTGTTCGGCGCGCATCCCGGTCTACACCCTGATCATCGGGGCCTTCATTCCGGAGCGCACGGTGTGGGGCTTCGTCAATCTGCAGGGGCTGGTGATGTTCGGCCTCTACGCCAGCGGAATCGTCTCCGGCCTGACCGTGGCCTTCGTCATCCGCAAGGTGTTCTGGAGGACGGCGTCGGAGCCGTTCATGATGGAGCTGCCGACCTATCGCCTCCCCGACGCGGCCAATGTGCTGCGAAACCTGTGGCAGCGGCTGTGGATCTTCATCAATCGCGCCGGCCGGATCATCCTGCCGCTGATGGTGCTGGTCTGGGTGCTTTCCACCTTCCCCTATGCGCCGGCGGGCGCGACCGGGCCGGCCATCGACTACAGCTTCGCGGGCATGATCGGCCACGCCATCGAGCCCTTCCTGGCCCCCATCGGCTTCAACTGGCAGATGTCGGTCGCTCTCGTCCCGGGCATGGCGGCGCGCGAGGTCGCGGTCGCGGCGCTGGGCACCGTCTACGCCGTGGGCGACGTCGAGGGCGCCGGCGGGGCGGCGCTGAGCGCCATCCTGGCCAGCCAGTGGTCGCTGGCCTCGGGCCTGGCCGTGCTGGCCTGGTACGTCTTCGCGCCGCAGTGCCTGCCGACGCTGGGCGTGGTGAAGCGCGAGACCAACGGCTGGCTTTGGCCGACGGTGATGTTCACCTACATGTTCGCGCTGGCCTACCTGGCGGCCTTCATCACCTACCGGGTCTCGGTGGCGATGGGCGGAGGCTGATCGGCGCCCGACCGCTCCAGCCCCTTGCCGTAGGTCAGCCGCCGCCAGAGCCACTCCATCGGGCCCATGGCGAAGCGCGACAGCCACAGCGGCGACCAGACCAGCTGCAGCGCCCAGACGGCGATGACGACCAGCCACAGCTGGGCGTGGTCCATCGTCCCGAACAGGCCAAGGCCGCGCCCGCCGTAGAAGATCGTAGTCATGATCAGCGACTGCGTCAGGTAGTTGGTGAAGGCCATCCGCCCCACCGCCGCGACCGGCGCCAGCAGCGTCCTGCCCAGCGCCGCCTTGACCAGCAGGATGGCGGCCGACGCGTAGCCCAGCGTGATCACCAGGCTGAGGAACTCGTTGGCCGCGCCGTACCGCCCGCCCGATTGCGGCTGGGCGAAATCGATGGCCAGCTGGGCGGTGTTGGACATCCCGACCAGCCAGAGCGACCCCGCCGCCGCGAGGATCACCAGGCCGTAGAGCCAGGCCGGCGCGCGGCCGGTCAGGAAGCCCCAGCGGTACAGCGCCAGCCCGATCATCATCAGGCCCACGGTGCGAAACACGAAGAACAGCAGGCTCATGGTCTGCAGGAACAGCCAGTTGCCCGCGTTCTCCCTGAAGGAAGACGCCAGACCGGCCCGCATCGCCTCGGTGGACGCCGCGATGTCGGCGGCGCTGAACCCGCCGGCCATGCTGTTCAGGGCCTCCTTCCGGACCTCGGCCGGCGCATACTCCAGCGCCACCAGCTGGCCGATGGCGATCAGCGAGCCGAGCAGCACGATGGTCAGGCCGATCCAGAACAGCCGGCGGGCGCTCCACGACCGCATCAGCAGCATGAACAGCCCGCTCCAGGCGTAGAGCAGCAGGATGTCGCCGTACCAGAGCGCAAGGCCGTGGATCAGGCCGAACACCGCCAGCCAGAACAGCCGCCGGCGCAGCAGGGCGCCCCGCGCCAGGTCGCTACGCTCGCCGCCGACCAGGAAGATCGACACGCCGAACAGCATCGAGAACAGGGTGACGAACTTGAACTCGAAGAAGGTCGCCATCACCCACCAGCCGGCGGCGTTGGCGCCGGCCCAGTCGTGGGGCGACAGCTCCGGCGACATCTGCAGTTCGAACGGCAGCGCGAAGGCGGCGGCGTTGACCGCCAGGATGCCCAGCACCCCCAGTCCGCGCAGGACGTCGAGCTGCAGATGCCGGTCGGCGGCAGTCACCGGCCTGAGCGTGGTCATGAGATCCCCCTGGTCCCGCTTCTCGCGCCAAGACATCCACGACCGGCGGCGTCTGTCGAGACCTTCGGCGCGGCCGGAGTTGGACCAACAGGTTGGTCCAACTGGCCGCCCATGCTAGTCTTGGGTCATGACGGTTCAGGTCAACATCGCCAGGGCCAAGGCCACCCTGTCCGAACTCGTCGCCCGCGCGGAGGCCGGCGAGGAGGTCGTGCTGTCTCGTGATGG
>JBIKII010000048.1:0-17863 GCA_044361705.1 Caulobacter sp.
GTTCCAGCGCCGCGAGGCGTGTAGGTTCGAGTCCTCTCATCCGCACCACGTTCCGCGCGACGATCCGCCCGCGTCAGCGACCGACGCCGGCCCGGGCGAGGGCCGCCTCAAGGTCGGGATCGGTGACCTCATCCAACCTGAGCGTGGCCAGAATGCTCCCTTGGGTCGGATAAGGGCCGGTCAGGATGACCACAATAATCTGCTCGTCCTGAAGGGCAGACTGGCGGAAGACAGGTGTCGCGTCGTTGAACTCGAAGGTCGGCCCGCAACTCGTCCAACTCATGGTTTGCTGGATTTCGAAGCCGCGAGCAGGAGCCACGCCCTTTAGCGCCGCCAGCGGCTCGAACGCCCAGGCACTCCGCGTGGCGCTGAAATCAGGCGCGGGCAGCCGGACCAGCCTTGGGGGCCGCGGGGGACCATCGCCGCGCCGCCTGGACGACTGGGCCGGCGCAAGTTCAGGAACGGCCGGGAATGACACTCGGGCGGTGAACACGTGATCGGCCGCGCGCCAAAGGTCGCGCTGGCGTTGGCGCTCGTAGTTCGCCGCTTCGGCCTCAAGGCGAGCGGACCAGGCCTGTTCAGTCTCGCCCGGCTTCATCGGAGCAGGGAAACACGCCCAGACCAGTGTCGGCGTGGCAAACAGAATAGCGCAGACCCAGAGGCTAACCGCGGGAATTCGTCTCGCTCTCATGACCCGATGAAGGCGCAAAGCACGGTTGACGTCAACGCCCCTTGCCCCGCGCCCGCTACCGCCTGACCATCCCGCAACCACAGGGAGCCCGCCGCATCATGACCGCCGAAGCCATCCTCGAGCCCGAACTGCCGATCATCGATCCGCACCACCACCTGTGGGACCGGCCGTCGCTACCGCCGGCGCGGGAGGGCGGGCATGCGTTCGAGGATGTGGTCCGGCTGACGCCCCGCTATCTGCTGGACGAGCTGCGGGCCGACGCGGGCAGCGGGCACAATGTCGTGGGCACCGTCTACGTCCAGTGCGGCGCCTTCTATCGCGCCGACGCCGAAGCCGCGCTGGCGCCGGTCGGCGAGGTGGAGTTCGTCAACGGCGTGGCGGCGATGAGCGCCAGCGGCCTCTACGGCACGTTCCGCGCCTGCGCCGGGATCGTCGGCCACGCCGACCTGCTGCTCGGCGACGGCGTCGCCCGGGTGCTGGAGGCGGAGATCGCGGCGGGCAACGGACGCTTCCGGGGCATCCGCCACATGGTCGCCAGTGATCCTGACCCGGCCGTGCTCGGGCCCATGGCCCATACCCCCGGCGGGCTGATGGCCGATGCGACCTATCGCGAAGGCTTCGCGCGCCTGGCCCCGCTGGGCCTGACCTTCGACGCCTGGCTTCTGGAGCCGCAGCTGCCCGGGCTCATCGAGCTGGCCCGCGCCTTCCCCGACCAGGACATCGTGCTGGACCACGTCGGCACGCCGCTGGGCATCGGCGCCTACGCGGGCAAGCTGGCCGAACGGTTCGATGTCTGGGCCGCCAGCATCCGCGAACTCGCGAAGTCGCCGAAGGTCACGGTGAAGCTGGGCGGGCTGGCCATGCCGTTCGCCGGATTCCCGGGCCTGGACGGCAAGGCGCGGCCGGGCTCTGAGGCGCTGGCGGACCTCTGGCGGCCTTACATCGAGACCTGCGTCGAGGCGTTCGGCGCTGATCGCTGCATGTTCGAGAGCAACTTCCCGGTCGACCGCTGGGGCTGCGACTACGCCACCCTGTGGAACGCCTTCAAGCGGATCGCCGCCGGGGCGTCGGACAGCGAGAAGGCGGACCTGTTCGCCGGGACCGCGCGCCGGTTCTATCGGCTGGCCTAACGCGCCATCCAGGGCTTGGACTTGCCGGTCTGTTGAGCCGCCGCCTGCTCGCGCTGGAACTTGCCGCCGCGCGGGGCGCCCGGCTTGGCGGACAGGGCGGCCTTCTTGAGGCGCAGCGCCTTCTGCATCGGCGTCTCGTCGGGCGGCGGGGGCGTTTCGTCAGCCATGGCGACGGTTTCTCCGGGCGCGCCGCGACGCGCGGCGAACTCCCGTGCTAGGCCTAGCACATGGCCGGAGCCGAGATCGAGATCACCGGGGTCGAGAAGCGCTATGGCGAGCATGTCGCCCTGGCTGGCGTCAGCCTGGGCATACCGGCGGGGCAGTTCGTGGCGCTGGTCGGCGCCTCCGGCTCGGGCAAGACCACCCTGCTCAAGACCCTCAACCGCCTGATCACGCCTGACGCCGGCGCGATCCGGATCGGCGGCGAGGACATCGGTCTGGGCCCGCCGCACCTGCTGCGGCGGAAGATCGGCTACGTCTTTCAGGAGGTCGGGCTGTTTCCGCACCTGACCGTCGGGGAGAACATCGCCGTGACGCCGCGGCTGCTGGACTGGACGCCGGCGCGTATCGCCGCCCGGGTGCAGGCGCTGCTGGACCTGGTCGCCCTGCCCGCCGCCATCGCCGATCGGGCGCCGTCCGAGCTGTCGGGCGGCCAGCGGCAGCGGATCGGCGTGGCCCGGGCCCTGGCCGCCGAGCCGGGCATCCTGCTCATGGACGAGCCGTTCGGCGCCCTGGACCCCCTGACCCGTGACGCCCTCGGGACCGACGTCCGCGCCCTGCATGACCGTCTGGGTCTGACCACGGTGATGGTCACCCACGACATGGCCGAGGCGGTGCTGCTGGCCGACCGCATCGTGGTGCTGCGCGACGGCGCGGTCGTCGCCGACGGGGCGCCGGAGGATCTGGTGCGGTCGGTCACCGACGAGGGCGTGCGCGACCTGCTCGAGGCCCCGCGTCGCCAGGCGCTGCGACTGGCCGAGCGGCTGGGAGACGGCGCATGAGCGAGGCTTTCGCCCTGCTGCCGGTCTATCTGGCCTGGCACGTGCTGCTCAGCGCCTCGGCGCTGGTCCTGGGCGCCGCCATCAGCCTGCCGCTGGCCGTGGCCGCCAGCCGCAGTCCGCGCCTGCGCTGGCCGTTGCTGGCCGGGGCCGGGCTGATCCAGACCATTCCCAGCCTGGCCCTGCTGGCGCTGTTCTTCCCGTTGCTGCTCCTGCTGTCGCAGCTCAGCCAGTCGGTAACCGGCCACGGCTTCTCGGCCCTGGGCTTTCTGCCGTCGCTGCTGGCCCTGACCCTGTACGCGGTGCTGCCGATCCTGCGCACCGCCACGACCGGGCTGATGGGCGTCGATCCGGCGGTGCGCGAGGCGGCGGACGGCGTCGGCATGACCCCGCGCCAGAAGCTGTGGCGGGTCGAGCTGCCGCTGGCCCTGCCGGTGATCATGGCCGGCGTGCGCACAGCGGCGGTCTGGACCATCGGGGCGGCGACCCTGTCCACGCCGGTCGGCCAGACCAGCCTTGGCAACTACATCTTCGCCGGCCTGCAGACCGAGAACTGGGTCTTCGTGCTGTTCGGCTGCGCCGCCTCGGCCACGCTGGCCATCTGCGCCGACCAGCTTCTGGGCCTGATGGAGGCGGGCGCCGCGCGGCGGGACCGGCGGCGCGTGATCGCCGGCGGCCTCGGCCTGATCGTCGGCGTCGCCATCGCCCTCCTCCCGCTGGTCAGCTTCGGCAAGCCGGCCGGCTACACGGTCGGCGCCAAGAACTTCTCCGAGCAGTACATCCTGGCCGAGCTGATCGCCGGGCGGCTCGAGCGAGACGGCGCCCATGTCAGCCGCAAGGAGGACCTGGGCAGCGCGGTGGCCTACCGCGCCCTCGCCGCCGGCGAGATCGACGTCTACGTCGACTACAGCGGCACCCTGTGGACCAATGTGCTGGGCCGGACCGACAATCCCGGCCGCGAAGCGGTCGTGGCCGAACTGACCACCCGGCTGAAGGCGCGGGACGGCGTGGTGGTGCTGGGCTCGCTCGGGTTCGAGAACGCCTACGCCTTCGCCATGCGCCGGGATCGCGCGGCCGAACTCGGCGTCACCTCGCTGGCCGATCTGGCGCGCCTGTCGCCGCGGCTGAAGCTGGGCTCCGACATCGAATTCCTGTCGCGGCCGGAATGGAAGGGCGTCGACGCCGCCTACGGCTTTTCCTTCGCCCGCGAGACCAGTTACCAGCCGACCTTCATGTACCGCGCCCTGGCCAGCGGCGACGTCGACGTCATCTCCGCCTTTTCCAGCGACGGGCGGATCGCCGCCGACGACCTCGTCGTGCTGACCGACCCGAAAGCCGCCCTGCCCCCGTATGACGCGGTGGTGCTGGTCTCAGGCAAGCGCGCCGGCGACGCCCGGCTGATGGCGGCCCTGCAGCCGCTGATCGGCGCGGTGAGCGTCGAGGCCATGCGCACGGCCAACTACAGCGTCGACCGCGATGCCGGGAAGGCTACGCCGGCGGAAGCGGCGCGGACGCTGGAGGCGGCGCTCAGGTAACACTTGATCCGCTCATCCAGGCGAATGCCGGGATGAGCGGAGTTGAAAGGGCTACCGCCTCATCCTGTAGAGCTCCCCCAGTACGCCCACCGCCAGACCCGGCAGGTCCTCGGCGATCAGGCCGGGGCCGTGGCGGCGGGCGCATTCGGCGTGGATCCAGCTGCCGGCGCAGGCGGCCTCGAAGCTCTCCATCCCCTGGGCGATCAGGCCGGCGATGAAGCCGGCCAGGACATCCCCGCTGCCGGCGGTCGCCAGCCACGAGGCCGGCTCGACGTTGACCGCCGCCCGGCCGTCCGGCGCGGCGATCACCGTGTCGGCGCCCTTGAGCAGGACGATGGCCCCGGCCTTGGCGGCCGCCTGCCGCGCCGCCTCGATCCGGTGCGGGCCAGCCTTGAGCAGGCCCGGAAAGACCCGCTCGAACTCGCCTGGATGGGGGGTGAGGACGTCGTCGCGGTCCAGCGCCTTGAACAGGTCGGCGGGCTTGTCGCGGAACACGGTCAGGGCGTCTGCGTCCAGCACCAGGGCCGCGCCGGTGCGGGCCAGGGCAGACACGCGGGCCCGCGTCAGCGGGGTGACCCCCGCGGCGGGGCCGATGACCACGGCCTCGGCGCTGTCGGCCGCCTCGATAAGCTCCGCGTCGGTCTCGAAGGCGCGCAGCATGATCGCTTCAAGATGGGCGGCGTTGGCGGCCACGGCCGACGGCGGCGACAGGACGGTCACCACGCCGGCCCCGATCCGCAGGCCGCCCCGGGCCGCCAGCCGGGCCGCGCCGGTCGAGGTCTGCTCGCCGCTGACCACCGCCAGCCGTCCGCGCGCATGCTTGTGCGAGGCGGAGTTGGGCCAGGGGATACGCTCCAGCCACAGGGACGGGCCGTTCTCCACAAGACTCGACGGCGTGACGCCCAGGCCGATGTCGGCGACGACCAGCTCGCCGCAGGCGCTGCGGCCGGGCTCCAGCACATGGCCGATCTTCTTGCGGTGGAAGGTGACGGTCAGGTCGGCGCGGACCGCCGCGTCGCCAAGGGCTTCGCCGCTGTCGCCGGACACGCCGCTGGGGACATCGATGGCTACCACCCTGCCCTTCAGGGTCTGTGAGGTCTGGGCGAAGCGCAGCGCGTCGCTGGACAGGGGCTTGCTGAGCCCGGCGCCGAACATCGCGTCGACATAGAGCTCGGCGGGCCGGCCCGGGGCGCCCATTGGCCGCGTCTCGCCGCGCCACTTGCCGGCCATGGCCTTCGCGTCCGCCGTGGCGGGCTGACCAAGCGTCTCGACCCAGACCGTCCAGCCGCGCCGCTTGAGCAGACGCGCCACGACGTAGCCGTCGCCGCCGTTGTTGCCCGGACCGCAGAGGACGGCGACGCGGCAGGGTTTGAACCGCGCGCGAATGGCCTCGGCCACCGCCGCGCCGGCGCGCTCCATCAGCACCAGACCGGGGGTTCCGGCCGCGATGGCGGCCTGGTCGGCGACCATCATCTCCGCGACGGTCAGGATCTCGGACGCGGCCATGGGGACTCTTGCGACCTAAAGGACTTGAGTCGCAGCTTCGCGCCCGCGCGCCACCAGGATCAAGGCGCCATCGGCGGCGACCTCGAAGGTCTGGATGGAGCAGTGGTCGGGGCGGAAGCCCATGACCAGATCATGGCCCTCGGCCGTCGAGACCGCGGCATTGATGGCGACGTAGTGACTGAACACGGCGGTGTTCGGATAGCCGGCCACGGCGGCGGCCACGCCGCGCCGCCACTGGTCGTAGTCGAGGTCGCCGACGATCTCGCCCCAGCGGCCCGCGAAGGCGTTGCGCAGCCAGGCGCCGCGGTCGTCGTGGCTGATGGTGGACGGCGTCGGGATCTCGCCGACCATCGGGTCGATGATCAGTTCCACGCCCAAGGCGGCGGCGAACGGCGCGGCCGTCTCGCGGCAGCGGCGCAGCGGCGAGGACACCACCTTCGTGGGCCGCTCAGGCTCGGGCAGCGCCAGCAGCGCCTCGGCGGCGGCATGCGCCTGCATCCGGCCCACGTCGTCCAGACCGGGATCGCCGTCGTCGTTCGAGTCGCCCCAGGTGGCGGCCGGCTTGCCGTGGCGGATCATGTAGGTGCGCATCTGAAACTCCACCCTCTTCCGTCATGGCCCGACTCGTTCGGGCCACCCATGAACACGGCGCGGAAAGGCCCGCGCGGAAACCGGCTCACTCACCACGCATGGGTGGCCCGAACAAGTCGGGCCATGACGGTTTTCGAGGTCAGTCCGGCGTGAACAGGTTCCGCTTGCCGTCGGGGTGCCGGCTGACCGTGCCCGTCCGGCCCACGCCCTCGCGTTCCTCGAAGCTCTTCAGCGTCGCCTCGTCCTCGGGCAGCACGGCCATGAAGCGCCGGTCGTGGGCGTCGCGGCCGACGATGATGCCCATGTGATAGCCGTCGCGGGTGTGGACGATGGTGTAGGTCTCCACCGTCGCCGGGCCCTGCGGATTCTCCTCGACCCCCGGATGCGGCAGGGCGTCGATCTGGCGCTGGATGACGGCCGGGTCCTCGCGCTCCCACTGCCCCTCGACCGGCGTGGTCGAATAGATGCCGGTCGACTGCTTGGTCAGGTACCAGCCGTTGGCGGTGCACAGGCCCCAGCCGCCGGGCTTGCCGCGCAGCTTCTCCAGCATCGTGACCACCGAGTGCATGGCGTAGTTGTTCCCCGGGCCGCCGAAGTACGGCAGGCCGCCGGTCACCGTCAGGCCGCGAGGATCGTCCAGCGCAAGGCCCAGCGCCTCGGCCCCGACTTCCACCGCGATGGGGAAGCAGGAGTAGAGGTCGATGAAATCCAGCTCGGCCGGGCCGATCCGCGCCATCTCGAACGCGCGCTGGCCGGTCAGCTCCATGGCCGGGCTGGAGTAGAAGTTCTGGCGGTCGATAGGGTGCCACAGGTCGCTGGCGTCGGCGCAGCCGTGCAGGAAGACCCACTTGTCTTCGGGGACACCCAGCTCGCGGGCCTTCTTCACCGAGGCGATCAGCACGCCGGCCGACTGGTCGACCTCCATGATGGCGTTCAGGTACTTGGGATAGGGGAAGCTGACCCAGCGGTTCTGGCCGGTCACCTCGACCAGTTCGGTCTCGCTGCGCTCGGTGGGGAACCAGGCGTGCGGGTTGGCGGCGGCGACGCGGGTGAAGGGCGCGAACAACTTTCCCAATCTCTTTTGGTGATCGGGGATCGAGCGGCCGTCGCGGGCCCGCAGCGCGTTCTCGAACATCGGATAGACATTGATCGGCCGGTTCAGGCCGTGGGCGTTCTCGTAAGCGGTGGTGCCCGGGCGCGGATCGCCGATCCGTTTCGGCTCGTCCTCGATCGCGTAGGGATCGTCCCAGCCGGCGAAGCCCGCCCCGCCCTTGAGCCGCTTCATCAGCGAGCCGAGGAATTCGGCGCCGGCGGCCAGCACCAGGTCGTTCTCGCCCCGGGCGATGCGCTCGCAAGCCGTGTTGATCAGCTGCTGGGGGCTGTTGCCGCCCATGTGGCTGTAGATCTCCCAGGACGGCTGGGCCCCGACCGCGCGGGCGAAGCTGGCCGGCGGATTCTTCAGGCGTGGGAACGGCAGGTTCTGGAAGCCGCCCGGCGCGTCGATGGTGAAGCCGACGACCGCGACGCCGTCGAGTTGCGAAAGCGTCGACGGATCGAGCCCGGCGTCCACGGCGGCCCGTTCCGCCGCGACTTTGAGCAGGTCCAGCGGCGAAGGCGACGCGTCGGCCGCGCCCCGGTAGGTGAATTGTCCGCCCCCGATGAGAACCGGCGTGTCGTCGCGCATCGTTCCACTCCCTCGAACCGCGTTTTGACCCCAGCTACCGCCTTCACGCCGCGGCAACCAAGGGGTTTGCCCCCATGCCCTTGTCTTGGGCGCCGGGCGCCTGTTTCATAGGCGCCGGAAATCTTTCGCTGCAGCGCAGCGCGCGTCGCGCGGGTCCGCCCTTGAAGCGGCTGCGCGGCGCGTGCTCCGTCCCGCCAACCGCCCGCCCAGAGGCCCGCATGAAGAAGATCGAAGCCATCATCAAGCCGTTCAAGCTGGATGAAGTGAAGGAGGCCCTGCAGGAGCTGGGCGTCCAGGGCATGACGGTGCTTGAGGCCAAGGGCTACGGCCGTCAGAAGGGTCACACCGAGCTCTATCGCGGGGCCGAGTACGTCGTCGACTTCCTGCCCAAGATCAAGATCGAGGTCGTGGTCGCCGACGACCAGCTGTCGGGCGCGCTGGAGGCCATCCAGAACGCCGCCCGCACCGGCCGCATCGGCGACGGCAAGATTTTCGTGTCCGAGATCGCCGACGTGATCCGGATCCGCACCGGAGAAAGCGGCGCGCTGGCCGTCTAGGCCGCCGCCTCAACAACAAGCCACCACCAAGCCGAGGGGATAAGGCACATGGGAAAGACCACCGCTAAGGACATCCTGGCGCAGATCAAGGAGAAGGACGTCAAGTACGTCGACGTCCGCTTCACCGACGTCCGCGGCAAGATGCAGCACGTCACCTTCGACATCGACCTGGTCGACGAGGACTTCCTCGAAGACGGCACGATGTTCGACGGCTCGTCGATCGCCGGCTGGAAGGCCATCAACGAGTCCGACATGAAGCTGCGTCCGGACCTGGAAACGGCCTACATCGACCCCTTCTACCAGCAGACCACGCTGTGCCTGTTCTGCGACGTGGTGAACCCTGACGACGGCACCCCCTACAACCGCGACCCGCGCTCCATGGCCAAGACGGCCCTGGCCTATGTGAAGTCCTCGGGCGTGGGCGACACCGTGTTCTTCGGCCCGGAAGCCGAGTTCTTCATCTTCGACGACGTGAAGTGGTCCACCGACCCGCACAACACCGGCTACAGCTACGACTCGGTCGAGCTGCCGACCAACACCGGCAAGTCCTATCCGGAAGGCAACATGGGCCACCGCCCGGGGCCGAAGGGCGGTTACTTCCCGGTCAACCCGATCGACAGCGGCCAGGACCTTCGCGGCGAAATGCTGGAAGTCATGGGCCAGCTGGGCATGAAGCCGGAAAAGCACCACCACGAGGTGGCGCCCGCCCAGCACGAGCTCGGCCTGAAGTTCGACACCATGATCACCATGGCCGACCGCCTGCAGCTCTATAAGTACGTGATCCACAACGTGGCCCACGCCTACGGCAAGACGGCGACCTTCATGGCCAAGCCGATGTTCGCCGACAACGGCTCGGGCATGCACGTGCACCAGTCGATCTGGAACGACGGCAAGCCGCTGTTCGCCGGCGACCAGTACGCGGGCCTGTCGCAGCTGTGCCTGTGGTACATCGGCGGCATCATCAAGCACGCCAAGGCCATCAACGCCTTCGCCAACTCGACCACCAACTCCTACAAGCGCCTGGTGCCCGGCTACGAAGCCCCGGTGAAGCTGGCCTACTCCAGCCGCAACCGCTCGGCCTCGATCCGCATCCCGCACGTCGACAGCCCCAAGGGCAAGCGTATCGAGTGCCGGTTCCCCGATCCCATGGGCAACCCGTACCTGACCTTCACCGCGCTGCTGATGGCCGGCCTCGACGGCATCGAAAACCGCATCGATCCGGGCGCGCCCGCCGACAAGAACCTCTACGACCTGCCGCCCCGCGAGCAGAAGAAGATCCCGGAAGTCTGCGGCTCGCTCCGCGAGGCTCTGGAGAACCTCGACAAGGACCGCGCCTTCCTCAAGAAGGGCGGCGTCATGGATGACGACTTCATCGACAGCTACATCGAGCTGAAGATGGAAGAGGTCATGCGCCTGCAGCTGCACCCGCACCCGGTCGAGTTCGACATGTACTACAAGTGCTAGTCGGCTTCGGCTGATGAGACGAGAAAGGGCCGGAGAGCGATCTCCGGCCCTTTTTCTTGCAAGATCTCGCGCCTCGCGCGTTGATGAGGCCATGGTCCGGCCACCCCGCTCCACCGTCCTGACGACGCCCAGGCTCCTGCTCCGCCCCAGCGACGGCGGCGACGCGGCGCGGGCGTTCGAGATCCGGTCGGACCCGGCGGTGTCGAGGATGCTGAGCGTGGCCCGTTTCCCGCCGGACCAGGGCGAGACCGCCGACTGGTTCGCCGACCATCCGCGGGAGTGGGCCGAGGGCCTGGCCTTCCGGTTCGCGATCGAGCGCCATGACCGCGTGATCGGCCTCATCGACCTCGACGACGTCTCGCTGGACGGCCGGGAAGCGGAGATCGGCGTCTGGCTAGAGCAGGCCTGCTGGGGCCGGGGCTATGCCGGCGAGGCGGCGCGCGCGATCGTGGACTGGGCGTTCGGGCCGCTGGGCCTCACCCGCATCCGGGCTGGCCACGCGCAGGACAACGCCGGCTCGGCCCGCATGGTGCAGGCCTTCGGCTTCCGGCACGTCGGCGACGTCGCCGTTCCGTCGCGGTCACGCGGCGAGGATGTCCTCCAGCGCCGCTACGTCCTGCACAGGTCTTGAGCGCCGGTCACCCTTCTGTCGCACAGCCGACACAGGTTCGAGACAATCGGTCAGTTATCCACAGGCCGCCCGGTCCGCGCGATAGATGCCCCGGCGTGACAGACCTAGCTGTTCTCTCCGCGCACTGAAGGGCTGGGGGGCGTTCCGGCTCGCGCGGCCGCGCCTGCGGCGCACATCGCGAGGACTTTCCATGATCAAGACGACGTCGGCCCGACGCGGCCTGGCTCTTTCCTGCGGCGTCGCCGCCCTGACTGCGGCGCTGGCCGCCGCGGCTCCCGCGCTGGCCCAGGAGGCGACGGTCAGCGAGATCGTCGTCACGGCCCAGAAGCGCAGCGAAAACCTGCAGGACGTGCCGCTGTCGGTGGCCGCCGTTGACGGTGAGCGCCTGCAGAGCATCTTCGCCGGCGGCGACGACATTCTCAGCCTGGCCTCGCGCGTGCCCTCGCTTTACGCCGAGTCCTCCAACGGCCGGGTGGCGCCGCGCTTCTACATCCGGGGCCTGGGCAACGCCGACTTCGACCTGGCCGCCTCTCAGCCGGTCTCGATCATCATGGACGACGTGGTGATGGAGAACGTGGTGCTGAAGAGCACCCCGCTGTTCGACCTTGACCGCGTGGAAGTGCTGCGCGGGCCGCAGGGCACGCTGTTCGGCCGCAACACCACCGCCGGCATCGTCAAGTTCGACACGGTCAAGCCGGGCGACAGCCTGTCGTCGCGCTGGACCGCGACCTACGGCAGCTACGGCACCTTCACCTTCGACGGCGGCGTCGGCGGTCCTATCATCGACGGCAAGCTGGCGGCCCGCGCCTCGCTGCTCGTCCAGCACCGCGAAAACTGGATCGACAACGCCTTCACCGGCGACACCAACGTGCTCGGCGGCTACGACGAGCTGGCCGTCCGCCTGCAGGTGCTGTTCACCCCGACCGAAGACCTCTCGGCCCTGCTGACGTTCCGGAACCGCTCGCTGGACGGCACCTCGGCGCTGTTCCGCGCCAACGTGCTCTCGACGGGCGGCAACAGCCTCAACGCCAACTATGATCGCGAGACGGTCTACTACGACGGCGGCGGCAACAATCCGCAGGCCTATGACGGCTGGGGCTCGTCGCTGAAGATCGAGTACAACCTCGCCGGCGCCACCCTGACCTCCATCACCGCGTTCGAGACGGCCAACGGCTACAGCCGCGGCGACATCGACGGCGGCAATATGGTCACCGGCCCGGGCTTCATCCCCTTCCCGTCCGACACCACCGACGGCATCGAGGACCTCGACCAGTTCACCCAGGAAATCCGGCTGGCCAGCGACACTGACGGCCCGCTGAGCTGGCAGGTCGGCGCCTACTACTTCGACGCCGAGGCGGTGATGCGCACCGATCCGGGCTTCGTCGCCGCCACCGAGCTGCGTCACGAGAACACCTCCTGGGCCGTGTTCGGCCAGGCCTCCTATCAGGTCACCGACCTCCTGAAGGTGACCGGCGGCCTGCGCTGGACCAGTGATGAGAAGAGCCTGACCAACATCGTCGCCCCGATCCCGTTCGCGGCGGTCGAGGTTTCGGATGAGCAGGTCAGCTGGGACCTGAGCGCCTTCTACGACGTCAGCGACAACGTCAGCCTGTTCGGTCGCGTGGCCCGCGGCTTCCGCGGCCCGACGATCCAGGGCCGCGACGTGGCCTTCTTCGGCGCGCCCTCGGTCGCGCAGTCGGAGACCATCGTGTCGTGGGAAGCCGGCTTCAAGAGCGAGCTGTTCGACCGCCGCGTCCGCCTCAACGGCGCGCTGTTCACCTACACCATCTCCGATCCGCAGTTCAGCGCTGTCGGCGGCGCGGGCAACAACACGATCCTGCTCAACGCCGACGAGGGCAAGGCCTGGGGCTTCGAGGTCGACGGCGAGTGGGTCGTCAGCGACAACCTGGTGCTGACCGCCGGCTACAGCTACGCCGACACCGAGATCAACGACTCCAGCCTGACGGTCGCCGTCTGCGGCTCCGGCCAGTGCACGCCGACCGATCCGGTCGCCGGTGTCGGTCGTGTCTTCATCGACGGAAACCCGTTCCCGAACGCGCCGGAGTACATCTTCGACATGACCGCGCGCTTCAGCGTGCCGGTCGGCAATGGCGGCGAGCTGTTCGCCTTCACCGACTGGAGCGTCCAGGGCAGGACCAACCTGTTCCTCTACGAGTCGCGTGAGTACTACACGGACGGGAACTTCGAGGGCGGGCTGAAGTTCGGCTACGCCCGCGACGACGGTTCGTGGGAGCTGGCCGTGTTCGGCCGCAACATCACCGACGAGGACAACATCAAGGGCGGCATCGACTTCAACAACAACACCGCCTTCGTGAACGAGCCGCGCGTCTGGGGCGTCTCGCTGACCTCGCGCCTGCCGTAAGGCGGGCCGTCACGGCTTACAACGGCAAGGGCCGGGGAGCGATCCCCGGCCCTTTCTGCGTCTAGCCCTTGCACTCGCCCGGATAGGCGACGCTGACGCCGGCCGAGGCGGCCGTGCAGGCGTTGCCATACGTCTTGCCGTCGGCGCCACAGACGGGGCGGTACTCGCGGGTGCAGACCTGCGGGCGGACGCGGCAGACGCCGGCCCCGTCGGCCGCCTGCTGCATCTCCGGCGTCATCGAACAATAGAGGCCGTCCTGGCACTGGAAGCCGGCGATGCCGCCGCACATGCCGCCTTCGGCGCGCGGCGCGCGGGGATCCGGCTGGGGCATGCCGTCGGTCTGGCAGGCCGACAGCGTCAGGAGCGCGGCGGCGGCAAGGGCGAGGGTGCGCAGGGTCATCACGGGCTCCGGAGGCGGTCTCCCGAGCAGTACGCGCCGGCGGGCGGGAGGTTGCAAGGCGGACGGCCCTGATCCTCCCCTGTGGGGCAGGTGGCTCGGCGAAGCCGAGACGGAGGGGGTTGTAGGGCCAACAACAGACCCCCTCAGTCAGCCCTTCGGGCCGACAGCTCCCCCAGAGGGGAGCATCCAGGGAGCCGCTCCGTCTACAGCCCCAGCTTCGCCTTCAGGATCTCGTTGACGGCGGCCGGATTGGCCTTGCCGCCGGTCTCCTTCATCACCTGGCCGACGAACCAGCCGATGGCCTGCGGCTTTTCCTTCACCGCGGCCGCCTTGTCGGGGTTGGCGGCGATCAGGGCGTCGACGGCGGTCTCGATGGCGCCGGTGTCGGTGATCTGGACCAGGCCGTGCTTCTCGACGATGCCGGCCGGAGCCCCCTCCCCGTCCCACATGTGCTCGAACACGGTGCGGGCGATCTTGCCGGAGATGGTGCCGTCCTCGATCAGTCCGACCAGGGCGCCGATGTCGGCGGCGCTGATCGGCGAGGCGGTGATCTCCAGCCCGTCCTTGCCGAGGCGCCCGAGCAGGTCGTTCAGCGTCCAGTTGGCGACCAGCTTGGCGTCGCGGCCCTTGGCGGCCTCCTCGAAGAAGGCGGCCACGTCGCCGTCGCTCGTCAGCACCGAGGCGTCGTAGGGCGACAGGCCATAGGCGCTCATCAGCCGCGCCTTCTTGGCGTCGGGCAGTTCCGGCAGGCCGGCCTCGATGGCCTTGACCCAGGCGGGGTCGAGGACCAGCGGCAGCAGGTCGGGGTCAGGGAAGTAGCGGTAGTCGTGCGCCTCTTCCTTGGACCGCATCGAGCGGGTCTCGTTCTTCGTGGGATCGTACAGGCGCGTCTCCTGGTCGACCTTGCCGCCGTCCTCGAGGATCTCGATCTGGCGGCGGGCCTCGTACTGGATGGCCTGCTGGATGAAGCGGTAGGAGTTGACGTTCTTGATCTCGCAGCGCGTGCCCAGGTGGCTGAAGCTGCCCGTCTCGCGGAACTTCTCGTAGTCGCCGGGGCGGCAGACCGACACGTTGACGTCGGCGCGCAGGTTGCCCTTCTCCATGTCGCCGTCGCAGGTGCCCAGCGTGATCAGGATCGCCCGCAGCTTCTTGACGTAGGCCGCCGCATCTTCAGGCGAGCGCATGTCCGGCTTGCTGACGATCTCCATCAGCGCCGTGCCCGAGCGGTTGAGGTCGACGTAGGTCGCCTTCGGATCCAGGTCGTGGATCGACTTGCCGGCGTCCTGCTCCAGGTGCAGCCGCTCGATGCGCACGGTGAAGCTGGTCCCGTCGATGCGGTCGACGATGACCTCGCCCTCGCCGACGATCGGGAACTCGAACTGGCTGATCTGATAGCCCTGCGGCAGGTCCGGATAGAAGTAGTTCTTGCGGTCGAAGCGGCTCTTCAGGTTGATCTGCGCCTTCAGGCCAAGGCCCGTGCGCACCGCCTGCTCGACGCAGTATTTGTTCAGGACCGGCAGCATGCCCGGCATGGCGGCGTCGACCAGCGAGACCTGCTCGTTGGGCCCGGCGCCGAAGCCGACCGCCGCGCCGCTGAACAGCTTGGAGTTGGACGCGACCTGGGCATGGACCTCGAGCCCGAGGACGATTTCCCAGTCGCCGGTGCGGCCCTTGAGGGTGAATGCGTTCGTCATCTCTACCACCACCGCTCCGCCTTGGCCCGGAAGCCGGCCGCCTTCTCCAGCGCGCCGGCCACCGAGAACACCGTCCCCTCGTCCAGCGCCCTGCCGATGACCTGCAGGCCCAGCGGCAGGCCGCCGCTGTCCAGGCCCGCCGGCACGCTGATCGACGGCAGGCCGGCCAGGTTGGTCGTCACCGTGAAGACGTCGTTCAGGTACATGGCGATCGGGTCGGCGTTGCGCTCGCCCAGGGCGAAGGCCGCCGACGGGGCCGTCGGGGTCAGCAGGGCGTCGCAGGTCTGCCAGGCCTGGTTGAAGTCGTCGGCGATGCGCCGGCGGACCTTCTGGGCCTTGAGGTAGTAGGCGTCGTAATAGCCGGCGCTGAGCACATAGGTGCCGATCAGGATGCGGCGCTTGACCTCCTGGCCGAAGCCCTCGGCCCGGGTGTTCTCGTAGATCTCGGTCAGGTTGCCGCCCTCGGCCCGCAGGCCGTAGCGCATGCCGTCGTAGCGGGCGAGGTTCGAGGACGCCTCGGCCGGGGCGACGATGTAGTAGGCCGGCAGGGCGTACTTGGTGTGGGGCAGCGAGACCTCGACGATCTCGGCGCCGGCGTCCTTCAGCCAGTCGATTCCGTCCTGCCAGAGCTTCTCGATCTCGGCCGGCATGCCGTCGACGCGGTACTCCTTCGGCACGCCGATGCGCAGGCCCTTCACCGACTTGCCGACAAAGGGCGCCCAGTCCGGCGTCTCGACGTCCAGGCTGGTGGAGTCCTTGGGGTCATGGCCGGCCATGCTGGTCAGCAGGATGGCGGCGTCCTCAACCGTCTTGGCGATCGGCCCGGCCTGGTCCAGCGAGCTGGCGAAGGCGACGATGCCCCAGCGCGAGCAGCGGCCGTAGGTCGGCTTGATGCCGACCGTGCCGGTGAAGGCCGCCGGCTGGCGGATCGAGCCGCCGGTGTCGGTCGCCGTGGCGCCCAGGCACAGGTCCGCCGCCACCGCCGCCGCCGAGCCGCCCGATGAGCCGCCGGGGGTCAGGGCCTTGTTGCCGCCGCTGGCCGACTTCCACGGGTTGATGACGTTGCCGAACGCCGACGTCTCGTTGGACGAGCCCATGGCGAACTCGTCCAGGTTCAGCTTGCCCAGCATGACCGCGCCGTCGCCGAACAGGTTGGCGGTGACCGTCGACTCGTACTCGGGGATGAAGTTGCCGAGGATCTTGCTGCAGGCCGTCGAACGGACGCCCTTGGTGCAGAACAGGTCCTTGATGCCCAGCGGCGCGCCTTCCAGCGCCCCCGCGTCGCCCGAGGCGATGCGGGCGTCGGCGGCGGCGGCCATCTCGAGCGCCTTGTCCGGCGTCTCGAGGACAAAGGCGTTCAGCGGCCGCGCGGCCTCGACGGCCGCGATGTGGGCGCGGGTGATCTCGACGGACGAGAAGGACTTGCTCTTGAGGCCATCGAGGGCGGCCTTGAGGGTGAGGGCGGTGAGCTCAGACATCAGCAGCATCCCCCAACCGTCATCCCATCCGCCGTCATCCTCGCGCTCGTCGCGAGGACCCATGCGTGGTGAGCAAGCCGGGTTTCACAGTGTTCATGGGTCGTCGGAACAAGTCCGACGATGACGGAAATGTGGGGGGTAGCGCTACGCATCTACTCGACCACCTTCGGCACGACGTAGAACCCGTCGGTGCTCTTCGGGGCGTTGGAGAGGACGCGGGCCGCGTCGCCGCCGTCGGTGACGACGTCGTCGCGCAGCGGCAGGGTGGCGTGCACGACGCTGGTCAGCGGCTCGACTCCGTCGGTGTCGACCTCGGCCAGCTGCTCGATCCACTGCAGGATGCCGTTGAGTTCCTGGACGAGCGGCTCGATGCGCTCCTCCGGTTCGGCGATACGGGCGAGCCGGGCGACCTTGCGGACGGTCGCGGCGTCGATGGCCATCGTGGCCTCCTTTGTCTTGAACGCCGGGGTTACCCGCCCAAGGGGCGATATTGCAAGCTGTTCGCCCGCTTTCGCGCTAGAGACGGCGCAAATGCCTGTCCTCGACATCACAGACCTCGCCGCCGCCCTGCCGCAGTACGCGCCGCTCGTGGGCCTCGACCCCGGCGAGAAGACCATCGGCGTCGCCGTCTCCGACGTCACCCGCACGGTGGCCAGCCCCCTGCACACCATCGAGAAGACCAAGTTCACCCAGGACGCAGCGGCGCTGTTCAAGCTGATGGACAGCCGCGGCGCCGTGGGGATCGTCATCGGCCTGCCGATGAACATGGACGGCAGCGAGGGCGCGCGGGCGCAGTCCAACCGCGCCCTCGCCCGCAACATCCTGCGCCTCAAGGACCTGCCCATCGCCTTCTGGGACGAGCGGCTGTCGACGGCGGCGGTGACCCGCGTGCTGATCGACGAGCACGACGTCAACCGCAAGCGCCGGGCCGAGGTGGTCGACAAGATGGCCGCCGCCTGGATCCTCCAGGGCGCGCTGGAGCGGATGCGGAACGGCTAAGGCTCCAATTCTCTAAACAATCCGCTCATCCTCGCGGAAGAAGGGTTCAGCTCACCTTCACCATCCGCTTGCCGACATTCTCCCCCGCCAGCAGGCCGATCAGCGCGCCGGGCAGGCTCTCC
>JBIKII010000203.1:0-5319 GCA_044361705.1 Caulobacter sp.
TGGTTAGCTTGCTGAAATCGACGGTGAAGAAGCGGCCATCGGACGCGAAGATAAGCAGCTTGTCCGTTGTTTCTGCTGGCACAATGAAGCCCAGCTTGTCGCCTTCCTTGAACTTCAGTTCGGACGGATCCTCGACCTTGCCCTTGGCGGCGCGGATCCAGCCCTTCTCCGACAGGATGACGGTGATCGGCTCGCGAACCACGAACGCCTCGACCGAAACGTCGGCGGAAACGGCCGGCGCGTCGGCGAAGTCGCTGCGGCGCTTGCCGACCGTGGTCGCCTGGCCCAGCACCTTCTGGACATCCTTCAGCCCCTGCCCGACCAGCTTCCACTGCATGGCGTCGGAGGCGAGCATGGCGTTGATGCCGTCGCGCTCCTCGGCCAGCTCGGCGTGCTCGCGGCGCAGCTCCATCTCTTCCAGCTTGGCAAGCTGGCGCAGGCGGGTGTTGAGGATGGCGTCGGCCTGCAGATCGCTCAGCGCGAAGGCGGCGATCAGCTTCTGCTTCGGCTCGTCCTCGTAGCGGACGATACGGATGACCTCGTCGAGGTTCAGATAGGCGACCAGCAGGCCGTCGAGGATGTGCAGCCGGGCCTCGATCTTGCCCAGCCGGAACCGCGCCCGGCGGATCAGCACCTCGCGACGGTGATCGAGGAAGGCCCGCAGGCAGGCCTTCAGCCCCATGACGCCGGGCGTGCCCCGCGCGTCGAGCACGTTCATGTTGACCGAGAAGCGCACCTCCAGGTCGGAGAGGCGGAACAGGCTCTCCATCAGCATCTCGGGCTCGACCGTGCGGCTCTTGGGCTCCAGCACCAGCCGCACGTCCTCGGCGCTCTCGTCGCGCACGTCGCCCAGCAGCGGGGCCTTCTTGTTCTCGATCAGCTCGGCCAGCGCCTCGACCAGGTCGGACTTCTTCACCTGGTAGGGGATCTCGGTGACGACGATCTGCCAGCCGCCGCGCGACTGCTCCTCCTTGAACCAGCGCGAACGGGTGCGAACCCCGCCGCGGCCGGTCTCGTAGGTCTCCAGCATCGAGGCCTGCGACTCGACGATGATCCCGCCGGTCGGGAAGTCGGGGCCCTTCACATGCTCCATGAGATCGGCGGTCGTCGCCGTCGGAGTCTTGAGCAGCAGGAGGCAGGCGTCGATCAGCTCGCCGGCGTTGTGCGGCGGGATCGAGGTGGCCATGCCGACGGCGATGCCGCTGGAGCCGTTGGCCAGCAGGTTGGGGAAGCCCGAGGGCAGAACGACCGGCTCTTCGTCCTGGCCATCGTAGGTGGGGCGGAGGTCGACCGCGTCTTCGTCGATGCCGTCCAGCAGCAGCATCGCCGCCTGGGTCATCTTGCACTCGGTGTAGCGCATGGCGGCGGGGTTATCGCCGTCGATGTTGCCGAAGTTCCCCTGCCCCTCGATCAGCATGTAGCGCTGGGAGAAGTCCTGGGCCAGGCGGACGAGGGCGTCATAGATCGACTGGTCGCCGTGGGGGTGGAAGTTACCCATCACCTCCCCGACCACCTTGGCGCATTTGCGCGCCGCGGCCTCGGGGTTCAGCCGCATGTTGCTCATGGCGAACATCAGCCGCCGGTGCACGGGCTTGAGCCCGTCGCGGACGTCGGGCAGCGCCCGCGAGCTGATCGTCGACAGGGCGTAGGCCAGATACCGGCGCGACAACGCCTCGGTCAGCGGCTCGTCCAGAATACGGTCGCCGTCACCCGGCGGAGGGGTTTGCAGGGTCATGCTCGAATCGGGAGTGGTGGTTCGGGTCTTGTTCTAGCAAGGGCGAGGGCCAGTGTCGCCGCGAGTGGCTCGACAGGATCGTGGTTCCGCGACATGGTGAACGCTGAACATATCGGGGGGTATGGAAATGAAGACGGATGCTTTGCGCCTTCACCTCAGCGCCTATGGAACGGTGTGGTTGCTCGCATTTCTGCTGGTCACCGCAGGCGCGTTAGTCGCGAACCTGATTTTCCGGGTGCCCTTCAGCAGCGTGGCCGATGTCCTGCTGGCGATCGCGTTCTTCGTTCTCATCGTGCTTTCGGCAGGTTACCTGCTCAACGTGATCTTTGGCGAGGAGCCGGTGGCGAACAAGATCGTGCTGTGCTTCGGCGCGGCGCTGCTGTTTCTGCCGCTGGCCTATGCACCGGTGCTGGCGATGAAGATCTATGCGTTTTTCGGCAGTCTCGACCTGACCGCCTCGTTCGTCCACGAGGGCTTCGAGCGGGTCGTCAAACAAACAACAACAGAACTCGTAGAGCGTGCCTTTGGGGGACGCTATCTGGCGGCCATCTTGAAGGCGCTCCAGATCGCAGCCACCGTGGTTGGAGGTCTCGCAGCGGCGGCGCAGTTGAACCAGATACTGCGAAACCGGTCAGGCGGCGCGAAAATCTGAGGGCCGGCCGGAGGACAGGCCTAAAGACGCCCCGCGTCGGCCAGCTTGTCCAGCAGCCAGACCCGCGCCGGCGGCAGGGGGCGGTTCAGCGGGCCGAACACGAACTGCTCCAGGAAGTGGCCGGTCAGGTCGAAGCCGGCGCGGACGTCGCCGTCGCGCAGGCCGCCCTGCGACGACAGCAGGAACCCCGGCAGCGGCAGCAGGCGATCGGCATAGGGCTCCCCCGCCGCGCGGCTGACCGCCCGGCCCGTGCGCGGGCTGACCCAGACCAGATCGTCGACCGCGCCGGTCGAAGCACATTTCGTCAGGTCGAGCCCGAAGCCCAGCTCTTCCAGCAGCCCGGCCTCGAAGCGCACGAACACCGCCGGCCAGATGTCGGTCAGGGCGAAGGCGTTGCTCAGCGCCTCGAAGGCCAGGAAGGCGCCCGGGTGCGGCTCGCGCTCCGGCAGCGCCCCGGCGGCCACGGCGGCGGCTGCGGCCAGGCCGCTCAGCGCCAGCGGATCGTCGAAGAGGGCCGAGGGCCCCTCGCCCACAGGCTCCAGCAGCGCCGCGCCCAGCTGCGCCTCCACCCGGGCCCGGTAGTCGGCCCGCACCCGCGCCCCGGCCTGCAGGAACGGCTTCATGCGTCGCGAGGCCCCGCCGGCCACATGGGCGGCGAACCGCCCGTGCCGCTCGGTCAGCAGGTCGACGATGGCGCCGGTCTCCCCGTGCGCCCGCGCCGACAGCACATAGGCCTCGTCTTCCCATTCCATGAGGATCAGATAGCGTACCTGATCTGTTCCGGCGAGGCCTCCCTGTGATCGCGTCCCTCATGCTGCCCATCGCCCTCTTCCTGCCGCTGGCGCCGGCCGCCGAGCATGCGTCGCTGGCGCGGCTGACGGCCGGGGCGAGGGTCACGATGGTGACGCCGCTGGGCGAGCGGCGCGCGGCGCTGGAGGGCTGGGACGGCGCGGACTGCGCCTCCCGCATCACCCTGCGGCTGGACGACGGCCGGACCCGGACCCCGAGCCTCGACTGGAGCGCGCCGGGACTGGCGTTCGACGCCGGGCGGTCAGGCGCGACGGTGACGATCCGCGCGGCATTCGGCGGCGATGCCGGCGGCATCGAGGCCGTGAGTCTGCGGCTGGCTTCCGAAGACGAGGCCGCCGACGCGCTGCGGGCCCTGCGCAGCCTGCGCCTGGCCTGCGCGCCGGTGCGGTAGGTCGCTCCCACAATCCGTCATGGCCCGACTTGTTCGGGCCACCCAAGCGTGGTGAGCAAACGGGGATGGCGGATGCCGATATGCAGCGCTCGTCTGTCCGCCGCCAGTGTTCTTGGGTGGCCCGAACAAGTCGGGCCATGACGGTGGGGTGGAGGGCGATCCCTACTTCTTCGCCGCTTCAAACGCCTTGATCCGCGCGATGACCTCGTCGGCGACGTCGTTGGGGATCGGGAAGGTCAGGGCGTACTGGCTGACGCGCCAGCCGTCGGCGGTCTTGACCAGCGTCCCCGTGCCGCGCGCCGTGCCGTAGCTCTTGCTGTCCAGCACCTCGTCGAACCAGGCCACGCAGCGGCAGTCGACCGGCGCGATCGTCACCTGCCGCTCCCGTGCGGCGTAGGTCCAGCCCTGGCCCTTGTCGAAGTACGGCTGGGCGTAGGCGCGGAAGGCCGGGATCGTCCAGCGCTCGGTGACGTCGGTGCCGAGGAACACCGCGTCGGGCGTATAGAGCGCGAAATAGGCCGGACCGTCGGCCTTCGCGGCGGCGAGGTGCAGCTTGTCGAGGACGGCGGCGATGTCCTCCTCCGGCGTGGCGGCAAGCGCGGGGGTGGCGACCGTCAGGGTCAGGGTCAGGGTCAGGGTCAGGGCCGAAGCACGCATCACGGTAAGTCTCCGCCTTCCCGGCGAAGGCCGGGATCAGATGGATCGCGCCGCAGGAAAAACCCTCAGACGTCGAAGTCCAGGCCCATGCCTTCATAGGTGCCACGTTCCTCGGCCCAGGTCTCCCGGACCTTGACGTGCAGGAACAGGTGCACCTTGCGCTCGAGCAGGTCGGTCAGCTCCTCGCGGGCGGCCGAGCCGATCCACTTCAGGGTCTGGCCGTTGGCGCCGATGATGATGGCGCGCTGGCCCTCGCGCTCGACCAGGATGGTCTGCTCGATGCGCAGCGAGCCGTCGGCGCGCTCCTCGAAGGCGTGGGTCTCGACGCTGGCGGCGTAGGGCAGCTCCTCGTGGACCCGCAGGTAGAGCTTCTCCCGCGTGATCTCGGCGGCCAGCAGGCGCACCGGCAGGTCGGCGGTCTGGTCTTCCGGATAGAGCCAGGGCCCCTCCGGCATCATGGCGGCCAGCCGGGCCTTGAGGTCGTCGACGCCCGCGCCGGTGGCGGCGGAAATCATGAACACCTCGTCGTAGACGCCGGTGTCGAACAGGTCCTTGGCCACGGCCAGCATCCGCTCGCGCTTGACGCCGTCGATCTTGTTCAGCGCCAGGATGGCCTTGCGGCGCGCGCCCTGCAGGCCCTGGACGATGGAGCGGACGTCCTCGATGGCCTTCTTGTCGGCGCCCTTGGCCGTGCCGTCCTGAACGGCGAGCTCAGCCTGGACGTCGACCAGGTGCACGACGGCCTCGGCGTCCTCGGCCCCGGCCCAGGCCGACCGGACCATGGCGCGGTCCAGCCGGCGGCGCGGCTTGAAGATGCCGGGCGTGTCGACCAGCACGATCTGGGCGTTGTCATGCATGGCCACGCCGCGCACGGGAAAGCGCGTCGTCTGGACCTTCTGGGTGACGATGGAGACCTTGGCGCCGACGAGGCGGTTGGTCAGGGTGGACTTGCCGGCGTTCGGCGCGCCGATGATGGCGGCGAAGCCCGCGCGGGTGGGAGTGGTTTCAGTCATTGCGCGGGCGTGTAGCACAGCTTGAAGCACGGCGCCGAAACAACATGCTCCGTTATCCTCG
>JBIKII010000049.1:0-17582 GCA_044361705.1 Caulobacter sp.
AAGGTGATGGCGCCGGGCGAGGGGGACTGCAGCGCGTCGCAGATCGAGCGCGCCGCCGGATCGATTCTCTCGCGTTGACCGCTCTCCAGGGAGCGGCGCGTGTCGTCGAAGTCGGCCGGCTCCACGGCCAGCACCGAGGTTCGCGGCGACAGGGCCTTCACCGCCGTGGACACCCCGGCGATCAGCCCGCCGCCGCCCACCGGGGCCAGCACCGAGGTGAGTTCCACGCCCAAGGCCCGCGCCTGCTCGACCATCTCGACGCCCACCGTACCCTGGCCGGCGATGACGTCGACGTCGTCGAACGGCCAGACGATGGTCATGCCGCGGTCGCGGGCGATGGCGTGGGTGATCGCCTCGCGGTCCTCGCTGTAGCGGTCGTAGTGGATCACCTCGGCCCCGTACTCACGGGTGTTGGCCACCTTCATCGCCGGGGCGTCGGCGGGCATGACAATGACGGCGGGAGCCCCGACCATCCGCGCCGCCAGCGCCACGCCCTGGGCGTGGTTGCCCGACGAGCAGGCGACGACGCCGCGCGCCCTCGCGGCCTCGTCCAGCTGCGCGATCTTGTTCATCGCCCCGCGGAACTTGAAGGCCCCGGCCCGCTGCAGCGTCTCGGGCTTGAGCAGGATGCGGGCGCCGAGCTCGGCGTTCAGGGCCGGACTCTCGATCAGCGGCGTCCTGACAGCCAGCCCGTCCAGGCGGACGGCGGCGGCTTGAATGTCGGCGAGGGTCACGGTGCTCATACCCTCCTCCTAGACCGACGCCGCGAAAAGCGCGACGGTGCGGCGTTCACATCCGGAGTCCTTTTATGAACGCCCTGACCATCGACCGCGAAGGCTGGACCGCCGCCGGCGACGCCCTGCTCCATGACGCCATCGAGCTGCGCCGCGCGATCCACATGGAGCCGGAGCTGGGCCTGCATCTGCCCAAGACCACGGAGAAGGTGCTCAAGGCCCTCGAAGGGCTGCCGCTGGAGATCCGCCAGGGGCCGTCGACCACCGGCGTGCTGGCCATCCTGCGGGGTTCGCCCAACGGCCGCACCGTGCTGCTGCGCGGCGACATGGACGCCCTGCCGCTGACCGAGGACACCGGGCTGGAGTTCACCTCCCGCACCGTCGGCGCCATGCACGCCTGCGGTCACGACACCCACGTCGCCATGCTGGCCGGCGCCGCCAGGGCGCTCTGTGCGAAGCGCGAGCAGCTGAACGGCACGGTGATGTTCATGTTCCAGCCGGGCGAGGAGGGTCACCACGGCGCGCGGTTCATGCTCGACGATGGCCTGATCGATCCGATCCCGGATGCCGCCTTCGCGCTGCATATCTCGCCCAACATGCCGACCGGCGTCTTCGCCGGCCGCGCCGGCGCCCTGCTGGCTTCCTCTGACGTGATCGAGATCCGCGTGGTCGGCGCCGGCGGTCACGCCTCCATGCCGCAGGACGCCGTCGATCCGATTCCGGTGGCCTGCGAGATCGTCACCGCCATGCAGACCATGGTCACGCGGACCATCTCGGTCTTCGATCCCGCCGTGATCACCATCGCCAATGTGGTGGCCGGCACGACCAACAACATCATCCCCGAGGACGCCTTCCTGAAGGGCACGCTGCGCACCCTGTCGGAGCGTACCCGCGAGAAGGCCCACGAGGGCATCCGCAAGGTCGCCGAGCATGTCGCCGCCGCCCACGGCTGCAAGGCCGAGGTCGAGATCATTCGCGGCTTCCCGGTCACCGTCTGCACGCCGAAGGAAGTCGACCTGGCCGAGCGCACGGCCAAGGCCCTGTACGGAGAGGGCGCCTGGATGACCATGCCCAACCCGATGATGGGGGCGGAGGACTTCTCCTATGTGCTGCAGAAGGCGCCCGGCCTGATGGCCTTCCTGGGCGCGGCGCCGACCGGCGTCGGCGGCGACTACCGCGCCTGCTGCGCGCTGCACTCCAACCGCATGACCCTGGACGAACAGGTGATGGCGCGCGGCATCGCCATGCACTGCGGCTTCGCCGAGGCCGTGCTGTCGGGGGCGCTGAGCGACTAGCTAGCCGCCCTGCGACGCCGGCTGCTGCGCCAGGGTGTCCTGCACCTTGATGATAGCCGGTCCCAGAATGACCACGAACAGCACCGGCAGGAAGAACAGGATCATCGGCACGGTGAGCTTGGCCGGCAGGGCGGCGGCCGTCTTCTCGGCGGCCGCCAGGCGAAGCTCGCGGTTTTCCTTGGCCATGGTCCGCAGCGCCACGCCCAGCGGGGTGCCGTAGCGCTCGGCCTGGATCATCGCCGTCGACACCGCCTTGATGCCCGGGTGGTTCGTCCGCCTGGCGAGGCCGTCATAGGCCAGGCGGCGATCGGGCAGATAGCTCAGCTCGGCCGTCAGCAGGGTCAGTTCCTCGGCCAGTTCGATGGATGATCCGCCGACTTCGCCGCTGACCTTCTGGATGGCCGCCTCGATCGACATGCCGCTCTCCACGCAGATCAGCAGCAGGTCTAGGGCGTCGGGGAAGGCCGCCACGATCGACTCGCGACGCTTCTGGGCGATGTTGGTGATGTAGAGGTTGGGGACGTAGTAGCCGAGCACCAGGGCGCCGACGCAGAAGGTCACCTTGCTCATCATCGGCAGGCCGAAGTCGTTGATGACGAAGAGGTAGAAAGCCGTGAACAGCCCGAGCGCGAACGGCATCACGAACCGGAAGAAGTAGAAGGCGCTGATCGGCTTGGGCCCGCGGAAGCCGGCCTGGGCCATCTTCTCGGCGACCTTGGGATCCTCGAGCAGGCGCGACAGCTGCAGCCGCTCGACGACCTTGCGATACAGACCCTCGTCCACCTGCCGGATGCTGCTGCCGGCGCTGGCGCCGCGTTTGGCGATCTCCTCGCGGGACCGACGACGCAATTCCTCGCGACGGTTGGCGACCGACTTCAACCGGTCCTCCAGCCCCTTGGTCTTGAACATCGGCCCGGCCAGGGTGACGATCGTGGCGAAGGCGACCACCGCGACGAAGGCCGTCAGCAGGTTGTCCGGGCTGGTGAGAAGTCTGACGAGGTCCATCGGCCGTCCTCAGAACTTGAAGTTGATCATCTTGCGCATCACCAGGATGCCCATGGCCATCCAGAAGGCGGCGCCGAGCAGCATCAGGTGACCGCGAGGATCGGTGAACATCGGCGCCATGTAGGCCGGGGTCGTCACCGTGATCAGCACCACGACGCCTGGCGGCAGAGAGCCGATGATGAACGAGGAGGCGATGGCTTCCGACGACAGCGCCTTGATCTTTTCCCGCATCATCTTGCGGGCGCGCAGGACGGTCGAGAGGTTGTTCAGCGCCTCTGCCAGATTGCCCCCGGCCTTCTGCTGGATGGCCAGCACAATGGCGAAGAAGCGCAGCTCGCTGGTCGGCATGCGCTCGTACATCTTCTCCAGCGCCTGATCCATGGCCACGCCCATGCCGACATTCTCGACCAGCCGGCGGAATTCGCCGGCCAGGGGCTCGGGCGATTCCTTGCCGATGATCTTCAGGCAGTCGTGGACCGGCAGGCCTGACTTGATGCCGCGCACGATGATGTCGATTGCGTCGGAGAAGGCGAGGGTGAACTTCTTGATGCGGCGGGTGGCCATGACGCCGACCAGCCAGCGCGGCAGGCCCAGCCCGGCGGCGAAGGCCAGGCCGAGCGCGATCAGCGGCTTCTGCGTCGCCAGCAGCGCGACAATGCCGACCGTCAGACCGAACACGCCGCTGAAGATCCAGAAGCTGCGGACCGTCAGGCTGAGTCCCGCCTGCTGCAGCCGCGCGGCGATGGCCAGGGTCGCCTTCTTCTGCTGCTTTTCCTGGGCCTTCAGCGTCTGCAGGATCTGCTTGCGCCGCACTTCCTGGGTGCTGGCGACGGAGTTCCGGCTCCGGGTGCGAACATCGCGCGCGCCGCCGCTGACGATGGCCTGGGCGCGCTTTGCGGCCTTGGCGCTGCCGCTGTCGCCGCCGGCGAAGACCCAGCCCAGGCCGCCGATGGTGATGAAGGCGAGAACCGCGACGAGGGCGACGAGCATGGCGCTATTCCGCCGCGTCGAGGGCTTCCGCCAACTCGCGTTCCAGGCCGTAGTAGCGGGCGCGGTCCCAGAACCGCGGACGGGCGATGCCGGTCGAGCGGAACTTGCCGGTCACTCGGCCCTGATCGTCCTCGCCGTTCATCTCGTAGACGAACAGGTCCTGGGTGACGATCACGTCGCCCTCCAGGCCGACGACCTCGGTGACATGGGTGATGCGACGCGACCCGTCCCGCAGGCGCGCGGCCTGGATGATGACGTCGATGGAGCCGACGATCATCTCGCGGATGGTTTTCGAGGGCAGGCCGTAGCCGCCCATGGTGATCATGCTCTCGATCCGGCTGATCGCCTCGCGGGGGCTGTTGGCGTGCAGCGTGCCCATCGAGCCGTCGTGGCCGGTGTTCATCGCCTGCAGCAGGTCGAACGCTTCCGGTCCGCGCACTTCGCCGACGATGATCCGTTCAGGGCGCATCCGCAGGCAGTTCTTGACCAGATCCCGCATGGTGATCTGGCCCTGGCCCTCGAGGTTGGGCGGGCGGGTTTCCAGCCGCACCACGTGCGGCTGCTGCAGTTGCAGTTCGGCCGCGTCCTCGCAGGTGATCACCCGCTCCGTCGGATCAATGAAGGCGGTCATGGTGTTGAGCAGCGTGGTCTTGCCCGAACCGGTGCCGCCGGAGATGACGATGTTGCAGCGGCAGGCGCCGATGACGCCCAGCACGCGGGCGCCTTCCGGACTGATGGACTTATAGTCCACCAGGTCCTTCATCGTCAGCTTGTCCTTCTTGAACTTCCGGATGGTCAGGGTCGGGCCGTCCAGCGCCAGGGGCGGCGCGATGACATTGACCCGGCTGCCGTCCGGAAGGCGGGCGTCACAGATCGGCGAGCTCTCGTCGACCCGGCGGCCGACCTGGCTGACGATCCGCTGGCAGATGTTCATCAGCTGGGCGTTGTCGCGGAACCGGACGTTGGTCAGCTGGACCTTGCCGCCGACTTCGATGAACACCCGGTTGGCGCCGTTGACCATCACGTCGGCGATGTCGTCGCGGGCCAGCAACGGCTCCAGCGGGCCGTAGCCGAGGACGTCGTTGATGATGTCCTGGACCAGATGATCGGTCTCGGCGACCGACATCGAGACGTTCTTGATCGCCACCAGCTCGGCGACGATGTCCTTGATCTCCTCGGCGGCCGACTTCTGGTCGAGCTGGGCCAGCTGGCTCAGGTCGATGGTGTTGAGCAGGGCGTTGAAGATCGTCGTCTTGGTGGCGTGGTAGTAGTCGCTCTGTTCCCGGACTATCTGCGCGGTCGGCGACTGGGCCGCGCGCAGCTGGTCGAGGCCCCTGGGCGCCTTGGTGTTCTCGCGCGGGGTCGAGCCGCCGGCGAGGGAAGCGGTGTCGGCGCCTTCGCGCTTGGTCGCCGGGGTGCCGGAGGCGGTCGAGCCCTGGTCCGACTGTGGACGCGTCGCGATCGGCGCGCCGGCGGGCGGCGGCGGGGGCGCCTTCCTGACGGGGGCGGTGTCTGCGTCGGATCGCTTGCCGAACACGGGGCGCTACTTCTTCCTGGTGAACAGGCCGCCGAGCAGCGACGATTTCTGGACAGGCGGCGGCTCGCGGCGGGCGATCAGCTGGGCCAGCTGGGCCAGCCCTTCCGCCGCCTTCGACTTGGGCGCCACCTCGGTGATCATCTGGCCCTGGTTGGCGGCCTGGCCGAAGGCCTTGGGCTCGAACGGCAGGCTCAGGCAGGGGCCGAGGCCCAGCGCGTCGCCGAAGTCCTTGACCGGGATTTCCGGACGTCCCGGCACGCCGACCTGGTTGAGCACCAGTCGGGGCGGTGCGTCATTGGGCCGGGCCTGGCGCACCAGGTCGATCATGTTCTTGGCGTTGCGCAGCGAGGCCAGGTCCGGGGTGGCGACGATGACCAGGTCATCGGACGCGATCAGCATCTTGCGCTTCCAGGCGCTCCAGGCGTGCGGCAGGTCCAGCACCACGAACGGGGCGGCGGCGCGGATCTTCTGCACCACCTCCTCGAAGGCGTCGGAATGGATGTCGTAGTCCTGGTCCAGCGTCGCGGGGGCCGCGAACAGCGACAGCCGGTCGGTGACCCTCACCATCATCCGGTCCATCAGCACCGGGTCGAGCCGGTCCGGCTGGCCCAGCGCGTCGGCGACGCCCTGCAACGGGTCCTGGTTGAAGTTCAGGCCTGCCGTGCCGAACGGCAGGTCGAAGTCGGCCAGCACGACGCCGGCCTGGATGCGCTCGGCGAGCGACCAGGCGAGGTTGTGCGCCACGGTCGAGGCGCCGACGCCGCCCTTGGCGCCGACCACCGCGATCTGACGGCCGGTGAACGGCGAGGACGGGTCCGCGTACAGGGTCGTGATCGCGCGGATGATCTGCAGCGGGCTGAGCGGCGGCACCAGATAGTCGCTGACGCCCCGCCTCATCAGTTCCCGGTACAGGGCGATGTCGTTGGCGGAGCCGATGGTGACGACCTTGGTGCCCGGGTCGCAGACCTCGGCCAGTCGCTCGAGCTGGTTGAGCAGTTCCGGCGCCGCGTCGAGGCTCTCGACGATCACCAGGGAGGGCGTCGGCTGGTTCTGGTAGTGGTCGATCGCCGCCTGCACGCCGCCGGGCCGCACCAGGGTCGCCGCGCGGGACATGCGCCGGTCGCCGGCCGCCCGCTCGACCATCTCCGCCGTTTCCGGCCGCGAACAGAATACATGGATGGCGATGCGCGGGACGCTCGCCTCGCCAGCGCCGCCGTCGGGAAGCGCGGCGGCTTCGGGCGTATTCTGAACCAATGGGCGGGCGGACTGGGAATGCACTGGGGACGCTGCCTGGACCGGAGAACGCGAAAGCTCGGCGAAAGGGTCGTCTTCGACCGAAGGGCGGGCCGGGGGGAAGTCGGCGAACGGATCTTCCCCGATGCCGGCCGTCTGGCGCAGTTGGGGCGCCTCGTCACCCCATGGATCGCCGCTGCTCGGCGAGAAGTCGTCCTCGGCTTCGAAGCCCAGGTCGAACGGATCGTGATCTGCGGTGCGAGGTGTCATGGCTACTGGATCGCCTGCGAAACGGCGCCGGACGCCTGGGCGTCCTTGGCCGAGGCGGTCACCTCGCCCCGCCGGTACTTGTCGAGCACCACAGCGCGACGGCCCGGATCGGCCGGGTCCATGGTGCGCGGAGCGAGCAGATCCTCGGGATTGGCCAGCTGGACGGCCATGTTGGAGGTGACCGCGCATCCCAGGTTGCCCATGGAGCCGTTGTCGAAGGTGCGAACGAGGCTGTCCCACGACCCGCAGTTCGGGGTGGCGACCGAGTAGCGCTTGAAGCCGACGACCACCGGCGCATCGGCCGGATCGGCCGCGTCATAGCCGATCAGCAGCACCTTCTCGGCGGGCGCGCCCTGGCTCATGAGATAGGCGCGGGTTTCGCTGCCGACCCGATAGCCGCCCTGGTTGGGCGCGGCCACCGTGATCACGCCGCCTTCGGCCTGCATCCAGCGGGAATGAAACTCCGAAAGCGCCCGCGCCTGGTTGCCCGACAGGCCCGTGGGGTGGGCGGCGAGGCGGATCTCGTCGGGTTGCGGCGTGACCTGGATGGTCCCGCTCCAGGCGTCGAGCGAGGTTGGCATCATCGACCGCGCGACCGCGTCGGGGTCGGCGTGCGCGCACCCGGCGAGCAGGAGGAGGCCGGCGAGGGGCGACAGTCGGGAAAGGAAAGGCTTCTGCATCGCGCTACTCGATCACGTAGCCGATCGGACCCTGCCAGGTCCGTCCGGCGTTGGCGCCCGGCGGGGCCTGCACGGTCTTGTTCAGTTTGCCGAACAGGATGGTTTCGGCGTCGTTGGCGAAACGCAGTCCATCGGCCGGCGTCTGGAAGGCGCCCGGGTTGTTCGGGTCGACCAGATAGGCAGTGACCAGAACCACCATCTCGGTGTCCCCCGACAGGTAGTCCCGTGAGCGGAACAGTGACCCGAGCACGGGAATGGATCCCGCTCCCGGCAGAGCATCGATGTTCTCGCGGGTCTGTTGCTGGATCAGCCCGGCGATCATCATCGAACCGCCCGACGGCAGCTCCACCGAGGTCTCCGCCCGTCGCACGGTCAGGGCCGGGATGGTCAGGGTGGTGCCGCCGCCGCCGCCGCCCAGGGTGAAGGCGCCCTGGGTGGTCAGTTCCGAGATCTCCGTGGAGATCTTCAGCGAGATGCGCCCGCCTGACAGGACCACCGGCGTGAAGGCCAGCCCCACGCCGAACGGCTTGTACTCGACGGTGACCGAACCGGTGGTGTCCTGGTTCACCGGCACCGGGTACTCGCCGCCGGCCAGGAAGCGGGCCGACTCGCCGGACACCGCGGTCAGGTTCGGTTCGGCCAGGGTGCGGACCAGGCCGACCCGTTCGAAGGCCCGGATCGATCCGGTCAGGGTGTCGAGCGCGTCGATGTAGCTGCCGCCGATCGTGGCGCCGCCGGGCAGGGTTCCGTTGATGCTGAAGTTGGCGCTCTGGCCGACCGTGATCGAGCCGCTGCCCTGTTGCAGCACCGCGTTCAGGTTGACGCCCAGCTGCTTGATGACGCTGCGCTGGACCTCGACGATCCTGACCTTGAGCATCACCTGGTCCTTGCCGGCGACGCTGAGCATGTTCAGGACCTGCTCGGGCTTGGCGACGTAGCGCAGGGCGATCTGCCCGGCCCGGTCGGCGTCGATCGGGTTCTGGACCATGCCGGTGAGGATCACGCTGTCGCCGAGCGACTCGACCTTGACCCTGGCGCCCGGAAGCACGCGGTTGATCGTCGAGGCGAGCGCACCGGCGTCGGCGTCCACCCGGATGTTGAGCGACAGGATCCGGCGCCCGGAGGCGTCGAACAGGATGGCGTCGGTCTGGCCGGAGGTCATGCCCAGGACATAGATCCGGCGGGGCGTCCGCAGAACCGCGTCTGCCACGGCCGGGTTTGTAATCAGGATGTCGCGGACATCGACCGGCAGCTCGATGATCGCCGACTTGCCGCGGGGCAGGGACAGGTCCTGCGACACGCCGCCGGCGGCGAGGTCGACGCGCACCGTCGTCGATCCAGAACCGGCCATGCCGGCCAGGCCGGTGCTCTGGGCGTCGATGGTCTGCGCCGAGACCACCGGCGCCGCGGCCTGGGCGAGGGCCGCGGCGACAACGGCCGGGGCGAGGGTGCGGAAGAGGCGGATCTTGCTCATCGAGACACCGTTACCTGGCTGGCCTGGCCCGCCCTGACGACGCGAATGGTCTCGCCTGCCTCAGCGCCTGAGGAGGAGCCGCGTGTCGTGGGCGCGCCGGCGTCGGCGTAGGAACGCAGGGCCAGGGTGATGGCGCCGCCGGCCCGGGCCTTGGTCTGGGCGCTGGCGATGAGCTCGGTGTCCGCTGAGGACACCTCCAGCGTGGCGACGGCGCCGACCATGGTCTGGGCGTCCTTTGCGGGTTGCGCGGCCTGGTCGATGGCCAGGACCTTGACGTTCCCCAGCACGGTTTCGGTCAGCACCTGGTCGTTGTCGGTGCGGCTCACGATCACGTCCACCCGGTCGCCGGGCAGGATGAAGCCGCCGGCGGCGGTGTCGACGGTGACGCCCACGCTCATCGCGCGCATGCCGGGCGCCAGCACGATGGCCATGAAGTTCCCCTCGCCGGTCTTGACGATCTTGCGCGCCACGATCGGCTCGCCGCTGACGAACGGCTCGCGGACCACGGCGCCGTCCAGGGCCTTGATGGCGGCGTCGCCGAACAGACCGCTGGCGGTGGTGGCGGCCTCCTTGGCCGCGCCCGCGGCGCCGGCCGGCTTGACCTGCGGCGGCGCGCCGTCGGTGGTGAAGGTCTCGCTCAGCCCTTCGGCCGGCCAGTCCTGCCAGCCGAGATCGGTCGGGGCCAGGCGGGCGCCGGTGGGCAGGTCGCGCTTGGCGACCAGAACCCTGACGGTCGGCCCGGCGGGCGTCGGTGCGGCGGCGGCGACCGACGGGGCGGTCTTGGGCGAGAAGGCGCCGCGCACCACGAACGCCAGCGCTATGGCGGCGACGGCGGCGATCACCAGGATGAGAAGGCGGACGGCGCTCATAAGGTCGGACTGACCCCGGAAGGGACTAAGGAACTCTGGAGCATCCAGCCGATCCGGCTCGGACACAGGGGCGATTCGGCGCCTGCCCTTCTGGCGGCGACCTACCTTCGGGCGCGCATGGTTAACGAGCGCCTAAGCCGTCGCTCAGGAAAGGCCCGGGAACAGCTGGGCCGGCAGGCTGGTCGGGAAGGCGACCAGCGCGCCAACCGCGATGGCCACGCCGTAGGGCACATTCTCGCCGGGTGTGGCCAGGCGGCCGATCCATCCCCGCAGTCCCATCGTCGCGGGGCGGAGCCAGCCCGAACGCACGACCAGCAGCGAGACGGCCAGCGCGCCGCCCGCCAGGGCGGTCACGGCCAGGAAGGGGAGCAGCGCCGACCAGCCCAGCCACAGGGCGGCGGCCGCGAACAGCTTGGCGTCGCCGCCGCCGATCCAGCCGGCGGCGAACATGCCCATCCCGACGATCAGGGCGCCGAAGCCGACGGCGACCGCCAGTCCGATCTGGGTCAGCGAGGCGCCCAGCAGCAGCGCGGTCGGGAAGAACAGGGCGATGAGCGCCAGCGAAATCCAGTTGGGAATGGTGAAACTGGTCGCGTCACGCATCGCGGCGATGATCGCCAGCGCGGGAAAGGCGACAAGAAGCAGGAACTGGATCAGCGGAAGCATGGCTCGTCCGGGGCCCTCGGTCAGGCGGCCAACTTGCGCCCGTAGCGGTGAACCGATCATTGACGCCGCGACGCGCGCGGCGGCCAAACAGCAGAAAGGCCGCGGATTTCTCCGCGGCCCCCTGTTTTCCGAAGCTGACGCCGAAATTAGGCGGGCGTCAGGCCGGTGTTGATGTCGCCGAAGGCGGTGTTGAGCTTGCCGCCCAGGGTCGAGACGGCGGTGATGATCACCACCGCGATCAGGGCGACGATCAGGCCGTATTCGATGGCCGTGGCGCCGGATTCATCCTTGGCGAAGCGCGTCATAAACTTGGTCATTGCTAGATCTCCTCATCAGCAAGCTGGCGGTTGCGGGTCCAAGCCGCTTGGCTTGCCTGCCCCCGAAAACAAGGCCACCTTCGCAGGACGCATTTAATGGCCAGTAAACAGCGCCAGTTTCCCAAACATTTTTCTATGGTTTACTTGGGTTTACTATTACGATCGCTTAACCACGTCCTCCGGAACGGGCCGGGAGTCTCTATAAGAATCACGCCCGCCCGCGCGTGAGTCATTTTCAGCCTTTGTTGACCATTCGGGCAGAGTCTCTGCGCAGAATTCGCGTCCCGGAAAATCCAATGCGCCGCATCCTGAGCCTCGCTATCGCCCTGACGACCCTCGCTGTCGCGCTGCCGGCGGTCGCCCAGAGCCTGCCGATCCGCATCGACCAGGCCGCAAGGGTGATGCTGTCGGGGACCGCTCGCGACGTGATCATCGGAAATCCGGCGGTGGCGGACGTGACCGTTATCGACGGCCGCAGCCTGGTGGTGACCGGCAAGGGCTATGGCGTGACCAACCTGCTGGTGCTCGACGGGCGGGGGCGGACGATCCTGGATCGCCAGATCGTCGTTTCATCATCCGACGACGGCCGGGTGACGATGTATCGGGGCGCCGGCCTGTTCAACTACTCCTGCGCGCCGCGCTGCGAGCGCACCCCGATGCCGGGCGAGACTGACACGACCTACCAGGAGTCTTCGGGACCCTACACCGCCGCCGCCGCCCGGGCGACGGGCGCGGCCCGGCCGCAGGGCGAGTAAACCGCCGGTTAGGGACGGCGCGCTATCCTGTCCCTCATCGGTTGGGAAGGCATGCGCCAATGGCCCGGAAGGCCCTCGGATCCAGATCGCTTTTTCGGCGCTTTGCGGCGGCCCGTCGCGGCGCCACGGCGGTGGAGTTCGCCCTGGTCGCGACGCCGTTCCTGGCCCTGATGTTCGGCGTGCTTGAGCTGGGGCTGGTCTTCATGGTCTCGACCACGCTCGACAACGCTACTGAGGCGGCGGCCCGCACCATCCGCACCGGCCAGCTCCAGACGGCCGGCGGCAGCGCCAGTACGTTCAAGACCGCCGTCTGCAACAACATGACCTGGCTGGGATCCAGCTGCGCCGGCAAGCTGACCGTCGACGTCCGCACCTTCCCCAAGTTCGCCAATGTCGCGATGAGCAATCCGGTCACGAACGGTGCGGTCGATCCTTCCAAGACGAACTTCACGCCGGGCGGCGGCGAAGACATCGTCGTGGTTCGGGCCTACTACGAATGGACCCTGATCACGCCCATGCTCAACGCCGGCCTCGCCAACCTGGGCGGCACCAAGCGGCTGGTCTACTCGACGGTGACGTTCCGCAACGAGCCCTACGACTCATGATCAAGCTGCTCAAACGTCTTGGCCGCGACCGTCGCGGCGTGTCCGCGGTCGAATTCGCCCTGATCGCGCCGGCGATGATCGCCTTCTACTTCGGGCTGGCCGAGATCACCCAGGCGTTGCTCGCCGAACGTCGCGCCGGTCACGCCGCCTCGGCGATCGGTGATCTGGTCGCCCAGTCGTCCTCGATCAGCAACACCGAACTGACCGACATCTTCCAGATCGCCACGACGATCATGCAGCCCTATCCGACGAACACCCTGAAGATGCGGGTCACCAGCGTGAAGGCCAACGCCGCCGGCGCCACCACGGTCGCCTGGAGCAACGCCTCCGGGATGACCGCCTACGCCGCGGGCGCGGCGCTCCCGGTTCCGGCGGGCGTCATCGCCGCCAACCAGAGCGTCATCATGTCGGAGGTCACCTACGACTACGACTCGCCGGTCAACTTCTTCATGCCCAACGCCGTGACCTTCAGCCGGAAGTTCTACCTGCGGCCCCGCAAGTCGGACGAAGTCACCAAGTCCAACTAGGAGACCTCCGACAGGCGGTGCGCCAGGTCGCGCACGACCGGCAGGGTCGGCAGGTCGAAGCCATCGATCGAGGAGACCGGCCGCACGCCGATCAGGCTGTTGGTCAGGAACACCGCTTCGGCCTCGGTCAGGGCGCTGGGCGGAAAACTTCCCTCGCGCGGCGACAGGTTGAACTCCCCGGCCACCAGCAGGACCTGCCGTCGCATGATCCCGTCCAGCGCGCCGCACTCCAGCGACGGCGTGAACAGGCGGCCCTCCTTGATCCAGAACAGGTTCGCCGCCGCGGCGCAGGCCAGGTCGCCGCTGGTGTTCAGCATCAGCGCCTCGGCGGGTTCGGCCTCGCGGCGGGCCATGACGTTGTCCAGGTAGGACAGGGTCTTTATCCGGGCGCCGGGCGAGGTCGGGTTGCGCCGGATCGCGCTGGTCCGCAGGCCGATGGCCCCCTCGGGACGAACGTGGCGGCTGGTGGTGACGAAGATGTGGGGCTCGATCATCTCCGGCCGACCCAGTCCGCGCCCGCCGGAGCCCGCCGTCAGGGTCAGCCGCACCGCGAAGCGGCCGCTGGTGGCGCCGGTGTCGCCCAGCGCCAGCTCGCACAGCCTGCGGGCGGCGTCGGGGTCCGGCTGGTTCAGCCCCAGCTCCCAGCAAGCCCTCAGCATGCGGGTGATGTGGGCCTCGAACAGGATCAGCTCGCCGTCTATGGCCAGGATGGTCTCGAACACCCCGTCGCCCAGCAGCAGCCCGCGATCATCAAGCGGCATGGTCATCGGGTCACTCCTTGGTCAGGGCGCGGAGCAGGGCCGCGATCTTGGCTTCAGTTTCCAGCCGTTCGGCCCGCGGCTCGCTGTCGGCGACGATGCCGGCGCCGGCCCGCGCCTCGAATCGCCAGCCCTCGCCGTCCTCGATCAGACCGAGGGTCCTGATCAGGACGCTGGAGTCAAAGGCGCCGTCGAACCCGGCCCAGAGCAGCGCCCCGCAGTAGGGCCCGCGCGGCGGCTCCAGCCGGGCGATGGTCTTCATGGCCTGCACCTTGGGCGCGCCGGTGACCGACCCCGGCGGGAAGGCGGCTTCCAGCAGGTCGGCGGCGGTCATGCCGGGCGCCAGAACGCCCCGCACGGTCGAGACCAGGTGGTGGACATTGGCGAAGCTCTCGACCCGGAACAGGTCCGGCGTCGTCACCGCCCCGGGCGAACAGACGCGCGACAGGTCGTTGCGCATCAGGTCGACGATCATCAGGTTCTCGGCCCGGTCTTTCTCGCTGGCTGCCAGCTCTGCGGCCAGGGCCGCGTCGGCGGCGGGCGTCGCGCCACGCGGCCGCGTGCCCTTGATCGGCCGGGTCTCGACGGTCAGCCGTCGACCCGCCCCGACGCTGACGAACCGCTCCGGCGAGTTGGAGACCAGCGCCCGCCCCGGCGTCCGGAGATAGCCGGCGAACGGCGCCGCGCTCTGGCCGACCAGCCGGGCCGCGAGGTCGAAGGGTCGCGCGCCCGGCGCCAGCCGGCCGGTCCAAAGCCGGGCGATATTGGCCTGGAAGTACTCTCCGCCGTGGATGCGGCCGACGACCTCGGCCACGGCGCCTTCGTAGGCGCCCGGATCCGACGCCTCGACGTCGACGGCCAGCCGGCCAGCCGTGGCGACGCGTTGCGGCGCGTCCAGCCAGCCCGCCGCGGTGGCCGCCTGGTCCGGTGTCCGGCCGATGGCCAGCACCCGGCGCTGCTCATGGTCGAAGGCCAGCAGGGCCGGGTAGCGTCCGATCAGCAGATCGGGCCAGTCGGCGTGGCGCGCCAGCCCCAACGCCTCGATCCGGTCGCCCAGTTCGTAGGCGGCGAGGCCCGCCAATCCGCCCTGGAACGGGGGCCCGTCCGGATGGGTGTCGCAGGGCTCGCCCAGCAGATCCCGGATCAGGGCGAACGGATCGCGCGTTTCGTCGCCCGCCAGGGCCAGGGTCGCGTCCGGCTCCCGCAGCACATAGGACCAGCGGGCGTTGTCGCCCGACCCGCCCGACAGGAAGGCGCAGGCCCACGGCTCATCGGCGAAGGCCGACAACACCGCCTCCGGCTGTCGCCAGGGCCGCTCCAGAAGGGTCGCCGCGTGCATGGGGCGGGAGATAGCGCCCCGCGCGGCCGGCGGCAAACGGCTCAGGCGATCTGCCGGCCGCCGCCCTTGACGAAGAACATGCCGATCAGGCCCATCAGCAGCAGGGCGCCGATGGGAATGAAGCCGCCGGCCTGGCTCTGGGTAAGGGCGGTGAACACGCCCACCAGCAGTGACCCGATCCAGACCGTGATCGATCCCGACAGGGCGTACATGCCGAAGAAGGCCGGCAGCTTCTCGGCCGGCACCAGCCGGGTTAGCAGGGTGCGACTGGAGGCGTAGTGGGCCGTCACGAAGATCGCCACGCCAAAGCCGATGAGCAGGTAGAGCACCTCCGGCAGGGTACGGAACATCGGCCCGTCCCACAGGGGCGCATGCGCGGCCGCGTCATGCGGCCAGAAGTACAGGATCTTGTCCCGGCCCATGCCGAGCCAGGCGATCAGGCAGACCAGCGCGGCGGTGATCTCGAACCGGACCGCGTTGCGCGGCCCCATCAGACCGTCGAAGAAGGCCCCCGCGAAGCCGCCCGCCACCGCGAAGATGCTGAGCAGGATGCCGTAGGCGAGCATCTCCATGATCTGCCATTCCATGACGCCGGCCGTGTAGATGCCCGAGAAGATCAACAGCGCGGTCATGCCGTCGTTGAACAGCATGCGGGCGCCCAGATAGATCACTGCGTCCTTCTCGGTGACGAGCACGCCCAGCGTTTCCCGCAGGCGTTTGGGGCCCTTCACGGCCGCCGAGAGGATCGACCAGACGACGCCGCCGAGCTGGACCGCAGCCTGCTTCAGCGAGGCTGTGAAGCTCATACCGGTCTTCGGCGCGTCCGGGGTGAACAGGAAAAGCGGGACCGCGAACAGCACCAGCAGCACGGCGGCGATCGGTGCGACGATGCGCGAGGTCTCGGCTTGGCTCGGGTCCAGCCCGAACAGCGGCTGGTCAGGCACCAGCGGCCAGCCGGCGACGGCCGGGTTGCCGGGCAGGGCGAAGGCGAGCAGGCAGAAGGTCAGGGTCAGGACCGAGAAGAAGTTGCCCGCCGACAGCGCCAGTCCCGAGGCCTGCGGCGCATGCCGGTGCCCGGCCGCGCCGATCAGCATCGAATTGTGAATGACCTCGCAGTAGGCGAACAGCACGCCGATGATCCCGAACAGCCACAGGCCGGCCATGACCGACAGGCCCTCGCCCCCCGGCTTTGAAAACCACAGCATGAAGATCAGCGGCGCCATGGCCGCCACGATGGCCAGCATCAGCGGCTTGCGCGCGCCGTAGCGGTCGATGGCCGCGCCCAGGATCGGGGCGGTCAGGGCGATCAGGATGCTGTTGAGGGTGCTGACCGCGGCGATCATCGCCTGGCCCTTCACCGGATCGCCGACCACCGCCGTCGTGAAGTAGGGGGCGAAGATGTAGATGGTGATCAGGATCACATAGGGATCCCTCCCGCCCTGGAAGAGCGACCAGCTCCAGCCGCCGAGTGACAGCCTGCCGGCCGCCGGAGGCGCCGCCGCCGCGCCGCCGGCCGGCTCGATTCCGTCCGGAAGCACCTCGCCGAGCACGACAAGGTCGTGTTCCGCGTCACCCGGCGTGCGCTCGCTCATGCGGCTGTCGTCCTTCCCTGGGGCAGGCCGTCATGCCGCGGCCTTGACGTCACGGTGGACGTCAAACGCGCGTTTGTCACGGGCGCCCCTACGGAAGCGCGGCCGATGTTCAGGCGAGGATGCGCGCCTCGATGGCCTCGCGGGTCTTGCTGTCCACGCCGAGCACCGTCTCCAGGTAGTGGTCGAGGGACGGGTGGGCCGCATGGATGGCCGCGAACGCCGTCTCCAGATAGTGCAACTCGACGCCCAGCGCGGTGATCAGCGCCTCGTCGGAGGCCTCGCGGCCCGTCGTCTCAAGGATCGCCTGACGCATCATCGGAACCCGGCGCTCGAACCGGACCGGATCGTTGGTCAGCAGGAAGTCGGCGAAGATGTCGTCCTCATGGACCCCGGCGATGTGGTGGGTCAGCGCCGCCAGGATGCCGGTCCGGTCCTTGCCGGCCGCGCAGTGGATCAGCGTCGCGCCCGGCGTGTGGCCCAGGCGCTGGAAGTAGCGGCTGTAGAGGTCGACGTGGCGGCCGACGAACGGCGCCTCGCGGTAGTAGCCGGTCATGTAGTCGGTGAAGGCCTTGGCGCTCAGGTCCGAAGAGGCGATGAACCGGTGCCAGGGATCGTCGTGCTCGTCGCCCTCGCTGTTCTCGATCAGCTCGGCGGAAAAGCCGTTCCAGCGGCGGCTGGGGCTGCGCGTCCGTTCGTTCGGACGGCGAAGGTCGACGATCAGGCTCAGGCCCAGCGCGGCCAGCGCCTCCAGGTCGGCGTCGGTCGCCTCGGCCTGGTGGGCGGCACGGTACAACACACCCTTGCGGATACGTCGCTCGCCGGCGCCGTAGTCGCCGAAGTCGCGGAAGTTCTCGATCGATTCAAACGGCAGTTTGCGGGTCATGCGCCGTTTCCTATCCGAGCATCGCGACGATGGCGAGACGGCGCGGGCCTCGC
>JBIKII010000334.1:0-5265 GCA_044361705.1 Caulobacter sp.
GGTGTTGGCGGTAATTTGGCGACGACGACACAGAACCTCGGTCTAGCAGACGTCAACGCAATCAATACACTAGGTACACAGCAGCAGCAGATCGAGCAGGCAAGACAGCTCTTCCCTCTGCAAATGGCACAGGCGCAGGCAGGATTGATGCAGGGCATTAACGTGCCAACGAGTGTGACCTCTGCCTATCGAGGACCAGTCCCCGGTGCTTACTCAGCTTCCCCTCTGCAACAGATTTCTGGTGGTGCTGCGTTGTTAGGTGGATTAAGCACAACACCATTTGGAAAAGCGATTGGGTCAGGATTGAGTAGCCTGTTTGGAGCGGAGACAGATCCTTATAAGAACGCTCAGACAGCTATGGAACAATATGGCGCAGAAAATGTCTACGGATTCGGTGGTCAAGGGTTAGTTCCAGACATTGATTATAGTAATCCAATGAATATTATTGATTGGGAATAAATCATGGCAGCATTAACTCCACCAGATATCGACAATCAGCAGTCGCAGAAAGAATACTTTGACGCCTTAACGGAGTCTCTGAAGGTATTAGAGAACCGCAAGGGACCTAATCTATTTAATGTGGCGGCGGCGTTCTTTAACCCCGGTCGCACCGGATCTTTCGGCGAGGCTTTAGGCAACGCCGCTGGTGCAATGGGTGCAGACCAAGAGCGTGATGAGCTGCGTGCTCCTCAGATTGCTCAGATGCGAGCTGCACTTGCAGGACAGAAGTACGACGTACAGAAGAAGGCAAAGGCATACGAGCTTATTGCTAATGCAATGAACCTTGGAAGCCCTGAGGCTGCACAGCAAGCACTTCAGACAGGTAATGGCTTATTCGGCATCGGCAATAAGTTCACGCCTGAACTGTATTTTGCTATCTCTCGTTATGACCCCAAGATCGCAGAGACAGTCAAGAACGCCGCAGGGATGGATATCGAGCGATACAAGGCACTGATCGAAGCCACCAAGATGAACATGAGCATCGCCCAAATGTACGATCAGTTTGGTAAAGATGTGACCGATAGGTTTATAACGCTTCAGGGTGGTCGTCCACCTGCAAGCGGTGCGCCATCAGCACCTGCAAGCACGCCGCCAGCTACGTCATCGACTGCGCCTGAACCTAAGCCATATACGGGTCCTGCGGAAGGAATCCCTGCGGTAGAGGATCCAGAAGAAGTCAGAAAACAAGCTGAAATAGACGCACTGAAGAAAGAGTCCAGAGTGCAGCCTCCTGCCGCCCCCGCAGCATCACAGACAGGCGTACAGCAATTTGGCTACGAAGAGATTGAACCAAATAAATTTAGGCTGAAATACAGCGGAAGAGTTTTCTCCGTCCCTCCAAATTCCTCACCAGCAGCAGCTAGAAAATTTATAGAGGATGCGCTTGCAGCAGAGCAGGATATTTACAAGAAAACTGTTGAAGCTGAAGCAAAGCCGTTTGAGAAAAAAGTAGAAGATATTTTAAATTTTGACAATACAGCGACAGCAGTCAACCTCGATCGAGTTGATAAAATTCTGACGATTGTGCAGAAAAATCCTCGTATCACAGGTATTTTGCAGCAGACGGATAATGCCTCAGGTCTTGGAAAATATCTGATGGCACTTGGCGCTGCTGCACAAGAGGGTATTCAGGCAGGAAAATTTGGTCAGTTTTCGTTGCCAATCGAGAAGTTCATAAATACTGCCAATATGACTGAAGATCAGAAGGCTGCTTTAGGTGAATTGACTCGATTGATCAGCCAAGAGTTCTTGGCAGGCATGAGAGCGAACCGTGGTCTTCTTGGGGTGAACCCAACGGATAACGACGCTCGACTGTTTCAGGCTGCGGCAGAAAATCCCACGAGCTTGGCAAGAAATATCTATTCTTGGGCTCAGGGTCGTGCGGCAGAGTACGAGAGCATGAACGATATATATAAGGGCTACTCTAGGTTTAGGACAGAGCGTGGTCGTGGGGTTGATCCTGCGTTGTTCTTTATGGATGAAAGTAGCCCATATCACGCAGGTATCAGATCCTATACTGAGCGCCTGTTGAAGGTTAAAGAAAACACACCGGGGATGCGATAATGAGCAGAGACTTTTATGCACCGTTTGACGCATCTGATACGGCAAAACCACCGTCTAATCGTTCTGCGTCGCAATCTACTGCGCCATTTAATCGATATGCGCCTTATGTGGAACCAACCCCTGACCCCAAGCCAGAGCCTGAGAAGCTAGAGATCGAGCCTCGCAACGAATTCCTTGATGAAGCGGCTAAGGTTGCGGCGGGTGCGGCTGGCGCAGGTGTTGGTACAGGATTAAGGTATCGATCGGGGATGTTCGGACCGGAGGCGGGTTCGAAGTTCATGCTCTCACGACCCGGCATGGGCGTCGATCAGTTAAGCCAGTTCAGGCTCGGTACGCAGCCCGGTCAAATCACCGAAGAGGCACGACGCAATCTCCAAGATCTTTTGGCTAAGATGGAAGGCGCTGGGTCTGTCTATTCCCAAGAGGGGCGTGTGTTGCGTGAGTCGCTTGAGAGAGCCATCGCAAACCTGCCAGAAGCCTCTATGGAGCGAAATATCGCTATTGCTAGACTGGCGGAGCTCGGTGGCATTAAAGCGCCTCCTGTGCCTCCTTTGGTGTCACTGGCATCATCAGGTGGCGATGACATAGTGAACCGCATCCAGAGCGCCACAACAAGCGCAGGACAGCCCGTATCAGGACTCTCACGGGCGATGGGTCAGCATGAGTACGAGATGCAGGCAAAGATGCTGCGTGATGCGGGTGTTCGCACTGTGGACGATCTAGCCAGAATGGGTATCGTTGACCGTAATTTCGCACAGTACATGGTAGACAATGGCATGCTACTTCCGACACAGGAAGGTCGTGTCTTGGTGCGCCCTCAGGTCTTGATGGGTGAAAGCGGTCAACCAATGTCGGCAGAGGATGCCGCAGCAAGACAAGCGGCAGCAGACGCAGAGGCAAGACAGGCTGCTGCACGCCGTCAAGCAGAGATATTGCGTGCGCAAGAGGTTGAGAGAGCTCGTATGAATTTAAGATCGACCGCACGTGATGTCTCAACACTTGAAAGCACGATCCCCAAGCTGGCTGAAAAGCTCAACGTAAATGCAAGCACGGTATCGCCTGATGTCCTGAAGCTAGATCCGAATGTACGCATGGCGCAAGAGGCGTTGTTGGATGCCAGAGCAAAGATGCCATCGGCTCTTGGGTACGGTATGCATGGTCTGAGACGGGCTTTGCCATTAGCTGGCGGAGCTCTCTCTGGTGCAATGACTGGTGCTTCAGCGCTTGATGCCTACCAAAGAAGTCAGAAGGGTGACCCGATCGGTTCTGCTATCGCTGGAGCAACGACAGGACTGTCAGCGGCGTCGCTGTACCCTCCGCTTACTATTCCTGCTGGATTGGGTGCTCTAGGCATGGAGGGCGTGATGTACCTGTATGACAAGTTCGGTCCATCCATCCTGCCTGAGCTAGAAAAGAAAGGTCTGATTCCTAGAAACTTCAACCCCGCAAATTATTCTGTGATGGATTCAAAGTAATCTCCTTCAACCGTTCAGGGTTGTTTGCCCCGTCTAACCAGCGGGGCTTTTTTTATGCGTTTCCAGATGGGGCAGATAGCATAATCATTAAGTTGGCTTGCGCCTCCTCGTGCTCTGCCATACACAAATCATACCCCTCGTTGAAAGCCATCTCAAGCATCTTGGCATGTAGTGACGCTGTGGTAATGTTACCTGCGTCAAACAGGTCAATCTGCTCTTTGACGGCATCCCAATCGATTGCTACTGGCTCTTGTCCGTCCATTTGCGCCAGTCCTCCAGTGCCTTGGCTACCTCTGAGTTTAGGGTGCGGACAAACTTGATGCATGTGTCACGCTCTTCAGTGATCGCCTGTTGGCGAGCCTCTGTCTCAAGTTTACGCCCAAACTCCAGAAGGTCTACATCATCGGCATAGAGACCATCTGGGTCTTTGTTGTTGCACTCTAAGAAGATTGCCTTGATTTGTACGTCTGTAAGCATGTCTGCACCTTATTCAGAAAATGTAAGTCGCTTGTGGATAGCACGGGTTCTCTCGACGTCACCGCCGCAATACTTCGCAACGTCATCGATCCGACCGCCCTTGACGAAGTCCCATACCTTGCTGCCATCGATCTCATCACCGATCTCCGTACCCTTTGCATCGAGCCCGAAGACCTTGCACAACTTGGACAGGCTGACACGGTTACCTACCCCCGCCCATGCCGTCATGGTGTCGAACACGATGTCGTCCCAAGGCTTAGCTTTGAATGGGAAGACAAGGGGAGGCTTAATCCCTAACATGACGGATCTTTGGAACAAGAACCGCAGATCAAACCCGACGATGTTGTGACCGATGAACACTGGTCTCTGGTTGCGGCTAGGGTCGTAACGAGAAGAGACGACATCATAGAACGCAGAGATGACCTTGATCTCGTCATCTTTCCAGTTCGATGAGTAGACGCTAAATGGTTTCATATCATCGATCGCATACGAGATACACACGACCTGCCCCATAGCCCCATCGAAGGACGTCTTGCGGTAGCGGTCATCGAACGACGCCTCCACCTCTACACGCTTGGCTGAGATGTACTCCGCAATCTTGACCTCATCCTTGTAATTGGATGGGGCTTTGATTGTGGCAATCTCTCGATCTGACTCCTCACGCAGGTAGGCGATGTCCGACTCTTTCTGTGCAGGGATCGTCTCAATGTCAAAATAGATGTTCATAATTCACCATTATTCAACAAAGATTTAGGAGTGACAGGAACGCCGTTTTTGACATCAATAACACCCTGTTGCGCATTTTTCTTTTCTGCTACGAGTCGCTCAGCTCTTTTGCGATGATAATACTCTCGCATAGATGCCTTTTTTCTTTCGTGTTTGATAAGCTCAATGTCATTCTTTGGATTTGCCTTTGTCGCAGCCCCAGTGACCTTTGCGATCTGATGCACAGAAAGCTCGTTGACTCGCAATTTAAGACTTTTGTAAGATTCTGAAATCTCCTCGCAACGATCCGTAAGCGATCGGACTTGGTATTGCAGTTGCGCAATCACGCTGTGAAAGTTTTCTTTCTCTGCTTTAGATATAAACATGTGTCTCTCCTAGATCAAAAAGGGATGTCATCAGTGTCGTCCTGTGCGGCGACGGATGTAGACTGGTGGGGGTTACGTGACTGGAACTCAGGGCTCGCCATTACGATCTTCTTGATGCCCTCTGAGAGTGTCTCAAAGATAGCGTCGTCGTGATCCTC
>JBIKII010000243.1:0-3401 GCA_044361705.1 Caulobacter sp.
CGTGGGCAGCAGTTCGAGCCGTCCGGAGAGGCCGGGCGGGGAGAGTCCGGGATGAAAGGGTGAACAGCCCTGCGCGTCCCGGGCCTGCGGGAGAACGACCACGCGGAGCGCTGACCTTCGTCGAAACGGTACAACACTACCCCTATGCCGGGCGGAGGTCCGGCGCTCCGCCCCCTCCCCAACCTTTTCGGGTCAAGCCGCAAGAGGATGCGAGGCCGTGTCCTCAGCCTCAGGGAACAGAACAGCCAAGCATGCGCTTTACCTTCCGCACCGCGACCAGGGTCGCTTCAGGAATTCCGCATGTCCCTCTTGATCTTCGCCATCATCGTTCTGGTCGTCGCCGCCCTGATTGCCTGGGCTGTGCAGAAGCTTCCCCTGCCCTCGCCCTTCGGTTCGATCATCCAGGCCCTGATCCTGATCGTCGCGGCCGTCGTGATCGCCCAGCGCGCGGGCCTGTTCTAGCGCCTTCGGGGACATGCACCTTGCGTGCGTGTCCCCTGCCGCTTCGAAGCGGATGGGGACACGGACTGAAGTCCATGTCCCCGGCTCCGCTACGCCGCCGCGATGGCCCTGGTGATCTGGTCGGTGGACTGACCCGCCAGGTCCTTGGCGATCTCGCCGACCAGTTTTTCCTCCAGCGCCTTGTGCCAGTGCTTGCGCAGCTCGCCGAGCGTCTTCGGCGCGGCGATGACCAGCAGCTTGTCGAACTTTCCTTCCAGCGCCTTCTTGTTCAGCAGCGCCGCGACGCCGCCGGCGAAGGCGTCCTCGGCCTGGGTGTCATTGTCGGGGTTGGCGCCGCTGGAGTGATGCCCGCGCGAGGCCGTGCCCGGCTCGACCGCCGGCAGATCCATCGCCTTCAGCTCGACCTCGGTCGCATGGCCGGTGTTGTGGAACATGACCAGCTTCTCGCCGTCGACAACGGCCACCACGGCGCCTTGGGGAAGTATCATCGCGCATATCCTCGGATTTCAGTGAGCCTTGGTAACGGCTGCCGAGAGGGGCGGTTGCGCCGGCCTAGCCTAGACCGGCCGTTCCCGCCTGAACCGCACGAACACCTCCACCCCGCCGGGGCGCTGGACCAGGGCGTCGCGGATCATGGCCAGCAGGGTCTCCTGCGAGACATGCATGTCGATGATCTGGTCGAAGTCGCCGTAGACGAAGTGGGCGTGGGCCTCGGGCACAAGGTCCCAGACCACCTCCGCGGCCGGTGTCGGCAGCCGGCTGATCAGCCCGCCGGCGGCGAGGATCTCCAGCTGGTGGGCCAGCTCGGTCAGGGTGATGGCGACCCCGCTCCGGGCCAGCAGGTCGGCGATGGCCGGCGTCGTCAGATGGGTGTCGGGCGACTGGCGCAGGATGGCCAGCAGGCGCGGCAGCGACCCCTGGGCCGCGAGGCCCGCGCGGCGCAGTTCCTCACGGATGGCCGCCTCTACGAAGGTTGGCATCTCACCCGTCCTCCCGAGTGCGGGACGGTCGCGGTCTTTGCCGGCGCCGCGACCTTTCCCGTCATGAACCCCGGGCGCGATCCCGCTGGGACCGCGCCCGGCCGTCCCTCAACCTCAGGCGAGGTCGAAGCGGTCGGCGTTCATCACCTTGGTCCAGGCCGCCACGAAGGCGTCGACGAAGGCGCGCTCCGCGTCGGACTGGGCGTAGACCTCGGCCAGGGCCCGCAGCTGCGAGTTGGAGCCGAACACCAGGTCGACCCGGGTGGCGGTCCACTTCAGCGCGCCGGTGGCCCGGTCGCGCCCCTCGAACTCGGCTTCGTCCTCGGACGTCGCCGTCCACACCGTGCCCATGTCGGTCAGGTTGACGAAGACGTCGTTGCTCAGCACGCCCGGCCGATCGGTGAACACGCCGTGCCGGCTCCCGTCGGTGTTGGCGTCCAGCGCCCGCAGGCCGCCGACCAGCACCGTCATCTCCGGCGCCGACAGGGTCAGCAGCTGGGCCCTGTCGACCAGCATCTCCTCGGCCGTCATCGCCTGGTTGGGCTTCAGGTAGTTGCGGAAGCCGTCGGCGGCCGGCTCCATGACGGAAAAGGACTCGACGTCCGTCTGGTCCTGCGAGGCGTCGGTGCGGCCCGGGGTGAAGGGGACCTCCACCTCATGGCCGCCGTCCCTGGCCGCCTTCTCGATGGCCGCGCCGCCCGCCAGCACGATCAGGTCGGCCAGCGAGATCTGCTTGCCGCCGGTCTGCTTGCCGTTGAAAGCCGACCGCACGGCCTCGAGGCCGGCCAGCACCGTGGCCAGATGGGCCGGGCTGTTGACCGCCCAGTCCTTCTGGGGCGCAAGACGGATGCGGGCGCCGTTGGCCCCGCCGCGCTTGTCCGAACCCCGGAAGGTCGAGGCCGAGGCCCAGGCGGTCGAGACCAGCTGCGGCACGGTCAGGCCCGAGGCCAGCACGGCCTTCTTCAGCTCGGCGATGTCGGCGGCGTTGACCAGCGGGTGGTCGAGGTCCGGCACCGGGTCCTGCCAGATCAGCTCCTCCTGCGGGACGAGCGGGCCCTGATAGCGCGCGCGCGGGCCCATGTCGCGGTGGGTCAGCTTGAACCAGGCGCGGGCGAAGGCGTCGGTGAAGGCGGCGTGGTCGTTGAGGAACTTCCGCGAGATCGGCTCGTAGATCGGGTCCATCCGCAGCGCCAGGTCCGTGGTCGCCATCATCGGGGCGTGGCGCTTGTCCGGATCATGGGCGTCCTCGACCAGCCCGTTGGCGGCCGGATCCTTCGGGCGCCACTGCTGGGCGCCGGCGGGGCTTTTGGTCAGCTCCCACTCATGGCCGAACAGGGTCTCGAAGTAGCCATTGTCCCAGGTGGTCGGGTTGGGCTTCCAGGCGCCCTCCAGCCCGCTGGTGATGGTGTCGCCGGCATTGCCGCGGCCCTGGCTGTTCTTCCAGCCGAGGCCCTGCTCGACGATGCCCGCGCCTTCCGGCTCGACACCGACCTGGGCCGCGTCGCCGGCGCCGTGCGCCTTGCCGAAGGTGTGGCCGCCGGCGATCAGGGCGACGGTCTCCTCGTCGTCCATCGCCATGCGGGCGAAGGTCTCGCGGATGTCGCGGGCCGAGGCCAGCGGGTCGGGATTGCCGTTGGGGCCTTCCGGATTGACGTAGATGAGGCCCATCTGGACGGCGGCCAGCGGGTTATCGAGCTGGCGCTCGCCCTTGTAGCGGGCGTCGCCCAGCCAGCTGTCCTCGGCGCCCCAGTAGACGTCCTCCTCCGCCTGCCAGACGTCCTCGCGGCCGAAGCCGAAGCCGAAGGTCTTGAAGCCCATGGTCTCCATGCCGATGTCGGCGGCGAAGATCATCAGGTCGGCCCAGCTGATCTGGTTGCCGTACTTGCGCTTGATCGGCCACAGCAGACGGCGGGCCTTGTCGAGGTTGCCGTTGTCCGGCCAGCTGTTGAGCGGCGCGAA
>JBIKII010000204.1:0-5193 GCA_044361705.1 Caulobacter sp.
GACCCCGGAGCGCAACCCGTGGTCCGGCGCGCACACACGCGTCCGCGAACCCACCCCGGGGAGCCAATCTGAACAGTGTCCATATGCTGAAATCGCGTGTGCTTCGCAAATGAAATTCCGGAAATGTTCCGTTTTTGTGGGCTGGTTTCGCCGCCCCGCGCGACAGATAAGGCAAGCATGACTCTTTCCCCCGATCCGTTGCTGCAGGATGTCCGGGACTACCTGGCCCGGTTCCGCGACGCCTTCGTGTCGCAAGATGGTCTGATCTATCTGTGCGGCAACTCCCTGGGTCCACTGCCGCGCTCCACCCGGGAGCGGCTCAGCGACGTCGTCGCCCGGGAATGGGGCGAGAGCCTTGTGCGCGGCTGGAACAGCCACGACTGGATCGGCCTGCCGCACCGGGTCGGCGACGCCATCGCCGGGCTGGTCGGCGCGGCGGCGGGGGAGGTGATCGTCGCCGACTCCACCTCGGCCAACCTCTACAAGCTGGCGGCGGCGGCGATGCAGGCGCGGCCCGACCGCAAGGTCGTGCTGAGCGAGCCCGGCGACTTTCCGACCGATCTCTACATGCTGGAGGGCGCGGTCAGGACGCTGGGCTGCGACCGCCGGCTGGAGCTGCGGGCGGCCGACGAGATCGAGGCGGCCCTGACCGAGGACGTCGCGGTTCTGGTCCTCTGCCACGTCCACTACAAGACCGCCGCCGTGCGCGACATGGCCCGGCTGACCGCCGCCGCCCACGCGGTCGGGGCGCTGGTGATCTGGGACCTCAGCCACAGCGCCGGCGTCATCGAGGTCGACCTGAACGGCTGCGGGGCCGACCTCGCCGTCGGCTGCGGGTACAAGTACCTGAACGGCGGGCCGGGCGCGCCGGGCTTCCTGTTCGTGGCGCAGCGTCACCAGGAGGCGCTGGTCTCGCCGCTGTCGGGCTGGATGGGCCATGCCGCGCCCTTCACCTTCGTCGACGACTACCAGCCGGCGCCCGGCGTGGCCCGCTTCGCCTGCGGCACGCCGCCGATCCTGAGTCTGTCGGCGCTGGAGGGCGGCGTCGCCCTGTCCGCAGAGGCCGGAGCCCCCGCCATCGCCGCCAAGGCCCGGGCGCTGGGCGACCTGTTCATCGCCCGTGTCGGCGACGCCCTCGAACTGATCAGTCCCGCGGACGGGCAGGCGCGCGGCGGTCACGTCGCCTTCCGACACCCCGACGCCTACGCCATCGTCCAGTCCCTGATCGCGCGCGGCGTGGTCGGCGACTTCCGCGACCCGGACGTCATGCGCTTCGGCCTCTCGCCGCTGCCGCTGTCGTACGCGCAGGTGGCCCGCGCGGCTGATCTGCTGGTGGAAGTCGTCACGACGCGGGCCTATGTGGACCCTGCCTACCAAGTCCGCGCGAAAGTCACCTGAGGAGAACGCCGATGCGCTACCTGCACACCATGGTCCGGGTGAAGGACCTCGACGCCTCGCTGGACTTCTACGTCAACAAGCTGGGCCTGGCCGAGGTCTCGCGCTTCGACAACGAAGGCGGCCGCTTCACCCTGGTCTTCCTGGCCGCGCCCGACGATGTCGAGGCCGCCCGCGAGAAGCGCGCGCCGACCGTCGAGCTGACGTACAACTGGGATACCGAGGACTACCAGGGCGGCCGCAACTTCGGCCACCTGGCCTATGCGGTCGACGACATCTACGCCGCCTGCCAGCGGCTGCTGGACGGCGGGGTGACCATCAATCGGCCGCCGCGCGACGGCCACATGGCCTTCGTCCGCTCGCCCGACAACATCTCCATCGAGCTGCTGCAGAAGGGGCCGAACCTGCCGCCGGCCGAGCCCTGGGCCTCGATGCCCAACGTCGGAGCCTGGTGATGCGGCTGAAGGGCCGCCGCGCCCTGGTCACCGGCGCCGCCAACGGCATCGGCCTGGCCTGCGCCCAGGAGATGGCCCGCGAGGGCGCGGACGTGGCGTTGCTCGACCTCGACGCCGCCGGGGTCCAGCGGGCCGCCGAGGCCATCGCCGCCGAGGCCGGTGTGCGCACCCTCGCCCTCGTCTGCGACGTCGCTGACGCGGAGGCGGCCCGCGCCGCCGTGGCCGAGGCCGGCGAGGCGCTGGGCGTCATCGACGTGCTGGTCAACAACGCCGGCATTCTCAAGCCCGGCGACATTCTCACGACCACGCTGGAGGACTTCGACGCCGTGCTGGCCGTCAATGTCCGCGCCGTCTTCGTGATTGGTCAGGCCGTGGCCCAGGCGCTGGTCGCCGCCGGCAAGCCGGGCGTGATCATCAATATGAGCTCGATCAACGCCGTGCTGGCGATCCCCGGACAGGTCCCCTACGTGACCAGCAAGGGCGCCATCAACCAGCTGACCAAGACCATGGCGCTGGGCCTCGCCGACCACGGCATCCGCGTCAACGCCATCGGCCCGGGCACCATCGCCACCGACATCCTCAAGGGCGTTCTGAAGGACGAGGCCGCGAAGAAGGGCGTTCTGTCCCGCACGCCGCTGAAGCGCTTCGGCGAGCCGGGCGAGATCGGCCGTGTGGCCGTTTTCTTGGCCAGCGACGACGCGAGCTACATGACGGGGCAGACCATCTATCCGGACGGCGGCCGGCTGGCGCTGAACTACACGGTGGCCGTGGATTGAGCCCGCCCGGGGACATGCACTTCAGTAAGTGTCCCCCACCAGCTTCAGCAAGCGGCGGGGGACACGTACCGAAGACGGTACATGTTCCCGTCATCGCGGTCGCACCGCCAGCGGCAGGTCCCCGAACAGCGCCGGCGTCTCGCCCACCGTCGCGCCCTCGATCTGCAGCATCTTCAGCTTGGTCTCCACGCCGCCGGGCGCCGAGAAGCCGCCGGGCTTGCCGCCCGCGCCCAGCACGCGGTGGCAGGGCACGATGATGGGGACCGGGTTGCGGCCCATGGCCTCGCCGACCGCCCTGGCCGCTTCACGGGGCGCGCCCATCCGCGCGGCGACCTCGCCGTAGGTCAGGGTCTGGCCGGGCGGGATGGCGCGAACCACGGCATAGACGCGGCGCTGGAAGTCGGTGCAGGCGCTGAAATCCAGCGCGACCTCGATCAGATCGCGCTTCTCCCCGGCCAGCAGCGCGACGACCCCGGCCACGGCATCGGCGACAGCGGGCGGAGGAGGGGCCTCAATCGCCCCGGCGAAATGTCGCGCGATCCGCGCCCGCAGCGCGCGCTCGTCCGCCTCCGGCAGGAACGCCCCGACCATCCCGCCCTCGCCCCAGACGACGGCGCAGGCGCCGATGGCGGTCTCGAAGACGGTGAAAAACCTCTGGGACATGGCGGAAGGATACCTGAACTCGCGCCCGTGGCGACCAGGGCGCGAGGCCGGCGCGGCGCCGGCTGTCATGTTGGGGCGCTAGGGCTCGGGCAGTTGTCCGGAGCCGTTCATGAAACACCCTGCCTTGATCGCCCTCGCCGTCGTCTGCGCGCTTCTTCCCCAGAGCCTGCCGGCGCAACCGCTCCCCCAGGCGGGCGACAGCTACTACCTGGATGCAGCGTCCGACCTGGAGGCGCGTCTCAAGGTGCGGACGAACACCGGCCGGGCCCGCAACGTGATCCTGTTCGTGGGCGACGGCATGGGGGTCAGCACCCTGACCGCGGCGCGGATCTATCAGGGGCAGCAAGCGGGGCGGGACGGCGAGGCCTTCTGGACCGCGATGGATCGGCTCCCCTTCTCGGCCCTGGTCAAGACCTACGCCCATGACGCGCAGGTGCCGGACTCAGCGCCCACGGCGACGGCGCTGACGACGGGGGTCAAGACCCGGTCCGACATCATTGGCCTTGACCAGACGGTCGCGCGCGATGACTGCGCGGGCAGTCGCGGCCGCGAGGTCAGAACACTGTTCGAGCAGGCGGAAGTCGCCGGTCTGCGCACCGGGATCGTCTCAACCGCCCGGATCACGCACGCCACGCCGGCGGCCGCCTATGCCCATGTCGCCAACCGCGACTGGGAGAACGACAGCGAGCTCCCGGCCGCCGCGCGACGGGCGGGCTGTATCGATATCGCCCGGCAGCTGGTTGAATGGCCGTACGGCGATGGCCTTGACGTTGCGCTGGGCGGCGGGCGGGCGCAGTTCATGCCTTCGACGATGACCGATCCGGAGGACCCGAAGTCCGTCGGGCTGCGGACGGACGGGCGGGACCTGACCAGCGAATGGAGCCGTCGCCGGTCCGGCGGACGCTACATCTGGAACCGCGCGCAGTTCGACGCCCACAACGGCGACGGACCCCTGCTTGGGCTCTTCGAACGCAGTCACATGACCTTCGAGACCGACCGGGCGCGCGACACGGGCGGCGAGCCTTCGTTGACGGAGATGACCCTCAAGGCGATCGACATCCTGGAACGCGGTGACCAGGGCTATGTGCTCATGGTCGAAGCCGGCCGAATCGACCACGCTCATCACCTGGGCCTTGCCGGGCGGGCGCTGGACGAGGCGGTCGAACTGGACCGGGCCATCGCCGCGGTCATCGCGCGGGTCAACCCCGAAGACACCCTGATCATCGTCACGGCGGATCACAGTCACAATCTTACGATCACCGGCTACCCGCGGCGTGGCAATTCCATCCTCGGCCGGGTGGTCGGCGTGGATGGCAAGGAAACCCTAGCCGGCGACGGCAAGCCGTACACGACCCTGTCCTACGCCACTGGTCCCGGCGCCGCCCGGGGTGCGCGCCACAATCCCGCCGGCGAGCAGACGGACGATCTCGACTATGTCCAGCCGGCCCTCGTCCCGATGGGGTCGGCGGCGCACGGCGGCGAAGACGTGGTGGTCCGCGCCTCCGGTCCCTGGGCGCACCTGTTGAGCGGAACCATTGAACAGCATCTGATCTATCACGTGATCATCCATGCCCTGGGCCTGCAGCCGAGGCCCGCGTCCCCTGCCGCGCAGACCGCCCAGCCCTGACCGCTGCCGGTCGAGAATGCGCACGCGCCCCGACGGCGCGACCGGCGCGGCGCGTTCACAGGGAATGGATGGAGGCGATCCCGGCGAGCCGAACGGCTGCGCCGACCCCCGCTAAGGGGACACCTGGCTCCGCGGGTAGGTAAACCACCCCCGTTTCAGGGTGTTTCAGTCCGTCTCACCACTGACAATAAGGCTAGACAAATCAAGGGAAAGCGTCGCTATCTGTGTCACGCCGTGCCCCCCAATCTCGAAATCAAGGTGGGGTAAAAGGTGGGGT
>JBIKII010000050.1:0-17263 GCA_044361705.1 Caulobacter sp.
AGCACCGGCGACAGCGCATAGACCGCGCCGCCCTCCAGGCCATAGCCGGCGACCATGGCGTCGCCCTTCACCGTGCGGTCGCCGAAGGTCAGGGCCACGCTCTTCAGCGGCCGGCCGGCGAAGCGGTCGCGGAAGACATCGCTCCAGGCGACGGTGAAGCCGCAGTTGGACGGCCGGAAGGGCGACAGCGTCACGCCCTTCTCCGCCAGATGCGGCGCCCAGCCGCCGTCCGAGCCCAGCCGCGCCCAGCTGGCGCCGCCCAGCGCCAGGACCGTGGCGTCCGGCGTCTCTATGGTTTCGCCTTCGGCCGAGCGGAAGCGCAGACCGCCGGCGGCGTCCCAGCCCAGCCACTCGCTGCGGGTGCGGATCGTCACCCCCAGCGTCTCCAGCCGCGCCAGCCAGGCGCGCAGCAGCGGCGAGGCCTTCATGGCGCGCGGGAAGACCCGGCCGCTGGAGCCGGTGAAGGTCTCCTGACCCAGGTCCGCCGCCCAGGCGGTCAGAGCGTCCGGCGGGAAGGCGTCGAGCAGCGGCGCCAGCCGCTCGCCGGCCTCGGCGTAGCGGCCCCTGAAGGCGTCCAGGGCCTCGGAGTGGGTGAGGTTCAGCCCGCCGCGCCCGGCCATCAGGAACTTGCGCCCGACGGTCGGCATCTTCTCGTGAACGGTCACGGCCAGCCCAGCCTCGGACATCCGCTGGGCCGCCATCAGACCGGCGGGTCCGGCGCCGATGACGACGACGGTCTTGGGGGAGTTACTCATGCGCTGGCCATGCGCTGAGCAAGGCGGACGCGCAACGTTTTCCTCCGTCTTTGAGGCTACGTCCCCGTGAACCGTCCCGGCCGCCGCTCGGCCACGGCGCGGACGCCCTCGGCGAAGTCGTTGGTCGGGCGCAGGATCGCCTGCTCGGCGGCCTCCAGGTCGGTCTGGGCCCGCACCTCATCGGCCAGGGCGCCGCGCAGGGTGGCGCGGGTTGACTGCACCGCCAGCGGGGCGTTTTCGGCCAGCTCGATCGCCAGCCGCATCCCCGCCTCGCGCAGGTTCTCCAGCGGCGCGACCTCGTCGACCAGGCCCCAGTCCAGCGCCTCGTCAGCCTTGATCCGCCGGCCGGTCAGGAACATCAGGTCCGCCTTCTGCGTCCCGACCACGCGCGGCAGGCTGGCCGTGGTGCCGAACCCCGGATGGAAGCCCAGCTTGACGAAGTTGGCCGAGAACCGGGCCTCCGGCGCGGCGATGCGGAAGTCGGCGGCCAGCGCCAGCCCCAGCCCGGCCCCGACGGCCGCGCCCTGCACCAGGGCCACGATCGGCTTGCGCGTGGAGAACAGCCGGGCGGCCTGGGCGTAGAGCGCCCTGGTCGAGTCGACGATCAGCCCGCCGTCGCCCGGCGGCGTCACCAGATCGGCCCCGCCGCAGAAGACCTTCCCGGCCGTGCACAGCAGGACGACGCGCAGGCTCGCGTCCGCATCGACCTCCTCCAGCGCGTCGGCCAGGTCGCGGATCAGGTCGACGGTGACGTGGTTGTTGGGCGGCCGGTCGATCTCCAACACCCCGACCTGGCCCTCGATCGTGACCCGGACGTCGCCATAGGCGGCTCTCATCGCTTCAACCCCAGCAGGTTGCGGGCCACGACCCATTTGTGGACCTCGGTCGGACCGTCGTAGATCCGCATGGTGCGCAGCTTGGACTGCATCAGGTGCAGCGGCAGCTCGCGGGTCATGCCCATGGCCCCGAAGGCCTGCATGACGTTGTCGACCACCTCGTAGGCCATCTCGGTGCCGTAGGCCTTGATCATCGAGATCTCGTTGCGCACGTCGCGGCCCTGGTCGAGCTTCCAGGCGCAGTCGTAGGTCATCAGCCGGGCGGCGTGGATGCGGGTGGCGGCGTCGGCGATCCACCACTGGATCTGCTGGCGCTCCGACAGCGGCGCCCCGAACGTCGTGCGCTGCGGCGCGTACTCGATCAGCATGTCGAGCGCCCGCTGGGCCATGCCGATCGACCAGCTGGCCATCTCGATGCGGCGGGTCGACAGCCGCACCTGCATCGGCGCGAAGCCCTGGCCCTCCTTGCCCAGCAGCTTCCAGCCCGGGACACGGCAGTCCTCCAGCGCGATCTCGTAGCTGTACTGGCCGCCCAGCATCGGAATGCGGCGCAGCACGTTGAAGCCGGGCGTGCCCCTGTCGATCAGGAAGGCGGAGATGCCGCCCCGGGCGCCCTTCTCACGGTCGGTGACCGCCATGGTGATGGTGAAGTCGGCCTCGGCGCCGCGGGTGATCCAGATCTTGCGGCCGTTGAGGATCCAGTCCTCGCCGTCCCGTTCGGCGCGGGTGATCATTCCGGCGGGGTCGGACCCGGCGCCCGGCTCGGAGATGCCGATGGCCGAGATGGTCTCGCCGGCCACATAGGGCGCGAGGTAGGCGGCGCGCTGGCGGTCATCGACCGTGGCCATCAGCATGCGCAGGTTGGGGCTGTCCGGCGGCAGGGTGTAGGGGGTGACCGTCCGCCCAAGCTCCTCGTTGACCCCGACCAGGGCCACCGCCGGCAGGTCGATGCCGCCGACGTCCTCGGGCGCGTCGAGGCCCCAGAGCCCCAGCTCGCGGGAGACCTTGTCGATCTTCGCCTGCTCTTCGGCGGTCAAAGCCGTCGGCCCGCCGGAGGCCTCGCGCTCCAGCACCGTGGCCTCGAGCGGCATCAGCTCGTCCTCGACGAACCGCCGCACGAGATCCTTGATCATCCGGTGCTCTTCGCTGAGCTCGAAATGCATGGCGGCGCGCTCCCTTGTTCGGGCGCGACCTTAGAGCCCGTCGCCCACGGGGGAAATGGCGCCGTGGCGTCAGGCCGGACGGGCGGCGGCGATCAGCCGCTCCACGTCGCGGCGGATCTCGCCAAGGGTCGCGATGCCGTAGCCGTCGTCGTCGCCCGCCGACGCGCGCTGGGCGATCATGAGTTCGTCAAGAGTCCTGAGCAGCGCATCGAGCGGATCACGCGGGCGCCGCGCAGCGAGAGTCTTCAGCGCCGCGAGCGCCCGGCCCCGCGCCTGCAGGACGTCCATCCCGACGTTTCGGCCGCCGCCGGAGCTCCAGTGGCTGGACGACAGCCGCATCGTCGCATCGGCCAGCTGGCGGGCGAAGATCAGGACCAGTTCGTCGCGGTAAGACCGGAACCGGGGGCCGAGCACCTTCGCCGTCAAGCTGGCGCCGGTTTCGACGACGGCCGCCCTGAGTTCCGGCGACAGCGGCGCGGGGACCAGGCCGGCGATGCGGCGGACAAGACGGCTCTCCGACCAGCGCCCGAACATCAGACGAAACGCCCGACCATCCGCCGCCGGCGCGGACCCAGAAAGAAGGCGTCAGCCAGCCGGTCCATGATTCCCCCTATCCTCCAGGACAGCCCGCACCATGGCCGAGCCGCAACCCACAGCCCAGCCCTGTCCCGCCAGGCGGGAACCAAAGGCCAAGGAAGGAGAGGAGTGGTGCCGCTTAGGTGACTCGAACACCTGACCCCCGCATTACGAATGCGGTGCTCTACCGGCTGAGCTAAAGCGGCCCTTTGTGAGAAGGCGTCCCGGAAGGGAGGCTATTTAGCGGGGCGGGCAGCGCTTGCCAAGCGCCGACGTCGCGGAGTCGGCGGACGGGGCGCGGGGTCGTCGGGGGGCGGCCTCGGACTGTCGGGCACGCCGGGGTCGTCCGGGATCGGCAGCACAGCCGCATCGCCCTCGGCGGCGCGCACGAAGCGCGTCGATTCGACATAGGCGGCGGGCAATTCGGGCAGGTCGCTGAGACCCCGCTCGCGGCGCTCGAAACGCGGATGAATCAGTTCGCCGGTCTCGCCGTAGGTGGCCACCAGCCGGGTCCAGTCCTCGGGCCGGTAGGCGAAGGCGCGCCCCTCGGGGTCGAGGTCGGACCAGTCCGGCTCCTGCGGCGCGGCGCCGCCACGGGCGATCCAGGCGCGGGCCTCGTCGACCGCCCCGGCGGCGTTGGCGGCGCGGGCCTGCAGCCCGGCCAGCCGCTGGGTCAGGGGCTCGGCCTCCAGCGTGCGGGCGGCTTCGCGCGCGGCGCCCACCTCGCCGGCGATCAGCGCCTGCTCGACCTTGAGGATGCGGCTCTCCCGCGCGTCGGCGTTCAGCGCCGCAAGCCCGGCCAGCCGCTTGGCGCGCTCCCGCGGCGTCTCGTCGGTGCGCAGGTCGCGGTAGGCCAGCCACAGGGCCGGATGCGGACGGCCCTTCCAGGCGCTCTCGATCAGGCCGGCGGCGCGGCCGGCCTTTCCGTCGGCGGCCAGCAGACGGGCGGCCATGACCACGCCGGGCGCGAAGTCCGGCTTCAGCTTCGCCGACTGCAGCGCGAAATCGAGCGCCTGGGCGCGGAGCCGTTCCTGGGAGTCGGTTTCGAAGCTGGCCGCCGAGGCGGCGAGAAGGGCGGCGCGGCTGCGGTCGGCGACGATCGGCGAGACGATCTTGCGCTCCTGCGCCCCGGTGACGAGGTCAAGCGCGGCGGCCCAATCGCCGGCTTCAAGACGGGCCTCGAGCAGGGCGCGCCAAGCCCAGCGGGCCGTCTTGGCCAGGCCATAGGCGCTCTGGGCGTGGCGGATGGCGCCGGGGCGGTCGCCCTCGGCCTGGGCGATCTGCATAAGGCCCTTGAGGCCGGCGAGCCGCATGTCCGGGAAGCCGAGCATGGCCGAGTAGGCGGCCTTGGCCGCGGGCAGGTCTCCGGCCGCCTCCGCCGCCTGGGCGGCGAGCACGCGAACCAGCGCCGGCGCGTCATCGGCCAGCTCGGCGGACTTCTGGGCCAGGCGGCGGGCTTCGGACCCATCCCCGGCGGCGGCGGCGAGGAAGCCGCGAGCCAGCGCTTCCTGGCCCTGCTTGCGGCGCGATTCGGCCCGGGCCCGGGCGGCGCGCTGCGGGGCCTCGAGGATCCACTTCAGGACATTCCAGACAATCGTCGCCAGCAGCGACATGAACAGCACCATCAGGGCGGCGGCGGCGGCGGTCATGTCGACCTGCCAGCCGAACCACAGCAGCCGGGCCGAGCCGGCGTCGCCGCCCAGCGCCAGGGCCGCGACGGCGAAGGCCGCGACGAGGAAGAGGACCGTGGCGACCCGGATCATGGCTGCTCCCGGGTGACGTCCACCAGGTCGCTGAGGGCGCGGGAGCGGATCGCCGCCACCTGCCGGTCGACGGCGACGCGCTGCAACGCGCGGGACTGCCAGGGCGCCATGGCCTGGGCGGCCGTGGGCGGCAGGCCGCGCAGCAGGGTCAGGGCGCCGGGGATGTCACCCTCGGCCACGGCGGCGTCGGCGCGGGCCAGCACCGCGTCGGGCGCATCGCCGGTGGTCGAACCGACCTGCCGGATACTGACGATCGAGGACAGCGCGTGACGCAGGCGCTCGAGGAAGCCCCCGGTCTCGCCGGGATCGCGGGCGGCGAGAGAGGCCTTTGCGGCGGCGGCGTCGAACTCGGCGGCCAGCGCGGCCCGGCTGGGCGCGCCGCCTTCGGCGAAGGGCTTCAGGGCGCGAACCTCGGCCGACAGCGGCATCAGCCGCTCCAGCGCCGCCAGCTCGGCGTCGAAGGGACCGGAGCCTTGCGTGGCCTCGGCCAGCGAGGCGGCGGCGAGCGCCGCGGCGGCGGCGTTGACGGTGCGGGTCTGGCCGGCTTCCAGCGCCGCGACCCGCGCCTGCAGGGCGGTGAGCTCGGCCGACGGCTCGGGCGTCGCGAACGGCGCGGCGGGCGGCGGCGTGTCGGGACGGGCCAGACCCAGGTCCGGCAACGAAAGCACCGGCTGGACGCCTGACGTCGCCGGTTCGGCGGGCGCGGCGCCCGAGATCCTCGGCCACAGCCGGGCGCCGGCCACGCCGACGGCGAACACCACCACGACCAGCGCAAGCACCGCCCAGAAGGCGACGCCGAAGGCGCGGCGGCGGCCGTATCGGGCCGGGTCGGTCGGCGGGGTCAGCTCGGCGGGATCCGGCGCGGTGGTCATGGTCTGGCTTTCACAGCCCCCTTGGCGGCGGCCGGAGCGATTCCGGACCGGCCTCTGGCGATCAGATTAAGCAGCGCCGCCTCGATCGGAAACGGCGCTCTGACGACTTCACGCACTTTCGCACGGGCCAGCGGTTTGGCCACGGCCGGCGACTGGCAGAGAATCCGCAGATGGGCCGCGTCCCGCTTGCGCAGGGCGAGGCCCAGCGTCCTGGCGGCGCGGGGCGACTGGACCAGCACCACATCGATGTCGGCCAGCCCGTCCAGGAAGCCCGGGTCGGGCGCCACCTCGACCGAATCGTAGAGGACGAGGCTGCGCGCCAGGATGCCGGCGGTGGTCAGGTCGCCGACCAGGTCGCCGGCCGGCTCGGCCGCGCCGGGATGGAGCACGGCTCCGCTGCCCAGTTCGAGCTTGCGGGCGGCGATGCGCTGCGCCAGCGCGGCCACATCGCCGTCGGCCGACAGCACATCGCGAAAGCCGGCCGCCTTGACCGCGGCGGCAGTGCCGGCGCCCACGGCGAACACCTTCAGCGTCCGTGTCGGCTCGGCGGCCGCGAAGGCGCGCACGCCGTTGGCGCTGGTGAAGGCGAGGGCCGCGACGCCGCGCAGGTCGATCTGCGGCGCCTCTACGGGCGCGATGCGCAGCAGGGGCGCGACGATCGGCGTATGGCCAAGCGCGGCGACGCGCTCGGCCGTCGCCGAGGCGCCCGGCTCGGCGCGCGTGATCCAGACCCTCTGAGCCCCCGAAGACATGGCGCGCACCCTGCTACCGGCGGCAGCCGGGATCAATCCTTGAGAACGAGCGCCTCGCCGCCTTCGTCGCGGACCTCGAGGCCCAGCTTCAGCCCCAGAACCCTCGCGGAGTCCAGCCCGTCGCCGGCCAGGTCGACCTCGCCCTCGCGTCGGAACCGGCGCCGGCCGTCCGGCGTGAGGGCCTCGACGATCAGGGTTAGGCGACCGCCGTCGAGCCGGGCGTAGGCGCCCATGGCCGTGCGGCAGGAGCCCTCCAGGGCCTCCAGCGCGCCGCGCTCGGCGGTGACGGTCAGGGTGGTGGCGGCGCAGCGCAGAGCCAGGGCCCAGGGGGCGTCCTGGTCCTCGACGCGGGTCTGGATGGCCAGCGAGCCCTGCCCCGGCGCGGGCGGCGCGGCGATCGGATCGAGGAACCCGCGCGGCGTGGCGCCCAGCCCCATGCGGTTGAGGCCCGAGGCGGCCAGCAGGATGGCGTCGGCCTCTCCCGCCGCCAGCTTGGCCAGCCGGGTGTCGACGTTGCCGCGCATCATCACGACGTCGAGGTCCGGCCGGCGGAACAGCGCCTGGGCCTGGCGGCGCAGCGAGGCGGTGCCGAGCCGGGCGCCCTGCGGCAGGGCGTCCAGCGACTCGAAGGTCGAGCAGAAGGCGTCGCGCGGGTCCTCGCGCTCGGGGATGGCGGCGATGGCCAGACCGTCCGGCTGCTGCGAGGGCACGTCCTTCATCGAGTGGACGGCGACATCGATCCGCCCCTCGAGCAGCGCCTCCTCGATCTCCTTGGTGAACAGGGCCTTGCCGCCGATCTCCAGCAGGCGGCGGTCCTGGATGCGGTCGCCGGTGGTGGTGATGACCACCAGCGGCGCGACGGTCTCGTACTGGGCGGGCGATGCGCCGAGGGCGGCGGCGATGCGGTCGCGCATCATGCCGCTCTGCGTCAGGGCGAGCTTCGAGCCGCGGGTTCCGATCCGGATGGGCTGTTGCGGGGGCACGGCGGGGACGTTACCTCGGGGGGAAGAAACCGGTCCCCGCTGCTACAGGAGGGGTCCCCAAGCCGCAACCTGCATGACAACCCTCACCGTCCTCGGCATTGAAACCAGCTGTGACGAAACCGCCGCCTCCGTGGTGCGGCGGAGCGACGACGGCCGGGTCGAGGTGCTGTCCAGCGTCATCAACAGCCAGATCGCCGAGCACGCGCCCTACGGCGGCGTGGTGCCGGAGATCGCGGCCCGGGCGCATGTGGAGTCCATCGACGGGATCGTCGCCCGGGCGCTGTCAGACGCCGGCCTGACCTGGGACGACATCACCGGGGTCGGCGCCACGGCGGGTCCGGGGCTGGTCGGCGGGGTCATGGTGGGCCTGAGCTTCGGCAAGGCGGTAGCCCTGGCCCGCGACCTGCCGCTGGTGGCCGTGAACCACCTGGAAGGCCATGCGGTTTCGGCCCGGCTCGGCGCGGACATCCCCTACCCCTTCCTGCTGCTGCTGGTCAGCGGCGGGCACTGCCAGCTGCTCGAGGTGGCCGGCGTCGGAGCCTGCACCCGTCTGGGCTCGACCATCGACGACGCGGCCGGCGAGGCCTTCGACAAGATCGCCAAGAGCATGGGCCTGCCCTACCCCGGCGGGCCGGAGCTGGAGAAGCTGGCGGTCGGCGGCGAGGTCGAGCGGTTCGCGTTGCCCCGCGCCCTGCTCGGCCGCAAGGACTACGACTTCTCCTTCTCGGGGCTGAAGACCGCCGCCGCCCGCGCCGCCGTCGGCCTGACCAGCGATGTCGACCGCCGCGACCTCGCCGCCAGCGTCCAGTTCGCCATCGCCCGCCAACTGGCCGAGCGGACCGACATGGCCATGGCCGACTACCGCATGCGACACGAGGGCCGCGACCTGCGCTTCGTGGTGGCCGGCGGTGTGGCGGCCAACGGGGCGGTGCGCGCCCGGCTGGAGACCCTGTGCGGCAAGCACGGCTTTTCCTTCCACGCCCCGCCGCTGAAATACTGCACCGACAACGCCGCCATGATCGCGCTGGCGGCGGCCGAGCGGCTGGCGCTGGGCATCTCCGATCCGCTCGACGCCCCGGCCCGGCCCCGCTGGCCGCTGGACCAGGCGGCGGCGAGCGCCAACCCCACCCACGTTCCAGGCCGCAAGGGCGCCAAGGCATGAGCGATCTCAACTATGCGGGCGTCATCGGCGGCGGCGCCTGGGGCACCGCCCTGGCCCAGGTCTGCGCCCGCGCCGGCCTGACGGTGACGCTGCAGGCCCGCGAGCTGGAGGTCGTCGAAGCGATCAACGCCCGCAACGAGAACCCGACCTTCCTGCCCGGCGTGGCGCTGGACCCGGTGATCGACGCCACCACCGAGCTGTCTGACCTGTCGCCCTGCGACTTCATCCTGGCCGTGGCCCCGGCCCAGCACCTGCGCTCGACGCTGGCGGCCCTCGCGCCGCATGTGCGCGAGGGGGTCCCGATCCTGCTCTGCGCCAAGGGGGTGGAGCAGGGCACGCTCAGCCTGATGACCGAGGTGCTGGCCCAGACCATCCCCGACGCCGCCCCGGCCGTGCTGTCGGGTCCCAGCTTCGCCGGCGAAGTAGCGCGCGGCCTGCCGACCGCCGTCACCCTGGCCTGCCCGGACGAGACGCTCGGTCGGGCGCTTGCCGAAGCCATCGCCACCCCGACCTTCCGCCCCTACCTGGCCGCCGACATGATCGGCGCCGAGGCCGGCGGCGCGATCAAGAATGTGCTGGCCATCGCCTGCGGCATCGTGGAGGGCAAGGGCCTGGGCCGCAGCGCCCATGCCGCCCTGATCACCCGCGGCTTCGCGGAGATGACCCGCGTGGCCGAGGCCCTGGGCGGCGAGGCCGAGACCGTGGCCGGCCTCTGCGGCCTGGGCGATCTGGTCCTGACCTGCTCCAGCCCGCAGTCGCGCAACATGAGCGTCGGCCTCGCCCTGGGCGGCGGCCAGACGATCGAGCAGGCGCTGGCCGGCAAGCTGACCGTGGCCGAGGGCGTCGCCTCGGCCCCCGCCGTCCGCGCCCTGGCCCGCAAGCTTGGGGTCGAGACCCCGATCTGCGAGGCCGTCGCCTCGATCCTGGCGGGAGAGGTCGGCGTCGATGAGGCCATCCTCGCCCTGCTTTCCCGCCCCCTGACCACCGAACGCTAGGAAGCCTCCGATGCCGCTCTTCATCATCCAGTGGAAGGACAAGGCCGACGAGGGTCCCGCCCTCCGCGCCGCCACCCGCCAGGCGCATCTGGACTGGGTCGCCACCCGTCCCGGCGTCGTCAAGCTGGGCGGTCCGTTCCTGCACGCCGACGAGACCATGGCCGGCTCGCTGATGATCATCGAGGCCGAGAGCCTTGAGGCCGCCGAGGCGTTCCACGCCCAGGACCCCTACACCCTCGCCGGACTGTTCGAGCAGTCTAGCGTCTCGCCCTGGCGGGTGACGATCGGAGCGCTGGCCTGAGCAATCCCGCCAGACCGCCGGCCGGAACGCCGCTCTGCGCCCTGGCCGAGATCCCTGACCCCGGCGCGAAGGGCTTCCTCTTCCGCGAGGGCGAGCAGCTGTTCGCCGGCTTTGTGGTCCGGCGGGGCGAGGCGGTGTTCGGCTATGTCGACGTCTGCCCCCATGTCGGCTCGCCGCTGGCCAACCCGCTGGGACGGTTCCTGACCCGCGAGGGCGACCTGATTCTCTGCGCCGCCCACGGGGCGCTGTTCCGGATCGAGGACGGGGTGGCGACGAGCGGGCCTTGCGCGGGGGACCGGCTGGAGCGGTGGGATGTGGTGGTGGTGGATGGCGAGGTCTTGACCGCCTGAACCCTCCACATCGTCATCCTCGGGCTCGTCCCGAGGACCCCTCTGTCGGCTCGCAGGTGCGGATGTGATCACACTCTCACGTGCAAGCTGATCCAGGGGTCCTCGCCACAAGGGCGAGGATGACGCGAGTTGTGGATGCTACCCCGGGGCGACCTCGGCCCCGAACGCCGCCACGTCCTCGATCAGGGCCTTGGCCGCCATCGCCACCAGCTCGCCGCCCTTTTCGGGGGAGGCCAGGGCCGGGTCGGAGCCCATGCGGCCGTCGGGGTGGCGGGCGCGGAAGTCGAGGGCCTCGCGGATCGGGCCGCTGGGCGCGATGGCCGGGGCGTAGGCGGCGGACTTGATGGCGTCGGGGTAGGCCCACTGGGTCACCGCGATCTCCGACGGGGTCGCGTGGCTGCCGTGGCCGGTCGGGAATTGCCGGTTCGCCAGGGCGTTGACGCCCGACAGGTCCCACCAGTTCTTCAGCTTGCAGGCAAAGCCGCGCGGGCGGCCGGCGAAGCTGGCTTCGGCGTAGAGCTCGCTGAAGGCCGCCTCGATGCTGTGGACGTTGCCGCCGTGGCCGTTGAGGAAATAGATCTTCTCGAAGCCGTGCCCGGCCAGCGACCGGCACCAGTCGCCGATGGCGGCCATGAAGGTCGAGGGCTTCAGGCTGATCGTGCCGGGAAAGCCCAGGTGGTGCTGGGCCATGCCGATGTTGAAGGTCGGGGCGACCAGCAGGTCGGCGCTGGCCTTCTGGGCCTCGTGGGCGATGATCTCGGGGCACATCCAGTCGGTGCCGAGCAGGCCGGTGGGACCGTGCTGCTCGTTGGAGCCGATCGGCACCACCACTGTCTTGCTGCGCTGAAGATAGGCCTCGATCTCGGGCCAGGTGGATTTGGCGAGCAGCATGGCGGGCTCCGGGGGAGGGTGTGACCGCTTTCTAGCGGAAACCCGATCCCGTGCCACGCCTTCATGCCGGCGGGGAGTCCGGCGGCGATGATCGACGAGCCCGCCGCCTCGACGTCCCCGGCAGTATCCGCCGGGAACGCCGGGGTCGCCCGCGGGTCTAGAAGCGGTAGTTCAGGCCGAAGCGAACCGACCGGATCTCCATCTCGTCGTCGATATCGAACGCGGCGAACGGCGAGTTCGTGTTTCCGAAATCCATGTGATCGACTTCGATCCTGCCGGTGAGACGGTCATTGAACGGGTGCTCGACGCCCGCGCCGGCGACCCAACCCGTCCGGGTGTCCTCCTGGCTCTGATAGGTGCCGCCGCCGCCGGTGAAGTGACCGACCGTCGTGCTGGCATAGGCCCACCCCGCCTTGGCGTAGACGAGCGTATTGTTGAACAGGACGCCCGCGCGCGGGGTAATGGTCGCCGTCCAGTCGACGGACCGGGTGAACTCGGGCCGGGTGCCCGGAACGCCCCCCACGATGACCTGGTCGCTGGCTTCCGAAATGTCCGTCGAGACCAGGCTGCCTTCGATGCCGAAGACGTACCTGCCGGCCTGGAAATTGTAGCCGGCCTGACCGCCGACGCTGGTGGTCTCGCCCTCGAGGTTGAGCACGCGGCATGGCCCACAGGAGCCCGTCGTCGCATTGTATCCGCCGGTCATTTCTGAAGAAGCAACCTGGACACCGACATAAGGACCTTCCCAAGTCGCCGCCTCTTCGGCCAAAGTCGCGGAAGCGCCGCCGAGAACAGCGCCGAAAACGACAGCACTTGTGAGAACCGCCCGGCCCATACGGCGGACACTATTCGTGGGGACCATGTTTCAACTCCAGCCAAACAAGCCGCGGAGAATTCCGAATGGCTAATGCAGGAATTCTATGAAACCGCCTCGCGGGCGACGTTGATCCAGGTCAATAGTTGATCGCGATCTGGTGAACCTGGTCAGCCTCGGCCGGGCCGCCGCCGATGCGCGCGGCGCGGGGCGACACCGGCGCGGGTCCGGTGGCGAATAACTCCCTTGCTCAGCTGATGGCGCCCGCCAGCGCCGGTCTTTCCTGATGGTCGATCCGACCCGGCCGCCCCGCGCCACGCCACGCCCGCAGGCGGGTCGCGATCTGCTCAAAGACCCTCTCGCGGCCTGAGCGGATTGGCTGCGGCCTTGTCCGCACGCCTTCAAGACTGTTCATTCGCCTTCGCGCGGCGCCACGCGGGCGGCCAAGCGCCTCGACGCCGGGATCCCGGGGAAAGGAGCCTGTGATGAGCGTCGAGATTGTCTTCGAGACTCATTCGACCAGTCGCGAGAACGAGCACGGCCTGGCCGCCGGCTGGTTGCCGGGCGAGCTGTCGGACAAGGGCCGGCGTCAGGCCGCCGAGCTGGGCCGCAGACGACGTGATGGCGGGTTCGATGCGGTCTTCGCCTCCGACCTCGCGCGTGCGGCGGAGACCGCTCAAATCGCCTTCGCACGGAGCGGCCCTCCGCTGTTCCTCGACTGGCGCCTGCGCGAATGCGACTACGGAGACCTCAACGGCGCGTCCTCTGACCAGGTTCATGGCAGGCGGTGGATCGGGTCGACAGCTTCCTGTCCGAAGCGGCGGACCTCTGGAGCGGACGGCGCATCCTGATCATCGGCCATCTGGCGACGCGATTCGCGATCGAGCGGCGCGTGGGCGGCTCGTCGCTGGAGACGCTGCTGATCGCGCCCTTCTCCTGGCGCCCCGGCTGGGAATACCGGCTGGACTGAGACGGCCTCATCCGCATAACTCCCGCTCAACAAGATCAAGGGAGTGTGGCGTGAGCGAAGGCGAGATCTTTCCGGTGCCTCAGGCGTGGGCGGAGCGGGCCCATATGGACGCCGCCGGCTATGACGCCGCCTGGGCGCGCGTGCAGGCTGACCCGGAAGGCTTCTGGAGCGAGGTCGCCAGCCGACTGGACTGGATCAAGGCCCCGACGAAGATCAAGGACGTCTCCTTCAACAAGGACGACTTCCACATCCGCTGGTTCGAGGACGGGGTGCTCAACGTCTCGGCCAACTGCCTGGACCGCCACCTGCCGGCGCGGGCGAACGACATCTGCTTCATCTGGGAGGGCGACGATCCCTCGCAGAGCAAGTCCATCACCTATGCCCAGGCGCACGAGGAAGTGTGTCGCATGGCCAACGTGCTGAAAAAGCACGGCGTGGCCAAGGGCGACCGCGTGACCATCTACATGCCGATGATCCCGGAGGCCGCCTACGCCATGCTGGCCTGCGCGCGGATCGGGGCCATCCATTCGGTGATCTTCGGCGGCTTCTCGCCCGACAGCATCGCCGGCCGCATCCAGGACTGCGACAGCAAGCTGGTCATCACCGCCGACGAGGGCCTGCGCGGCGGCAAGACCATCCCGCTGAAGATGAATGTCGATCTGGCCCTGCTGCAGTGTCCGGGCGTGGAGCGGGTGCTGGTGATCGAGCGCACGGGCGCCAGCTGGCTGAAACACGACGGCCGGGACGTGGCCTACGGACCCGAGCGCGACGCCGCCTCGCCGGTCTGCCCGCCCGAGCCGATGAACGCCGAGGACCCGCTGTTCATCCTCTACACCTCGGGCTCGACCGGTAAGCCCAAGGGCGTGCTGCACACCACCGGCGGCTACCTCACCTGGGCGGCCTGGACGCACGAGTTGGTCTTCGACTACCGGCCCGGCGAGATCTTCTGGTGCACGGCGGATGTGGGCTGGGTCACCGGCCACAGCTACATCGTCTACGGCCCGCTCGCCAACGGCGCGACCAGCCTGATCTTCGAGGGCGTGCCCAACTACCCCACCACCAGTCGCTTCTGGGAGGTCATCGACAAGCACCAGGTCGAGATCTTCTACACTGCCCCCACGGCGCTGCGGGCGCTGATGCGCGAGGGTGAGGAGCCGGTGAAGAAGACGTCCCGCAAATCGCTGCGCCTGCTGGGCAGCGTCGGCGAGCCGATCAATCCGGAGGCATGGCTCTGGTACCACCGCGTGGTGGGCGAGGGCCGCTGCCCGATCGTTGACACCTGGTGGCAGACCGAGACCGGCGCCTGCCTGGTCAGCCCGCTGCCCGGGGCCACGGCGCTGAAGCCGGGTTCGGCCAGCAAGCCGCTGCCGGGCGTCAATCTGCAGCTGGTCGACGCCGAAGGGCTTGTCCTGGAGGGCGCGACGAGCGGCAACCTCTGCATCACCGACAGCTGGCCGGGCCAGATGCGGACGGTCTACGGCGACCACCAGCGGTTCTTCGACACCTACTTCTCGACCTATCCCGGCAAGTACTTCACCGGCGACGGCTGCCGGCGCGACGAGGACGGCTACTACTGGATCACCGGCCGGGTCGATGACGTCATCAACGTCTCCGGCCACCGCATGGGCACCGCCGAGATCGAGAGCGCGCTGGTGGCGCACGACACGGTGGCCGAGGCCGCCGTCGTCGGCTACCCGCACGACATCAAGGGCCAGGGCATCTACGCCTATGTGACCCTGAACGCCGACACCCGGCCCACGGAGGAGCTGCGCAAGGCCCTGGTGCTCTGGGTGCGCAAGGAAATCGGCCCGTTCGCCGCGCCCGACGTCATCCAGTGGGCGCCCGGCCTGCCCAAGACGCGGTCGGGCAAGATCATGCGCCGCATCCTGCGCAAGGTGGCCGAGAACGACGTGTCGAACCTGGGCGACACCTCGACCCTGGCCGATCCGGCGGTGGTCGAGGATCTCGTCCAGAACCGTATCGTGCGCTGAGACGTACAGAGGCGATGACCAGACGCCTCGCCCTCGCCGCAGCCGTCGCCCTGGCCCTCGCGCCGGGCGTTCCGGCCGCCGCGGACTGGTCGCCGTCAGCCGAAGCCCTGGCGCGGCTGGAGCGGGGTGACGTCCATGCCGACGTCATGACCGACCCGGGCGGCGCCGATGGCCTGGTGCACGGCGCGGTCGATATCGACGCCCCGCCTTCGGTGGTGTGGAGCGCCATCCTCGACTGCGGCCGCGCCGGCCGCATGGCCCCGGGCATCCGGTCCTGCCGGATCACCGAGCGCGATCCGGCCGGCAAGTGGGACGTGCGCGAGATGACCGTGCAGTGGGCGCCGCTGACGCCGGTGTTCCGCACCGCCTTCCGCTCGGAGTTCGATCCCGGCCGGCGCATCCGGTTCCGCTGCGTGTCCGGCGACGTCCGTTTCTGCGAAGGCCTGTGGCGGCTCGAGCCGCTGGGCCGTGACCGCACGCGGGTGATCTACGAGAACCGCGCCAGCTCGCCGCTTTCGGCCCCCGCGATGGTCACCCGCGCCGCCATGCGCCGCGACGTCGCCCGGGCGCTGAAGGCGCTCAAGCGCGAGAGCGAGAGCCGCGTGCGTTAGGGTCTGTCACATGACAGGACCGTAATCTACGGCCGCTCCCCGCCGGTGCTAGGGTCGCGGCAACCCGTTTCCCGGAGCCCTTCATGAACCGCTCGGCCAAGGCCCTCTTTCTCGCTATCGCCCTTTCCACCACGGCCCTGACGCCGGCCTTCGCCCAGACTGCGGGCGCGCCCGCCGCTGCAGCCTCCGTCGAGGTTCCGCCGATCGCCTACAAGAGCCGCGTGCTGCCAAACGGCATGAAGCTGTTCTACGCGCTGGACCGCACCACCCCGAACGTCACCGTGCAGGTCTGGTACGGCGTCGGGGCCAAGGACGATCCCGAGGGCCGGTCCGGCTTCGCCCACCTGTTCGAACACCTGATGTTCAAGGCGACCAAGGACATGCCGTCGGAGACCTTCGACCGGATGACCGAGGACGTCGGCGGCTTCAACAACGCCTTCACCGCCAATGACACCACCGCCTACTTCGAGGTCGTCCCGGCCAATCACCTGGAGCGGATCCTCTGGGCCGAGGCCAGCCGCCTGGGCTCGCTGGTCGTCGACGAGGCGGTGTTCAAGTCCGAGCGGGACGTCGTGAAGGAAGAGCTGCGCTCACGGGTGCTGGCCAACCCCTACGGGCGGTTCTTCCGCATCGAGATCCCCAAGGCCTCCTACACCGTCCACCCCTACAAGCGGCCGGGCATCGGCTCGATCGAGGACCTGGACGCGGCCACCATCGACGACGTGCTGAACTTCCACGCCACCTACTACCGGCCCGACAACGCCGCCCTGATCGTGGTCGGCAACTTCGAGGAGGCCCAGCTCAACGCCTGGGTCGACAAGTACTTCGGCCCGCTGACCACGCCCAAGGCCGCCATGCCGCGCGTCACGGTCAAGGAGCCGGCGCGCAAGGCCAGCAAGACGGTCACCGCCTATGCCCCCAACGTGCCGCTGCCGGCGGTGGCGATCACCTGGCAGGCGCCGGCTGCCTCCGACCCGGACACCGCGGCCCTGACCGTGCTCGACTCCATCCTGTCGGGCGGCAAGTCCTCGCGGCTCTACAACAGCATGGTCTACGAGCAGCAGATCGCCCAGAGCGCCTTCTCCAACAACGAGGGCGCCGCCCAGCCCGGCCTGTTCTACGTCGCCGCCATCATGGCCGGCGGCAAGTCCGCCGAGGACGGCGAGAAGGCCCTGATGGCCGAGATCGCCCGCCTGCGCGACGCCCCGCCGACCGCCGCCGAACTGGCCGAGGCCAAGACCGAGCTGGTCGCCGGCGAGGTGCGGGAGCGCGAGACCATCGACGGCCGCGCCAACGCGCTGGGCGCCGCCCTGATCTTCAAGGGCGACGTCGCCAGGGCCAACACCGGCATCGCGCAACTTCAGGCCGTCACCGCTGAAGACGTCCAGCGCGTCGCCCGCAAGTACCTGACCGACGACAGCAGGGTAGTCATCCGCTACCTCGACGAGTCGCAGCGTCCGGCCAGCGAGAAGGCCGTG
>JBIKII010000338.1:0-17251 GCA_044361705.1 Caulobacter sp.
CGTGGCTCCGTCCAAGGTCAAACCATCAACGCACGACCCTGTCTCACCATCAACAAACTCCCCCAGCACGTTCGACAAGTTACCAACGACCAACGCCAAAATCGACCAAGTGGGAAAGTGATTCCCGTGGACGATAAGGCTGATGTCGAGGTCGCTGAGATATTTGAAGGGCTTGTACGCCATATAGAGTACATCTCTGATGCGGATGTTGCGTATGACACGGCGTGTGAGAACCAAGTGGCGTATGGCGAGGGTTATTTCCGTTTGTTGACCGAGTACTGCGACGATGATACGTTTAACCAAGACATTAAGATTGGCCGTATCCGTAACAGTTTCAGCGTCTACATGGACCCCACTATCCAAGACCCGTGCGGGTCGGATGCGCAGTGGTGCTTTATTACCGAAGACTTAACCAAAGCTGAATACGAGCGTCAGTTCCCTGATGCCCAGCCTATTTCTTCTATGATGCAGCAGGGTGTGGGCGATCAGTCCACCTCGCAGTGGATTAGCGAGAATACGGTGCGTATCGCCGAGTATTTCTACATTGAGCATGAGAAAGCCACGCTCAACCTGTACTACGGTAACGTGACGGCGATAAAAGGCTCGGTTGAAGACCAAGAGATGGCTGCAACTGGCATGAAGCCCATTAAGACTAGAGTCGTTGACATCAAGAAGGTCAAGTGGTGCAAAATCAACGGTTTTGAGATTCTTGAGTCGCAAGATTGGGCAGGCTCATCTATTCCTGTGGTGCGTGTGGTCGGCAACGAATTTGAAGTTGACGGTCGTATTTATGTCTCTGGTATCGTGCGTAACGCAAAAGACGCGCAGCGTATGTATAACTACTGGACTAGCCAAGAGGCTGAGATGTTAGCCTTGGCACCCAAAGCCCCCTTTATTGGCTATGGTGGTCAATTTGAGGGCTATGAGCAGCAGTGGAAGACAGCGAACACAACCAATTGGCCGTATTTGGAAGTTAACCCTGATGTGACAGACGGTATGGGTGGTGTTCTGCCCCTGCCACAACGTGCGCCCCCTCCCTTGCCCCAAACTGGCTTAATTCAAGCCAAAATGGGTGCGAGTGACGATATTAAAGGCACCACAGGGCAGTATGACTCTAGCCTTGGTCAAACATCAAATGAGCGTTCTGGCAAAGCAATCTTGGCGCGTGAGCGTCAGGCTGATGTTGGCACATACCACTATGTGGATAACTTAGCCCGTGCTGTGCGTTACATTACCCGCCAGATTGTGGAGTTGATTCCTAAGATTTATGACACTGAGCGCATTGCGCGCATTGTGGGTGAGGATGGCGAGACTGACCTGATTAAGGTTAATCCTAACCAGCCAATGCCTGTCAATAAGATCATGGACAACCAAGGCATTGTGCTTGAGAAGATTTACAACATGGGTGTCGGTAAGTACGACGTCTGTGTCACGACCGGCCCAAGCTACATGACTAAGCGTCAAGAAGCGTTGGAGGCGATGGCGCAACTCTTGCAAGGCAACCCACAGTTGTGGTCTGTGGCAGGCGATCTGTTCATTAAGAACATGGATTGGCCTGGTGCGCAGGAGATGTCCAAGCGTTTTGCTAAGACCATTGATCCTAAGATCATGGAGGGTGGCGATGAGTCACCTGAGATGCAAGCTGCCAAGATGCAGATGGAAGCAATGGGTCAGGAAATGGAGCAGATGCACCAGATGCTGCAAAACGTGTCTAAGTCTATGGAAGCACAAGACATTGCCCGCAAGGACTATGAGGCGCAGATCAAAGCATTTGATGCAGAGACCAAGCGTATCTCGGCGGTTCAAGCTGGCATGACTTTTGAGCAGATTCAGGATATTGTGCAAGGCACCATTGCTGCTGCTTTGGATACGGGTGATTTGATTGGTGGTGCGCCACAGCGTGAGCAGTTTGAGATGCCTCAAGAACCCATGATGCAGCCTCCGATGGAGCAGATGCCAATGGAACAACAGATGCCGCCCCCTGAGATGATGCCAATGGAGCCACAACAATGAAGTGCGCAGAATTCATGGGTATGCTGTTCTTAGCCCGCGACGTAACTCATAGCGTACACCTTAACACTAGGTCGTATGCCAAGCACAAAGCACTGCAAAAGTTCTATGAAAACATCATTGATCTGGCAGATGGCTTTGCTGAAGCATATCAAGGCAAGCATGGCTTAATGGGTCCAATCGGGCTACAATCTGCTAAGAAAACCACGAATGTGCTTGAGTTTTTAGAGGCACAGGTCAAAGAGATTGAAAAGAACCGGTATGAAGTGTGTGGCAAAGAAGACACGCCACTTCAGAATTTGATTGACGAAATTTTGGCACTTTATTTTTCAACGCTGTATAAGCTAAAGTTCTTAGCATGAACATTTATGACTCGCAAACCAAGTACGGCAAAGACGAAAACTTTTCGTTGCAAGTTTCGCGTGGCTTAATTCCTGGCCATTCAGCTATTACAGTGTTTGGCTACAACCCTGACGTAGATACGTCAGAAGAGTCTGTGTGGCCAAATGGCGGCACGGTGCCACACCCTACTGCTGCGTCGGTGTTAAAAGTAAGTTCAACCGACGCTGCCGATGCAAGTCCTAGCGGGACAGGTGCGCGCACAGTGCTTATTACTGGGCTTAACGGTAGTTTTAACGAAGTATCTGAAACGATTGTGCTAAACGGCCAGACGGCGGTTAACACAGTCAATAGCTATTTGTACGTTAACGGATTGACGGTAACTTCTATAGGCTCTGGTAGTGCAAACGCAGGCGACATTAACGTAGGCACAGGCACTGTTACAGCGGGTGTTCCGGCTGTTTTGTACGACATGATTGCTATTGGGTATAACAACCGCACAACAGGTCATTACTGCGTTCCGGCTGGGTATACAGCGTTTTTGGTACATGGTTTGTTTACCGCGGGGCAAGCTTCCGGCAGCACATCAATTACTGGCAAATTGCTTGTTCACTCACCGGATGACAATATTGTTCGTGTTGGCGCAATTACGACATTAAACAACGGTGTTGTGCAATATATGTTTAACTACCCAACAGCGATCCCCGAAAAAAGTTGCGTTGGCGCAACTGCGATAGGTTCGGCTAATAACAACTCCGTATCAAGTATGTTTAATATTTGTTTAATTAAAAATTTTCAAGGTTAAATTATGGCTAACTACACTTACATTGAAGCCACGACGCAAGTAAAAACAAGCGCCGGTAAAATCAAAGGAATCTTTGTAAGTGCTGCATCTAGCACACCTACAATTACTGTTTATGATGAAGCTAGTGGCGGCACAACTAAGGTGCTTTTGGCTACTTTTACCCCAGTTGCGGCAACTTTTTACCCGCTTGGCGTAGACGGTGCGTTTGCTAATTATGGGTTAAATGTTGCAATTGGCGGCACTGTTAAAGCCACGGTTATTTACGAATAGGAAATGCCATGAGCAAAGCCGTCTTTCAATCAACCCTTGGCGGTTCAACAACGCTTGACGCGGAACAAACAGCGGATACAAAAACGCTTGTTATTCCTGCTGCTGACGGCACACTTGTTTATACGGACGATGCGGGCGTAGCAAGCTTTGATGACATCTCGCTAACTGGTGCAGTTCTTGCCGGAACCTGGAGCGGCTCAACTATTGCAGTAGCAAAGGGCGGCACAGGTGCTGTCACTTTAACGGGTTACGTCAAAGGCACTGGCACAACCGCTTTGACAGCTTCGGCCACAATACCAAATTCTGACATTACTGGTCTTGGGACAATGTCCACCCAGAACGCAAGTGCTGTGGCCATCACAGGCGGCACAATTTCTGGTCTGGGTACGCCATTAGCTGTACCTTCTGGTGGCTCTGGTGCGGCCACTTTGACAGGCTATGTTAAAGGCAACGGCACATCAGCCATGACGGCAAGTGCCACAATCCCTAACACCGACATTACCGGTTTAGGCACAATGTCCGTGCAAGGCTCGGATGCCGTCACAATTACTGGCGGCACAGCTAACGGCTTGACTATTGGTGCCTCTAACCCAGCGGCTGTGACTGCCACAACTTTGCGTGTTAACAGCACAATCTCACTCGCCGGCAATACTGGTACGGCTGGTCAAATTCTGACATCTAATGGTGCATCAGCACCGACCTGGACATCTGTAGCGGGTGTAGGCACGGTCACAAGCGTTGACGGCTCTGGCGGTACAACGGGTTTGAGTTTAACTGGCGGTCCAATTACAGCATCAGGCACACTGACTCTTGGCGGCACATTGGCTGTTGCCAATGGCGGTACAGGCTCTACAACTGCCGGCGATGCTTTAACAGCATTAGGCGCATATCCTGCGTCAAACCCTAGTGGTTTTGGCACAGGAACAGTTACGGACGTCACAGGTACTGCGCCTGTGGTGTCAAGTGGCGGCACAACGCCTGCGATTAGCATGGCGGCTGCAAGCACAAGCGTAGACGGCTATTTGACTAGCACCGATTGGAATACTTTCAACGGCAAAGGTGCGGGTACAGTTACTTCTGTCGGCGGTACGGGTACGGTCAACGGTCTTACCCTAACAGGTACAGTTACAAGTTCTGGCAACCTTACGCTAGGCGGTACGCTAAGTTTAGCTAGTCCACCTGCTATTGGTGGCACAACTCCGGCAGCGGGTACGTTTACAACGCTAATAGATGCTGCGGGTAATGTGCGTCAAATCCCTCAGTCTGGTGCTGCAAAGACATCAAGCTACACTTTGACAACAGGCGATGTGGGCGAATATATCCAAGTTGGGTCAGGTGGTTCAATCACTATTCCTGATGCTACGTTTGCAACAGGCGATGCGGTTTCTGTGTTTAACAACACGACAGGCAATATTACGATTACTTGCACCATTACGACTGCATACATTGGCGGCACAGACACAGATAAGGCAACGGTGACATTAGCTACCCGTGGCGTAGCGACGATCCTGTTTATTAGCGGCACAGTCTGTGTGATTAGCGGAAACGTGACATGAGCATACAGCAACTATTATTGGGTGCTGCGGGTGCTTCTGGTTATAACCTACAAAGGTCTGTTAGGTTTCGTGCAAGTGCGACTGCTTATTTGAATCGGACTCCTGCAAGTGCGGGGAATCGTAAGACTTGGACGTGGAGCGCATGGGTTAAGCGAGGGGCGTTGAGCGCAGAGCATTCGTTGTTTGCGGCAGGAACTTCATCATCCGACAAGGTTGATTTTAGATTTAATTCTGACAATACCCTACAATTTCAGTCTGGAAACGATGGCTCAATAGGTAAGTACACATCAAGTGCTGTCTTTCGTGACCCGTCCTCTTGGTATCACGTTGTTTTAAATATCAATGCAACTGCTCAAGTCGTGGCTATTTACATCAATGGCGTTCAGCAAACATTAACAACAAACACAATACTTAGCAACACAGACCATCAAGTAAATTCAACAAATTCTCATTTTATTGGTGGTGGAACAATTAACGCTGAGTTTGACGGCTACCTAGCAGAAATCAACTTCATCGACGGTCAAGCCCTCACACCCGCATCCTTCGGCTCAACCAACGCACTCACAGGCGTATGGCAACCCGCACCCTACACAGGCACATACGGCACAAACGGGTTCTATCTCAAGTTCACGGATAACTCTACCGCAGCGGCTCTTGGTACGGACTTCTCAGGCAACAGCAACACATGGACGGTCAACAACATCAGCTTAACGGCTGGTGTGACGTATGACTCCATGACGGATGTGCCTACGCTGACCTCTGCTACGGCGGCTAATTATGCTGTGTTAAATCCTATTTCTAACAACATTGCTTACAGCATTACTAACGGCAATTTGAGCATCTCCAATGGTGGTACAGCAAAAGGAACTAAACCAGCATCATTTTTCCTGACTAGCGGCAAATGGTATTGGGAAGTAGTTGGCAATGGTTATGCTGGTGCTGTATGTGGAGTTAACGGAACTGCTTTTACAGGATCAATTAGTAGCGCAGGTTCAAATGCTATTGGCTATTGGGAAGGCGGTATAGTTTATTGGGATGGCGGTAATTCTGGGACAGGTGCAAGCTATACAACATCAGATATTATCGGTATAGCTTTAGATATGAGCGCTGGAACAGTCGCTTTCTATAAAAATAATACTTTGCAATATACCGCTACATTTGGTTCTGGAACAGTACCCAATCTAAGCTCAGGGTGCTTTCCTTGTTATAGTGATGGAGCTAGTAATGTTTCTAAGTCTGCTGACTTCAACTTCGGTCAACGCCCATTCACCTACACGCCCCCAACAGGCTTTGTTGCGCTCAATACGTTTAACCTTGCTGCAAGCACTATTGTGAAGGGTAATACGGTAATGGATGCGACTCTGTATACGGGTACAGCAAGCACACAAAGCATAACAAATGCTGCGGCGTTTCAGCCTGATCTTATTTGGTTTAAATCACGGAGTTCAGGCGCATTTCACGCTTTATTTGATTCTGTACGTGGCAGAGCAAGTGGATTAACAAGTAACGCTACGGATGCAGAAGCCCTGTCCATTAATGCAGGCGATAATCTTGTTTCTTTTAATAGCAACGGGTTTACTGTTGGGAGCGTAGCAACTACCCCATTTTGGAATTCTACTAACGGAAGCGGGTTAAATATTGTCGCTTGGCAATGGAAAGCAGGCGGCGCAGCAGTCACCAACACAGCAGGATCAATCAGCGCACAGGTAAGCGCAAACCCAACGGCAGGGTTTAGTGTGGCGACTTGGACGGGTACTGGGTCAGCGGCTACGATTGGTCATGGGTTAGGTGTCGCGCCTAAAATGGTGATTGCAAAAAGTCGAAGTAATGCAGGCGGTGATTCTGGCATTTGGGTTGTATATCACGCATCATTAACGTCTGCGTCTTACTTTTTGTATCTCAATCAGACCAATGCAGAAACTTTAGCAACTACAGTATGGAACGCAACTGCTCCAACATCTTCTGTTTTTAGTGTAGGGACTGCTTCTGGAAGTGGTACGGCATCTACTCATGTTGCTTACTGCTTTGCCGATATTGACGGTTTTAGCAAGTTTGGTGGCTACACAGGTAACGGCTCTACAGACGGTGCATTTATTTACACAGGTTTTAGACCTAGATTTGTAATGGTGAAACAAACCAATAATGTTGGCAATTGGCTTATTTGGGACACGGCACGATCAACATACAACCAAATGCAAGACTATTTAGTTCCTAATAGCAGTTCGCAAGAATTAAATAACGTGCTTGTTTCTATTGACGCACTTTCAAATGGATTTAAATGCCGTACTGCGGATAACGACATAAACGGAAGCGGCGATACATACATATACATGGCATTTGCAGAGAATCCTCTGAAAAACGCCCTCGCCCGTTGATTAAGGAATAATTATGTTTGCAATCATTAAAGACAACGCTTTTGAAAGGTTTTTGCCTGAAGGTATTGCTTTCAAAATCGGCAACACCGTGTACCCTCAAGATTGGCTCAACCTCTCTACCCCTGCTGAGAAAGCAGCACTTGGTATTGTGGATGTTGTCTACGGCGAGCGCCCTGATGACAAGTATTACTGGGTGACAGAATTGCCCCCAACATACAACGCTGAAACCAAACAGGTAGATGTTGCATACACATCTATCGCTAAAGACTTGGCAGGGTGCGTAAAACAGGCTGTAGACGCAATCAACGCACAAGCCTATAGCATTCTATTGCCTAGTGATTGGATGGCTGTAAAGGCGTTTGAGACGGGTTCTGTTGTGGCAGAGGATTGGGCTGCATGGCGTCAAGAGATTCGTGTGCAGGCTGCACAGGCTATTGCAGCGATTGAGGCTTGTTTGGATGTTGAGGCGTTAGCTGCGCTTCCATCGGTAGAATGGGCGCACGATCCTAATTGGGTAGAGCCAGCCGTAGAAGAGGAAGTAAAGTGAGTCACTTCGCAAAAGTCGTTGACGGTATTGTTGAGCAAGTAATTGTTGCAGAACAGGATTTTGTAAACGCTTTGCCTGGTCAGTGGATACAGACTAGCTACAACACCTACGGCAATCAACACCCTGAAGGTCGCCCGTTGCGTGGAAACTACGCAGGGATTGGGTATACATACGATTCCCTTAACGATAAGTTTTACGCCCCAGCGCCTTACCCTTCATGGGTATTAAATGCTTCATGGCTATGGGAAGCCCCTGTACCAAAGCCAACAGACGGTAAACAGTACGGCTGGGATGAAGCTACAGTTTCGTGGGTGCTTGCACCTATACAGTCTAAGTAATATACTAATCGTACTGGTGCGATCCACCAGGACTCCTCGGAGTTACAAATGTCAGACGAAGTAAACCAAGCGGAAGTGCCCGCGCCGGAATTGGAAGCTACGGTAGCCCCAATCTCTGAAGTACAAACGCCGGAAGAAGCTGAAGCAGCACCTAAGACCTTCTCACAAGAAGAGTTAGATGCAGCAATCGGCAAAAGACTAGCAAGAGAACAACGTAAGTGGGAAAGGGAAAGGCAACAATCAGCCCCTTCTGCGCCTGTTGCACCTGTTGTGCCAGATCAGTTTGCATCGACCGAAGAATATGCCGAAGCATTGGCGTACCAGAAAGCCGAGCAATTGGTTGCGCAACGAGAACAGCAGAAACAGCAGTCAGAGGTGATTGAGGCTTATCACGATAGAGAGGAAAAAGCGCGGGAGAAGTACGACGACTTTGAACAAGTCGCCTACAACCCCAAACTTACAATCACTAGCGAAATGGCGCAAGCCATTCAGTATTCTGATATTGGTCCAGACTTGGCTTATCACCTTGGGGCTAATCCGAAAGAAGCTGAACGCATTTCTCGCCTACCGCCGCTTTTGCAGGCAAAGGAAATTGGAAGAATCGAAGCCAAATTGGCCGCTGATCCGCCCACCAAAAAGACATCTTCGGCGCCATCGCCTATTAGTCCGGTAACTGCTAGAAGCACGGGTTCGCCCGCATACGATACAACTGATCCACGCTCTATCAAAACGATGAGTACGTCAGATTGGATTGAAGCTGAAAGGCAACGCCAGGTTAAGAAGCAGGAAGCGCTACGCAACCGCTAACTTACTTTTAGGAAATCAAAATGAGTAATTCACTCTTAACCATTGATATGATCACACGGAAGGCTCTCGAAATCCTTGAGAACAACCTTGTGATTACCCGTAACGTCAACCGCCAGTATGACGACTCCTTCGCTGTTGAAGGCGCCAAGATTGGCTCAACCCTCCGTATCCGCCTGCCCGATCGTGCGCTGGTGACTGACGGTGCCGCCCTGCAAGTTCAGGCCGACAACGAACAGTTCACAACGCTGACTGTGTCTAGCCAGAAACACATTGGTGTTAACTTCACCTCTGCTGAATTGACAATGCAGTTGGATGACTTCGCAGAGCGTGTGTTGAAACCTCGCGTCTCGCAGCTTGCCTCTTCGGTTGACGCCGACGTCGCAACTTCGTACAAAGGCATCGCTAACTCGGTTGGCACACCAGGTACAACTCCTTCGACTTCTTTGGTTCTGCTCCAAGCTAACCAGAAGCTTAACGAGTTTGCCACACCTATGTCCCCACGCTACGCAACAGTTAACCCTGCTGCTAACGCTGGTCTGGTTGAAGGCATGAAGGGCTTATTTAACCCAACCGGCACTATCAGCCGCCAGTTCAAGAACGGCATGATGGGCGAAGGCATTTTGGGTCTGGACGAGATCAATATGTCTCAGTCAATCAGCAACCACACGAACGGCGATTGGGGTACAACCATCACTGTGACATCAACTGTCGCAACTGAAGGTCAATCCACTTTGCCAATCAGCTTTACTGGTTCGAGCAAGACATGGAACGTGGGCGACGTATTCACCATCGCTGGTGTGTTCGCTGTTAACCCACAGACCCGTCAATCAACCGGCAGCCTCCAACAGTTCACAGTAACTGCTGTGGCAGTTGGTTCTTCGACCGCTACGCTGAACATTAGCCCCGCTTTGTTCACAGCTTCAAACGCTTTGGCAACTGTTAACTCATTCCCACAAGCCTCTGCTGTTGTGACGATGTTGGGTTCGGCTAACACCGGCTACCCACAGAACTTGGTCTACCACAAAGATGCCATTAGCTTCGCTACGGCTGACTTGTTGTTGCCACAGGGCGTTGACATGGCTTCGCGCCAAGTCCACAACGGTATTTCGTTGCGTATCGTGCGTCAGTACGACATCAACAACGACCGTCTCCCCTGCCGTATTGACGTTCTGTATGGCTACAACGCCATCCGTCCTGTCACTGCCGTCCGTCTCTGGGGCTAAATCAATGGGGGCTTCGGCCCCCATTCGTAACTTTTTTTAAGGAAAATTATCATGGCACTTTCTAATGGCACAGGCGGTTATCAGGTCGGCGCAGGCGCATCTGACGAAGCAATTATGTTCGTTCAAGGCGCTCCTACTGCATTGGCTGCCGCAGCAACCGCAACGGCTGCACAACTTCAAAATGGTCTGTTTGTTTTTGACGGCACCGCTGGCAACCTAACATTGCCAACAGTTGCTTTGTTGGAAGCAGATATGCCTAGCGCACAAAAAGTCAATTCTGCATTTGACTTTTTTGTAATCAACATCGACGCAGCCGACGCAGTCACTTTGGCTGTTGGTACTGGCTGGACAATCGTTGGTGCTGCTGCCGTGGCTTTGGGCACATCAGCCCATTTCCGCGCACGCAAGACCGGCGCCGGTTCGTGGGTTGCATACCGCATTAGCTAATGTGACAACCCCGTCCTTCGGGGCGGGGTATTTAAAAGGAATCAATCATGGCAAATACCAAACCTATTGGTGTGGCGTATGAAGATCAGTACCTTAACGGCGCGCTTATTGAAAACAGCACTATTACTATCCCTGGAACGACTTTAAACGCCGTTACCATTGGTAGTACAGGCGGTACTGTTGGATTTTATGGCACATCTCCGGTAGTTAAAGGTGCGGCTCTTACTACAGCGCTTACATCTATTACTGCTACAGCACCAGGGACACCTGACTACGCTATTGCTAACCTTACGTCTACAACGCCGTTTGGTTTTGCTTCAGCCGATGAAGGTCAAACTGTGTTGACAGTTATTGCAAACTTACAAGCCCGTGTAAACCAGTTAGAAACACGTTTACAAACTTACGGTTTGTTAGCTTAATAAGGCGGGGGCTAATCACCCCCATCTACACATGAACATATACCTAGAACACCCCCTTCACGGTCAAAAAGTTGCCACAATGGAACTTGAAGCCGAAGAAGATGAAAAAAATGGTTGGGTGCGTTATACTTTAGACACGCCTGAGAATGAAGTAGCGGAGCCGGTAAACGTGCTAAAACGTCGTCGTAAAACCACGGAGTAAACATGAGTTATACCGCCGGTGACCAAATAAATGGCGCATTGCGTTTAATCGGGATGTTGGCTGAAGCTGAAGAACCTTCTGCCGCAACCGCAAACGACGCGCTAAATGCCATGAATCAAATGATTGATTCATGGAATACAGAGCGTTTGTCGGTGTACGCAACGCAAGATCAAGTGCTGTCTTGGCCTCCAGGCTTTAAAGAACGCAGCTTAGGCCCCACGGGTGACTTTGTTGGCCTTCGACCTATATTGGTAGATGATTCGACCTATTTCCGTGACCCAGCATCTGGCATTTCATACGGCATTAAGCTAATTAATCAGCAGCAATACAACGGTATTGCGGTCAAGACCGTGACATCGACGTACCCACAAGTGATGTGGGTCAACATGGAATACCCAAACATTACGATGACGGTGTACCCAGTTCCAACCAAGCTGTTGGAATTTCACCTTGTTTCCGTAAAAGAATTAACGGAGCCCGCGCAGTTCAGCACTCAACTTGCATTCCCGCCTGGCTATATGCGCGCGTTTAAGTACAACTTAGCGTGTGAGTTAGCGCCTGAGTTTGGGGTTGAGCCAAGCCCTACTGTGGCAAGAATTGCAATGACCTCTAAGCGTAACTTGAAGCGCATTAACAATCCTGACGACATTATGGCAATGCCTTACTCAATTGTCGCAACGCGCCAGCGCTTTAACATCTTTGCCGGCAACTACTAATGCAATCGCCTATTCTCGGATCAGCCTATGTTGCCCGCAGCGTCAATGCTGCGGATAACCGCATGATTAATCTGTTTCCAGAAATCATTCCAGAGGGTGGCAGCACACCGGCGTTTTTGAATAGAGCGCCAGGCTTGCGTCTGGAAGTGGCAGTCGGCACAGGTCCCATTCGTGGAATGTGGACGTTTAATAGTTATTTGTATGTGGCCTCTGGCAACACGCTCTACAAAGTAGATACGGAATACAATGTCACAGCTTTAGGTACTTTGGCCAATGACGGCCCTGTCTCCATGACGGATGATGGTACTTATTTGGGCGTGGCGTGTAACGGACCAACTTTTTACTACAACTCTGCTACTGATACTTTTGGTGAAATAACAGACCCAGACTTTCCTGGTGCGCTGACCATCTCTTATTTAAATGGCTACTTTGTGTTCATTGAACCAGACAGCCAAAAGGTTTGGACGGCTGAACTTCTTGACCCAACGTCTATTGATCCGCTTGCCTTTGCAAGTGCCGAGGGTAGCCCAGACGGGCTTGTGTCCTCTATTACGGATCACTCAGAGGTTTGGCTATTTGGTACAAACTCGGTTGAGGTTTGGTACAACTCCGGTGCGGTCGATTTCCCCTTGCAGCGTATTCAAGGTGCGTTTAATGAGATTGGTTGCGCTGCAACATTTTCTGTTGCCAAGCTAGACAATGGTTTGTTTTGGCTTGGTGCGGATGCCCGTGGTCGAGGTATTGTTTACCGCTCAAATGGATATACAGGGGTGCGTATCAGCACCCACGCTGTTGAGTGGCAAATACAACAATACGGCGATATCTCAGACGCCATTGCTTACACATACCAGCAAGACGGCCATGCTTTCTACGTCCTGACATTCCCCACGGCAAATGCTACTTGGGTGTACGATGTGGCGACACAAGCGTGGCACGAGCGCGCAAGCTATACCAACGGCAACTTTGGGCGTCATCGCAGCAACTGTCAGGTAGCGTTTAACAACGAAGTTCTTGTTGGTGACTACCAAAACGGCAACTTGTACGCTTTTGATTTAGAGGTGTACGCCGACTTTAACCGCACACAGAAATGGTTGCGATCATGGCGTGCGCTTCCCACGGGTCAAATTAATGACCGCAAACGAACAGCTCAACACAGCCTCCAGCTTGACGCTGAAACTGGCGTAGGTTTGCCAGGCATTACAGAAGTCCCAGGTCACATATATCTGTCGCCCCTTATTATTGTCGGCACGTTTAACATTGTGGATGAAGTTCAGATTGTTAATTCTATTGACCAATATGTCGAGCCACAAGTTATGTTGCGCTGGTCAGATGATGGTGGCCACACTTGGTCTAACGAGTACTGGCGGTCTATGGGTCCCGTTGGCGGCTATGGCACTCGCGTCATTTGGCGCCGTTTAGGCATGACCATGAAGCTGCGTGATCGGGTGTATGAGGTGTCAGGCACTGACCCAGTTAAAATTGCAATCACCGGCGCAATCCTCCAAGTGAGCGGAACAAATGCCTAACTCAACGCAAATCCCAGCACCTAGGGTGCCAGTAACTGAAGTAGAAACTAGACTTATGTCTCGCGAATGGTTTCGCTTTTTTAACGCGGTGTACGAGCAGTTGGGTGGCGGCATAGGCGGTGCGACAGGCACATTCACAACCGTGGACGGCAAGACGGTCACAGTAGTCAACGGAATCATTACGGAGATCGTTTAATGTCGATTAACATTTCATACTTGGCGGGCGCAGGCGCTCAGTTCTTTGACGGCAACGGCGACCCCTTAACCGGTGGTTTGCTGTACACATACCTTGCCGGAACAACAACGCCGGTCATTACCTACACATCACGTTCAGGCGCAGCAAACAATACCAACCCTATTGTGCTAGACGCAGCCGGACGTACTCCTGCTGAGATTTGGCTTGATGGCGGTGTTCTGTATAAGTTTGTTTTAGCGACGTCTGCGTATGTTCAGATTGGAAGTTACGACAATATCCCTGCTGTTAACGATCCAACGACCACCAACAACCTTATTACGGTTGCAGGAACAAACGCGCTGACAGGTTTGGCTACACCTCCGTTGGAAGGTTACACAGCCGGTGCGCAGTATTCGTTTATTGCGCAAAACACCAACAGCGGCGCTGTTACCCTTGACATTGACAGCTTGGGTGTTAAAGATGTTACGCAAACAGGTGCTAACGCGCTTGTAGCGGGAAGTATCGTTGGTGGCTCAATGGTGCTAGTCGAGTACGACGGCACACGCTTTCAGTTGCTTACCCCTAACTCATTTATTAATCCCATCATCCGTGGCTATACTGAAATTATTACTTCAAGTGGCACGGTGGGCGCATCTGCCACGCTGTCAATTGCTGCGGGTACGGTCTTAACGGCAACCCTCACCTCTGCCACGGCGTGTACATTTACAATGCCTGCAATCGTTGCGGGTAAGTCTTTCTTGCTGTTGCTCAAACAGCCTGCCTCTGGTACTGCTACAACTGCCACGTTTACAGGCGTCAAGTGGGGTACAAACGGTGCGCCAACAATTACGCCTACTGTTGGCAAGATGGACATCTTATCGTTTATCTCTGACGGCACTAATTGGTATGGAACAATCGTACAAGGGTTTACCCCATAATGTTTGCAGCCCATAATCTTTTCTTGACGGGTAGAGGACCATACCCTGCCACATATCTGCTAACAGCGGGTGGTGGAGGCGGTGGACAGCCCTACTCATCGCCTGATCCAGCTAGTGGTGGAGGTGGCGGCGCGGGAGGATTGCTGACAGGGTCTACTACGCTTGTACCTGGTACAACGTATTCGTTTACCGTTGGTGCGGGCGGTGCTGGATCAACTAACGGATCAAACAGCGTTGCGTTTGGGCAGACTCCTATTGGTGGCGGTGCAGGCGGTAATGGTGAAGCTTCCGTAGGTCAGGGTGGTTTTTCTGGCGGTTCAGGTGGTGGCGGTGGTTACGCCAACAAGTCTGGCGGAACCGGCACTAGCGGTCAAGGCAATAACGGCGGCGCAAGTACGCTTACAACTGGTGGTGGTGGCGGTGCGGGTGCTGTTGGTGGTACGCCAAATGGCGGTGCTGGGTCTGCAAATAGCATCACCGGTTCTTCTGTAACGTATGCAGGCGGCGGCGGTGGTGGTAGTGATGTTGCAGGCGGGTCAGGTGGCGCAGGCGGTGGCGGTGCTGGCGGCACAAACGCTGCTGGTAACGCAGGGTCTGTAAACACAGGCGGCGGTGGCGGCGGTGCAGGAGGCAACAACACTTCTAACGCCGGTGGCTCTGGCGGTTCAGGCGTTGTGATCTTGTCAATCCCTATTGGTGATTATACCGGCATTACAACTGGCTCACCCACGGTCACTACAAGCGGTGTAAACACCATTATCAAGTTTACTTCTAGTGGGAGTTACACGGCGTGAAGGTTACTTATAGCCCGACTTTGTTTCAAAATACGCCGTCTAAAATTAAATTTAGACAACAAATTTTGACCGCACAAGAACGTATGCAACAAATGATAGCAGACGGTGAAATTCCGTCTACGCTAGAAGACTGCACGCTTAAGCATTACTACACACCGATTGATGAAAAGTATGGTTGTTGCACTTATGCCAGAGAAATGACGATCCCAAAAGGAACCGTCATTATAGGTAAAATTCATCGCCATCAGCATTTGAATTTTATTTCTAAAGGCAAAGTTATTGTTTCTACCGAATTTGGCAAGAAAGAATACGCCGCACCTTGTACGTTTATATCGGAAGTAGGGCTTAAGCGCGCAGTTTATGCGTTAGAAGACACGCTATGGACTACTGTTCACCTAACAGAGCATCGTGGGGAAGAAAATTTAGACAAAATGGAAGCCGAAGTCATTGCTCCAAGTTACAATGATTTAGGATTAATCGCATCTTTTGACGCGAAGGAACTAACATGACATTCGGTATATCAGCTTCAGCAGCAGCAATAGCAGGCGCAACTATTGTAGGTAGCGTCGTATCTTCGCGAGCGTCTGGACAAGCCGCTCAAAAACAAGCTGACGCTGCTGGCGAAGCTTCTGCACAGCAACTTGAGCAAGCAATGCAAGCAATTAGTGTTCAACAAGATGTCTTAAATAGACAACTTGTAACCGCGTCAGAAACTGAACGACGACAAATTGAAAATCAGCAACAAGCGCTGCGTGAACAACTTGCCATCTTAGAAAGTAACCGAGAGCAAACTTTAGCTATTGCGCGTGAAACGCGAGATCAGCAGTTAAGTACTGCTGGGTTGACTCGCGATCAACAATTAGAACTAGCTGGTAAAACCAAAGAAGAACAGCTTGCAATTGCCCGTGAAGTTCTTGGCAAGCAAGAAGGCGTTTTTCGCCCGTATCAAGAAGCTGGTCTTGCAGGGCAAAACCAACTGCTTAATTATTTAGGTATTGGTCAAAACACAGGCGGCACAGGGTACGGTCAGTTTGCCACGGCTGAATTTACGCCAGAAGCCTTTGCGGCTGGTCAAGACCCAGGCTACGCCTTCCGTATGAAGGAAGGCTTAAAGGCTGTAGACGCGCAAGCAGCAGCCCGTGGCGGGTTGATCTCTGGCGCTGCGCTTAAAGCGTCAACGCGCTTTGGTCAAGACATGGCGTCGCAGGAATACCAAAACGCCTTTAACCGCTACCAAACTACACGCCAAAACACACTTGCGCCGTATCAACAATTGCAAGGTGTTGGCATGAACGCAGCAGGAAGTTTAGCTAATGCGGCAGGCGCTTACGGTCAAACTAGCCAAAATGCGTTAGGTAATTATGGGCAAGTTGGTCAAGCTGCACTTGGCAACTACGGTCAATCCGCAATTGGCGCGTATGGTGGTTATGGAACATCTGCGCAAAACGCAATTGGTAACTTTGGCAACATGGCGAATAATGCTAGGGACACTACTGCTGGTCGTGTTGGTGCGTATATAGGCGCAGGCGGTCAAAATGCGTACAACGCTATAGGTAACTACGGTGGTCAAGTGACCGGCGCATTAACAGGCTATGGCAACGCAGCCGCGGCTAATACGATAGGTGCGGGTAACGCGCAGGCTTCTGGTTATGTTGGTCAAGCCAACGCTATTAATCAAGGCATTAGCGGCGTGTCTAATATGTATTATCAGAACCAGTTGCTGAATTTGCTAGATAGGAATAGAAACCCTTACGCTAATGCCTT
>JBIKII010000205.1:0-5169 GCA_044361705.1 Caulobacter sp.
CGAAGGACGCACTTCGCGCATCCAGCCCTTCGCGTTATGTAACCGCCATGCCCGCCGACGACGCCGCCAAACCCGCCGCCAAGCCCCGCGCCGCCCCGATGAAGTTCGGGACCGGCCTGTTGCGCGACTGCTGGTACTTCGCCGCCCTGTCGAGCGACCTCAAGCCCGGCAAGCTGCAGCGCTACGAACTGCTCGGCGAGCCGGTGCTGCTGGGCCGCACGCGCAAGGGCGAGGTCTACGCCATCCGCGACGTCTGCCCGCACCGCGCCGCGCCGCTGTCGGCCGGCAAGCTGGTCGCCGAAGCCGATGGCCGCGAGGCGGTGGAATGCCCCTATCACGGCTGGCGGTTCGGAACGGACGGCGCCTGCACCGCCATCCCCTCGCTGGTCGAGGGCCAGGGGGTCGAGGTTTCGCGCATCGGCGTGCGGCGCTATCCCTCGGCCGAGAGCCAGGGGATGGTCTTCGTCTGGTTCACCAGCGATCCGCGCGGCCAGGGCGAGCCGACCGAGCCGGCGCCCATCTTCGACGGCGTGGTGGGCGGCGGCCCGAAGATCGTCGAGCGGATGGATTTCGACACCCACATGGACCACGCGGTGGTCGGCCTGATGGACCCGACCCATGCGCCCTATGTGCACCAGGCCTGGTGGGCCCGGTCGGCCAAGCGGCAGTACGAGAAGTCCAAGACCTTCGCCCCGTCCGACGCCGGCTTCGTGATGGTCCGGCACCCGCGCTCGAAGGCCAACCGCATCTACGACATCCTCGGCGGCCAGCCGGAGGTGGAGATCACCTTCCGCCTGCCGGGCATGCGCTGGGAGCATATCCAGATCGGCGCCCGCCAGCTGCTGGCCCTGACCTGCCTGACGCCGATCACCGAGCAGAAGACGACCATCACCCAGATCATCTGGTCCGATCACCCGGTGCTGGCCCTCGCCCCGGTGATCAAGCCGTTCGTCCGCGCCTTCCTGCACCAGGACGGCGACATGGTTAACCTGCAGAACATGGGCCTGAAGTACGACCCGGCCATGCTCTGGCTCGAGGACGGCGACACCCAGGCCAAGTGGTACCAGCAGCTCAAGCGCGAGTGGACCGCCAGCCGCGCCGAGGGCCGGGCCTTCGTCAATCCGGTGCAGGCGACGACGCTGAAGTGGCGGAGCTGACGTGATTCCAGCCGCCCGCCTCGCCCCACGCTAGAGCCCCGGTGACAAACCCCGGCGTCTGGCCTTAGATCGCCCGCATGTATCGTCGCCTCGCCACCCTGGTCCTGATCGCCGCCTTCGCCGCGCCCGCCGTGGCGCAGGAGCGCGAGCCGGCCGAGCGCCAGACCCTGATCGACCTGGCCTATGCGCTGGGCGAGAGCCACGCCCTGCGCCAGGCCTGCGCCGGCGACGGCGACCAGTACTGGCGCGACCGCATGATGCAGGTCACCGAGACCGAAGCCTCGGACGCCGCCTTCAACGGCCGCCTGACCCAGGCCTTCAACAGCGGGTTCGCCACCCGCCGGACCGAGTTTCCCTCCTGCAGCCCGGCCAGCAAGCGCGCCGAGCTGATGGTCGCCCGCAAGGGCCAGAGCCTGTCCATGCAGCTGTCGACGGTCACGCGCGTGGTTCGGGGCGTCGGTCCCGAGGGCGAGGACGGCGCGAAAACGGATACCGGCGATCCGGATTCCATGGCGGACGAGCGCGCGCCGCGCTAGATTCTCCTCCAGGTAGTTTTGGGGAGGGGGCGCATGGCCTTCGGTTTCTTCGCGATCGTCCTGATCATCCTGGCGCTGATGCTGCTGTTCAGCGTCATCAAGATCGTGCCGCAGGGTCGGGAGTTCACGGTCGAGTACTTCGGCCGCTACACCCGCACCCTCTCGCCCGGCATGCACTTCCTGATCCCGTTCTTCGAGCGGATCGGCCGGCGCGTGAACATGATGGAGCAGGTGCTGGACGTGCCGCAGCAGGAGGTCATCACCAAGGACAACGCCGTGGTGAAGGTCGACGGCATCGTCTTCATCCAGGTGATGGACGCCGCCGCCGCCGCCTACCGCGTCGACAACCTCAACTACGCCATCAGCCAGCTCTGCATGACCAACCTGCGGACCGTGGTCGGCTCGATGGAGCTGGACGAGGTGCTCAGCCAGCGCGACCAGATCAACACCCGGCTGCTGACCACCATCGACCACGCCACCAACCCGTGGGGCGTCAAGGCGACCCGGATCGAGATCAAGGATCTCACCCCGCCGCCCGACATCACCAACGCCATGGCCCGCCAGATGAAGGCCGAGCGCGAGCGTCGCGCGGTCATCACCGAGGCGGACGGCGAGAAACAGGCTGCCATCGCCAAGGCCGAGGGCTCCAAACAGGCCGCCATCCTGCAGGCCGAGGGTCGCCGTGAAGCGGCCTTCCGCGACGCCGAGGCGCGCGAACGCGAAGCCGAGGCCGAAGCCAAGGCGACCGCCTTCGTGTCGGAAGCCATCGCCCGCGGCGACGTCAACGCCATCAACTACTTCATCGCCCAGAAGTACGTCGAAGCCTTCGCGCTGCTGGCCTCCTCGCCCAACCAGAAGACCGTCATCGTGCCGGCCGACTTCGCGGGCATCGCCGGTTCGATCGCCGGCATCGGCGAGCTGGTGAAGACGCTGGGCGACGGCGGCGACAGCGGTCGCCCCGGCGCGGGCGGCGCGGTTCCGCGCACCAAGGGCTAGGGCGCACAGCACAGGAGACAGGCCATGACCTGGCTTATCGATCTCTACGGTACGCATCCGTTCTGGATCTGGCTGGCCATCGGGGCGGTGTTCCTGGCCGCCGAGGTCTCGACCGGCAGCGGCTGGCTGCTGTGGCCCGCGGCCAGCTCGGCCTTCATGGCCCTGCTGGTCATGGTGTTGCCCGACAGCCTGGCAGTCCATCTGGTCGTCTGGGCGGCGCTGACCATCGCCACCACCGTCGGCGCCCGCCGGTTCTTCCCGCGCACCGTCTCGGGCGGGTCCGGCCCGGACATCAACGACAATATCGCCCGGCTGGTCGGCCATCAGGGCGCGGTGGTCGAGGCCTTCCGCAACGGCGAGGGCCGCGTCTTCGTCGACGGCAAGGAATGGGCGGCCGTCTCGGCGGACGACACCGCGCCACGCCTGGACGACAAGGTCATGGTCGTGGCCGCCGAGGGCGCGGTCCTGAGGGTCCGGCCCGCCTAGCGGTTGTCGTCCAGCCAGGCCCGCAGCGCGGTCAGGAACGGCAGCGCCTGGGCGAACTCCTGATCGGTGAAGGCTTCGCGCAACGACTCCAGATGCGGACGCATGCGTTTCAGCGCCTCGCCATAGGCGGCCGCCCCCGCCGGGGTGAGGCTGACGAGCTTCCGCCGCCCATCCTCCGTATCCGGACGAATGCTGATCCAGCCCGCCGCCTCGGCCCGTTGCAGGGTGTGGGTCATGGCGCTTTTCCCGACCTGGAAGGCGGAGGCCAGCTGCGCCGGGCTCTGCTCCCCGCCGCGCCGCATGAAGTGGCTGAGCAGGCCGAACTGGGCCGACGGAATACCGCCGGTCTTTTCCAGCCGGGCGTTCGACAGCTGGTTGATGATGCCGATCTCGGTCATCACCCTGACATCGGCGCGATCACGGGCGAGGCGGGGATTGTCAGGCTGCATGGTCAGGCCTTCAGGATCTGGGCGTCGAGGCCGCGGCGCGGCGCGGGCGGGATCTTGGCCTTCGGGTAGCCGATGCGGCAAAGCATCTGGATGCGGCCGCCCGCGGGCGCGAGCTCCCTGTGGAGGGCGTCGAAGACCGGCTTCTGGGTGGCGTACTCCTGCAGGCCCTGGCTCCAGGGATGCATCGCGAGGCCCTGCGAGGCGGCGACGAGACACAGGCGTCCGTAGGATTGGCCGGCGGCGATCTGATCGACCCGGCCGTTCTGCGGTGTCGTGATCCAGACAAAGCCCCGCGATGTGTCAGCGCCCGTCTTGAGGAATTTCAGCGCCTCGTTGAAGGCCGTCGTGCCCGGGGTCGCCATCTTGTCCTTGGTCAGGATGCCGGCCGCGTTCATCGCTGTCATGAACGGCTGATCGAGCGTAATGCCCCAGGGATGGGCGGCGACGTCGCGGGCGCCGATGAAGGTGCGCTCGACGCTCTCCTTGTGCGCGGCCGGGGTGTGGGCCTCGATCCTGGCGCCTTCGTAAACCAGCGCCTTCAGCCGCTCGACGCGGGCCGCCTCGACCGTCCCCTCGACGCCCGGCGAGGCCAGCAGGTCGGCGAACGCCGCCGCGTCGACGGGCTTGTCGGCGTAGGCCCCACGGTCCGTGCGCCGCTCGAGCAATCGGGGGAACAGCGGATCGCCGGCGCCGCCGGGCGCGCCGAGCAGCCTCAGACGGGCGACGGGCCGGTCATCAAGCCGGGGCGCGGGCTCGCCATCCGGGAAGAGCGTCTGCTCGGCGGACTGCCCAAACTGGCGCAGCGCCATCTGGAAGTAGGCGAGCACGCCGCCGAACCCGATGACGATCTGCCGGTTGAAGCGGTCGGTGACCGGCAAGAGACGCGTGCGATCCACGTAGAAGGTGACTTCGCCGGGCGTCCGCAGATCGGCCATCCACGGCTGCATGTTGTGCGGGTTGGGCGCCAGGATGGCGAAGGACAGCGCCTTGCGGCGGATGTCGGTCTCGCCGGCGCCGGGATTGTCCCAGGCCGCGCGGGGGTCCGCGCCGGCCGGCGCGCAGGACGCGGTGGCGGCTCCTGCGGCGAGCACCACGCCGCCGCCGACGAGGCGGATGAAGTCACGACGGTCCATGGCGCATGCCTTTCGTTCAATCTTGAACCAAATAGATAGTTCAATATTGAATGAGTCAAGCCGTTTCGGATCTCACAGTTCGCCGAGCTCTTTCAGCATGCCCTTGCGGGCCAGTTCGTCGGCCACTTCGTTGAGCTCGTGGCCGGCGTGGCCCTTGACCCATCGCCAGTCGACCTGATGCCGCGCGCGGGCCGCGTCGAGGCGTTTCCACAGGTCCTCGTTCTTGACCGGGCTCTTGTCGGCGGTCTTCCAGCCGCGCGCCTTCCAGCCGTGGATCCAGGTGGTGACGCCGTTCTTCACATACTGGCTGTCGGTGTGCAGCTCGACCTTGCAGGGCTTGGTCAGGGTCTCCAGCGCCTGGATCGCCGCCATCAGCTCCATGCGGTTGTTGGTGGTGGCCAGGTCGCCGCCG
>JBIKII010000206.1:0-5167 GCA_044361705.1 Caulobacter sp.
GAACGTCAGGCCGGCGCCGGTCAGCCGCCGGGCGTCCGGCGAGGCGGAGTCATAGGTGACCATCCGCTTGACGGCGGCCGTCGACGGCGCCGCCGCGGCCAGGGCGGCGAGACCGGCCAGGACCGGCGCGAGACGACGGAGGGAACGCGACATGACTCTCTACCTAACGCCTTGACCCGGACTTGCCGCGCAGGTCGGCGAGGTCGCCCTCGAAACCCGACAGCTTCCAGACGCCGTCCTGCCGGGCGAACACCAGCAGGCAGGGGCCGTCCTTCTTTCTGGTGGCGCAGACCGAACCGTCGTCGCGGTATCGCAGCGCCGCCCCGATGGCGACCCGGCCCGGCAGCGGCTGGTCGGGCGTGTAGCCGTAGTAGCTGGCCGCCGCGCGGAAGGCCTCGGGCCGCATCAAGGCCTCGACCGCAACCTCGGCCAGACCCGGCGCGACGATGGCGGCCAGGGCCCGGGCTCCGTCGTCCATCTCGCGGCGACCCACCTCGCGCATCACGCGGGACTCGAGATTGTTCTTCAACGCCCGCCGGTCGACGTAGCGGTCGAAGGCGGCGCGGTCGTTGTCGCGGATGGCGACCAGCAGCGCATGCACATCGCCGGCGGCGTCATAGCGCGCGGTGGTGGCGCAGCCGGCCAGTGTCAGGGCCAGGGCGGCCAGCAGGGTGATCGTGCGGATCATGTCGGCCTCCTTCGCGTCCGCTCGGGGCGGAAATGGGGCGATGTCAGCTGCAGCGCCGGTCGCCGGCGGGCGACGGCCCGAACCGGACACGGACCTCCACGGTGCGGGAGTCCTCGTCCGCGGGGTAGATGACCCGCTGCGCCCAGGCGCGGGCCGCCTTGCCGTAGCCCTGGCCCGGCGCGTCCTCGAACAGCACCACGCAGCGCTTCAGCGACCCGCCGCCGGGCCGGCAGGACAGCACCACGCCGCTCTCGCCGGGCTGGAGGGACACCTTCTGCAGCCGGGCGATCGCGCCGGGCCGCAGCGCCAGCCGCGTGCCCTGGGTGGTGACGGTCACCTGACGTTCGCTGGCGCAGGACGCGGCGACGGCGACCCGGTCCGGCGTCGCGGCGCAGGCGCCCAGCAGGACGGTGATCGAAACGGCGAAGATGGAACGGGTCGACACGGAGCCCTCCATGACCGTGGCGGGGGGCCGGCAAAGCCCCGGAAACGATGGAGGATCGCCGGTTCCGGCCTCCGGCTCAAGGGACTCCCTTCCGGGCGCGGGGCGGAAACGCTAGAGCAGCCGAATGACCCTGACCCCCCAGCAGCCCCACGGAGCCCTGCGCAGCTATGGCCGCGTCAAGGCGCGCGTTCTCAAGGCGCGGCAGGCGGCGCTGCTCGACACCGTGGCGCCGGGGGTCGATATCCCCGACGGCCCGTTCGACCCGCGCGACCTCAAGCCGGACGCACGCGAGATCTGGCTGGAGATCGGCTTTGGCGGCGGCGAGCATATGGCCGGGCAGGCGGGGCGTGATCCGGATCTGCTGATCATCGGCGTCGAGCCCTTCCTCAACGGCGTGGCCAGCGCCCTGCGCCATGTTCAGGAAGGCGCCCTGACCAATGTGAAGGTCCACCAGGGCGATGCGCGCGAGGTGGCCGGCCGGCTGCCGGACGGCTGCCTGGACCGGATCTTCATCCTGTTCCCCGACCCCTGGCCCAAGTCGCGCCACCACAAGCGACGGATCATCCAGAGCGAATTCCTGGTCGAGCTGCACCGGCTCCTGAAGCCCGGCGGACGCCTGCGCTTCGCCACCGACTGGGCGGCGTACGCCGACTGGACCCTGGACCGGATGAAGGCCAGCGGCCTGTTCACCGGACCGATCGGCGACACCGCCGTCCCGCCCGTCGACCACCTGACCACCCGCTACGAGGAAAAGAAGCTGGGCGATTGCGCGCCGGTGTTCCTCGATTTCGAGCGGGTCTGAGGGAGGCGGAGCCAGGTCGTGTACTCATAAAGTGCTCGCGACGACCGCAGCGTGGAGGCGTGACACGGCGAAGCGATTAAGCAGCAAGCCGACATTCCGAATGTCGCCAGAGGGTGGGTCCCGTCATTCTTGCCCTGCCGGATACCGGACATTGGAGCAGCGCGCCGGAAGCAGACGTCGCCGAGGTCGGTTTGGGGTGGTGGGCTCAACCGATCGCTGCAACACACGCCGCGCAGTATGAGCAAAGTCCAATCGGGGGGATCACGTCAGGCAATCGATTCACCTGTTATCGGGCAGAGTGAGATTCCATGATCCTCGGGCGGTATACGGTGGGGCGATGGCGCGCAAAACGGGTAAGGGCAGGATCAGCTTTCGAGGCATTCTGGCGCTTGCCATAGGCTTGGTGTGGATTTGGGTTGCCCTGAACCCCGAGACCTACGGCAACGACAATAATCCGCCCCTTCCATGGCTTGTACGTGCCATCCTGTTCGTCGGTGGCGTGGCCCTTATCTATGGTGGCATCGGTTCGCTCAGGTTCGTCTGGCAACGCAGCGGTCTGATAGGTTCACAACCGTCCGTGCCCGCAGAGATCTGCGTTCTTGAAGACGAGGACGACGATCGGGGGACCGAGACGGTTCATGTGCGCCTGGCCGGTCGATGTCAGGCTCTGGGCGTTGAACGCTCGGGGAAGGTTCGCAAATACGTGGATGGAACGGTCCGATGGGGGGAGGTTTGGTTGCACCAGAATGGCATGGTGCAGGCCATCGCAATCTCGGGGGAGCATTTCAATACGCTGGACGGCGGACGGGCGATTCCAGAGGATGGCTTTGGAAAGTCCGGATCATAAGTTGATCTGCTTTCGAATGGCCCAACGCTTCCGCACCATTCCACCAGACTGCTCTAAACCAGTTCTCACGTAACGGCCCAGGCGCAGGACTACGTCAGGGGCTCTTCGCCGTGCCGGTGGTCTGAGGGCCACCGATCTCCCAAGCCAGTCCACTTGCGCCAAGTGTTGTGCAGACGTTTTCGACATCACGCGCGAAAGCTCGGAGACGTTCAAAACGACGGGCCTTGGTTTTATCGAACATGCCGGTGTCGAGACCAATGACGATCCGCCAACGGTCGTTTGGGGCTCGACCGTCCGAAGCTTCGTCATCGAGTTCGGGGCTGGTCACGAACGAGACACCGATGGTCTTGCCCTCGTCGATGACGGGAGCGTCTGAAGTCCATCCGTGGTCCTCCGGCCAGGCATCCGCAAAGTTCCAACCCGCTGCGGCAAGAATCGGCTTCGCTTGGCGCTGAAGGTCCGCACCAATCAAACCATTGAGCGACTCGGACACGTCTTTCGCCGTGTCCTGAACGGTCTCCAGCGTGAAAACGGCTGACCAAATTGTTAAGCCCATGGGCTGCTCCTCAAAGCCCACAACGGTAAGTCGCGCTGCCTAACATAATGTAGCTGACGATGGTCAGCTTTGGGTCGCTTTGCGAAGTTAGCACCCCGCCCGAAAGCGGACATTTGGCGGCCCCTGCAGGGAGCGGACGTTCCGGAGATCGGCAAGGGGTCAAAGTGGCCATTGGCTTCGTGGCCTGAAGCGGCCTCGCCGGACTTATGAGTTCACACCCTGACCGCCCTTCCTGGGCCGACCGCGGCGGGCTTCCGAGTAAGTTGCAAAAAATGCAAATCGCCTCCGGAAGAGCTGCACAAGGCAGGCTCGCGAAGCTGAATCATGCGTGCAGCGCCGGTTTCTCCGATAGGGTGCGCCTGGCGGGGGCGACGAGCCGCGCACGATCTGCAACCGACCCTCTGGCAATTCATCGCGGCGCACCCGATCTGTCGGACCTGATCAATCCCCTGGGGCATTTCCGATGAGCTTTTCCGTCCACGCCGCGTCCGCGCCGGTCTTCGTGCGCGCGCTGACCAATACCACCGCCATCATCGACAAGGCGCTGGCCGCCGGTCTGTCGGAGACGGCGATCCTCGAGGCGCGGCTCGCGCCCGACATGCTTCCCTTCCCGCGCCAGATCCAGATGGCCTCGGACGCGGCCAAGGGCGCCATCGCCCGCCTGGCCGGGGTCGAGGTTCCCGCGATGCCCGACACCGAGACGACGCTGGCCGAGCTGAAGGCCCGCATCGCCGCCACGATCGCCTTCATCGAGAGCGTCGACGCCGCCGCCTTCGACGGCGCGGAGGACCGCGAGGTGGTGCTGAAGTTCCCCGGCATGGAGCTGAAGTTCACCGGCGCCGACTTCCTGACCGGCTTCGCCCTGCCCAACTTCTTCTTCCACGTGACCACCGCCTACGCCCTGCTGCGGTCGGTCGGCGCGCCGCTCGGCAAGATGGATTTCCTGGGCGGCGTCCCGACGAAGGCCTGAGATCCTGGGTTCGGAGCGCGCCCGGACGGCGGAACCGCATACACTTCCGCCTGACGCGCTCCGGCGCGGCCTGAGGGGCTGACAAGCCGTTCGGGCCGCGCTATAGAGCCCTCCACATCGTTTGATCGCGCTGGATAGCGCAGTCGAGCGGCGGTCTTCGGGCCGCCGCTTTTTGTTTGGGTTCTGAACGGATGCGCGCACGCACGGCGGAAGACGCCACGCTGCTCGAACTGCTCGATCCGGTCGCGGAAGCGGCGGGGTACGAGATCGTCCGCCTGCGTCTGATGGCCGGCAAGGAAAGCCGCCGGCTGCAGATCATGGCCGAGACGCCGGACGGCGACATGACCGTCGAGGGCTGCGCGCTGCTGTCGCGCGCCGTGTCCGAGGTCATGGACGCCGCCGACCCGATCACCGGCGAATACACGCTGGAGGTCTCCAGCCCCGGCATCGACCGCCCGCTGACCCGGCTCAAGGACTTCGAGGTCTGGGAAGGCTTCGAGGCCCGGCTCGAGCTCGACCGCCTGGCCGAGAACCGCAAGCGCTTCCGCGGCGAGCTCGCGGGCGTCGAGGACGGCCAGATCGGGATCAACGTCGAGGGCGAGGCCGAGACCACCCTCTACATACCGTTCGACTGGATCGTTGAGGCCAAGCTGGTCTTCAACGACAAGCTGATGAAACACGGGGCCGACGAGCGCGCCGCCCGTATCCAATCCGAAGAAGAGTAGGAAACCACCATGGCCACCGGCATTTCCGCCAACCGCCTTGAGCTGCTCCAGATCGCCGACGCGGTCGCCCGCGAGAAGGGCATCGAGAAGGAGATCGTGATCGCCTCCATCGAGGAAGCGATCCAGAAGGCGGC
>JBIKII010000342.1:0-17164 GCA_044361705.1 Caulobacter sp.
CTATGTCCAATGGGACAACAATTGCAACATTAGCCAGCGGGCGGTTCCAGTTTTCTAGCCCGACATATTTGGGCTGGTCGGAAGATGGTAGCTCAAATGGGACTGCGGACGTTCGCCTTTTCCGCGACGCCGCCAACACCCTCGCGCAGCGGAACGGGGCGAACGCGCAGACGTTCAACATCTACCGCAGCTACACCAGCGCGTCTGTTCATAACAAGATGAGCCTCCGTAACACGGGCGTATTTTGGTTTCTTGAAACGTCCGACAATGGCACAACTGGCGGCGACCCGCTTGGCGTCGGGTCTGGCTATGGCGGATCGCCTAACAGCACGCTTGTTGTTTACGGCGCACCAATAAATTTCCGCAGCATCTCGGGAAACACTGACACTGTTTGGACAATGAGCACCAGCGGCCATTTCCTCGCAGGCACCGACAATACCTACGACATCGGCACGTCGTCGGGGAGCAGGCCGCGCGACTTTTTTCTCGCGCGGAACTTTCTTGCCGCCGGATTTGTGGCCGGTAGTTATCTCAGGGACTTTAATAATCGTTTCCACATTTATTCTGGGTCAACTGACGGAACCATCGTTTTCTACAACCAAGCCGAAACCAACTTCGACCGCCTTGCCTTCGGCGGCACCTCTGCATCCTTCCCCGCCCTCAAGCGGTCCAGCACCACGCTACAGGCAGTCCTTGCCAATGATGGCGGCTTCACCAACATCCAAGGCAAACTGACCACCGACACCGCCTACACGGCAACAACTATTGTCCCGACAGGATACCTCACCCTTTACGACAGCACCGGAACTGCATACCGCGTGCCGTGTGTCGTTTAATTCAGGAGAAAACATGATCAACCTCACCCTAGACCAGAACGAAGTACAGGCCCTCGGCGCACTGCTTGATGTAGCCGTGAAGGCATCCGGCATCCAAGGAGCCAAGGCCGCAGTGCCGCTCTTCGCCAAGTTGGAAGCCGCAGTGGCCGAAGCCAACGCCAAAACACAGGAGACAGAATAATGGCAATTGTGAATTACGGGGTTGTCAGCCCCTCCCTGACGCTGACGGTCCAGATGGAACTGTCTGACGCCGACAGCGAGCGCATCGTGGCGTATCTCATGACCGCAACGCCCTACGGCACCGTGACTGAGAACGTCATCACCGACATTCCAAACCCCGCATGGTCGCCCGATCAGGAAGACCCGAATGACCCGCCCGAGTTCATTCAGCAGCAGGCATGGGTGACGCGCCCCGCAACGCCGGAAGAAGCCGTCACGGCATACGCCGAGAGCGTGATGAACAGCATCCTCCAGCAGGCCTACCAGTGGGACCAGCAGCAGGCCGCAGCAGAAGCCGCAGCCAACGTGCCGCCGATCACGCCGATCCAGCCTCCTGCGCCTGTTCCGCCACAGGAGCCGTAAGCATGAAAGCCCGCATCATACGATCCTGGGCTTGCGCTCCGGAGGGTCACACCATCATCCGCTATGATGCGGGCGAAAACGTTGAAGGCAAGGTGGCAGAACTTGCGCTGGCGGATGGCGCAGCCGTCGAAGTCAACGTCATGCCAGCTTTCGAAACCAAGATCGAACAGCCGCTGGAAGTCAAACGTCCGCGTGGCCGTTTTAGGAAGGAAGCATTTGAATGAGCCTTCGCGCCGCCGTTCCGCTTTATCAGTTCCGGGGTTCGGTTCTCACTTCCGCCCCTGCATCCGAGCCGGTGACGGCTACGGAACTCCGAACGCATCTCCGCACTGACAGCACGGAACTTCCGGACGCGGAAGCAAATACGCTCATCACGGATGCCAGGACCGAGATCGAGAACATGACCGGCCTTGCGTTCATCACGCAGTCGTGGCGGCTGTCGCTTGATCGCTGGCCCGCTGGTGGTGAAGCATGGTGGGATGGCGTGCGCGAGATGTCAATCACCGAACTGGCGCGCACCAGCACCATTCAAAGCCTTGTGATCCCGCGATGGCCTCTTCAATCGATCACCTCGATCACAACCTTTGACGAGAACAGCAATTCTACATCTGTCACGACCGCCAATGTCTTCGACATTGACATCTACCAGACGCCTGGAAGGTTGACACTCAAGCGGGGCCAGACTTGGCCGGTTGCTCTGCGCGCCAATAACGCCATCCAGATCATCTATGTGTCTGGATTCGCAAATGCAGCAGCAGTGCCGTCTCCAATGAAGCGCGCCGTAAAACAGCTTGCGGCCTTCCTCTATAGCAACCGTGGCGATGACTGCGATGCGAGTGATGCCTATGACGCATCCGGCGCTTCGGTCATTATGGCTCAATATAAGGCCATGAAGATATGACCTATCCCAGCAGTCTCGACATTGCGCGCGGGCTGGCTTCGGGTTGTCGGTCATTCAACAAGTTTGGCCGGAATACATCTGTTGGTTCCAGCTTCGTGCCTGTCAGCCGATCAGGCCACTACCGCACCCCGCAAGCCGGATCAGCCACCACGCTGCGCCTCAAGGCCGGTGGCAATGCCAACGATACGGCATCCGGCTCAGGCGCGCGGCAGATCACGCTCGTGGGGCTTGATGCAACCGGCGATGTCATCACCGAGACACTTGCAACCGCAGGAGCATCCGCCAGCGCCGCGACCACAAAGTCATTCATGCGCCTCACCGAGGCTTATGTGTCCAAGTCTGGCACCTACGCCAGCCAGTCAGCAGGAAGCCAAGCCGGGAATATCACAATCGAAAACGGATCAGGCGGCACCGACTGGGCGCTCATTGCAGACGGCACGCTCGGCAAGGGTCAGGCTGAAATCGGATCTTACACCACGCCGCTGAACCGCAGCGCCGCCGTCTCAAACATTACAATCTCGTCCGACAGCGACAAGAAAACCAATCTTGTCATGTTCCGGCGCGATAACATCCTTGAAACCGCCGCGCCATATTCGCCCATGACAATGATCATGGAATTTCCTCAAAACGCAGGCATCAATGAAATCATACTCGATCCGCCGTTGTTCTTCCCGCAATTGACAGACTTCGGGTTTCTCGCCGCCGTCGCATCGTCAACCGTCGATGTTTCCGTCAGCATGAATATAACGGAGTTCATCCCGCGATGATGAAATGTTGCAACATGAATTCCGGCAAGCTGAAAGAGCCGGTGACTTTCCAACGCCGCACCTTGACCAGCGATGGTGCAGGAGGCCAGACGGAATCCTGGGCCACCGTTTCCGGCGCACCGACCCGCGCCTATGTGGCTCCGGTTGGCGGCTCGGAGCGATTTGCTCATGACCGCACTGAGGCAACCGTTCGGTTGCGCCTTGTAGTTCGCTACACTTCAACATTGCTGGATTCCGACCGCGTGCAGATCAGGAACAAGATTCACAACATCCGGTTCCTCGATAACATGGAGTTCGCCAACAAGTGGCTTCAGATTGACGTTGATGGCGGGGTTGCGGCGTGAAGGATGTCAAGGTCGAGATCAAGGGGTTGAAAGAGGTCAACGCGGCCTTGCAAGCCTATGGGAAAGACCTTGGCAACTCTCTAGCCCTCATTGTCGATGCCACCGCTTTGGAAGCCGTCACGGACGTCCGTAAGGCCATACAGGGGCCTCCCAAGACTGGCAGGGAGTATGCCAGAGGCGTAAACAACGATAAGGTTCATCGAGCATCTGCTCCAGGCGAAGCACCGGCAACCGATACCGGCGGGCTTGTCATTTCGATCTACAACGAAAGCCGTGGCAAATATGCCAAGGCCATCGGAAGCCGTCTTGACTATGCCTACTACCTTGAGTTCGGCACCTTCAAGATGGCGAAACGTCCGTCTTGGATTCCCGCCGTCGAGCGGGCGATTCCAAAGATGCTGAAACGGGTTGAGATTGCAATCGCAAAAGCCAAGGCACGCGCGGAGAAGACAACGAAATGAAATCAGATGATCTCCAGACGGCAGTCTATAACAGGCTTAACGACAGCGCCGTCACCAGTCTTCTTAGCACCTACTACAGCCCGCTCGTGGCGATCTTTACCGATGTCCCGCAGGCGGCTGACAGTGAGTTGGAATCGGCATTCCCGTTCATCACCATCGGGGCTGACACGATCAATCCGTTCGACAGCAAGGATGATCTCGGCGGATCGGCAATCGTTCAGATTGATGTGTGGGACCGTGCCGCATCCATGCTCGATCTGAAGACTGTAGTCGATGCTGTGGATGGCCGGATGCGCCGCCAGCCGCTTTCCATCGCGGGCGTCACGCACATCACCACCGAACTTGATTCTTGCAACTTCTCGCGCGATCCTGATGGCAAGACCAAGCGCGGCCTCATCTTGTACCGTGTATTGTGGATTGCATAGTTTCCGTGATATAATCACGGCCAAACAAGAGGTTCTTGCATGGCTATTTCTGGCCGATCAGTTCGCATAAGCCGCAACGGCTCCAACATCGTGGGCGCTCGTGCTGACAGCGTGACGATCAATAATGAGCCGCTCGACATCACGGACAAGGACGATTCCGGCTGGCGCACCATGCTGGGCGATGTCGGCTTGCGCTCTGTCTCTTGCGAGATAGAAGGCGTGCTCAAGGATACCGTCCTCTTGGCGGATTCCGTAGGCAACGCCACCACGGCGCTCCTCAAGGAGTGCGTTGTCACGATCAGCGGCATCGGCACCTTGACCGGCGACTTCATGCTCCAAGGTCTCCAGATCGGCGCAGAACAGGCTGATGTCGTGACCTTCACCGCCACACTTGAGAGCGGCGAGAACATGACCGCCACCATTGGCCCGTACAACACCGTTCTCCCGGCGATCACCGGCACGCTCTCTGGCACCAACGTCCAGACCACCACGAATGGCACATGGGCTGGTGATGCCACGATCACTTTCGCCCGCCAGTGGCAGCGCGCCAATGCTGCTGATCCTAATGATCCGTCATGGGCCAACATCGCATCTGCGACCGGAACGACTTACACACTCACAGGCTCCGACACCGGAAAGTATATCCGGTGCCGTGTAACCGCCACCAATAGCGTAGGGTCTACGGTGGCCTTCTCCAACATCCGTGGACCCGTGACCTAAGAAAGGAACTAAAAATGGCTGCAATCTCTGGCCGCAAAGTGCGGATCAAGCGCGGCTCGACTGCCGTGGCTGGCGCTCGTGCCGATAGCTTCACCATCAACAACGAGCCGATTGACATCACCGAAAAGGATGACAACGGCTGGCGCAAGATGCTGGCTGATGTCGGTGTTCGCTCCATCGATGCCGAAGTCCAAGGCATCCTTGAGGACACCACCTTCCTGGCGCTTGCCGTTGGCACCGCCTCGGCGCTGCTCGAAGCCTATACCATCGAACTGCTCGGCCTCGGATCATTCACCGGCAACTTCTTCCTTGCCAGCTTCGCCGTCACCGGCGAACAGGCAGACGCCACGACCTTCACGGCCTCGATCCAGTCCTCTGGCACGATTACGTTCACGGCCTCGTAATCATGGCAATTTTTCGGGAGCTAACAATCAAGTGGAAGGGTGAAGAGTATCGCTTCGTCCCTTCCATGAAGCTGATGCGATCAATCGAGATGGGCGACATATCCTTCACGGACATCGCCGTTCGCACAAGCCAAGGTCGCCCGCCTGTCAGCCACATCGCTTTCGTTCTCTCGAAGATGTTGCAGTCGGCAGGAGCAAAGGTCACGGATGAACAGGTCTATGAGGAGTTGATCAATGGCAGCGCAACAGACGTTGCCGATTTGATTTCCTTGGTCATGCTGGCCTTCTCTCCGTCCGAGGCCAAAGCAAAAAATCCAGACGCCCAGACCGAAAGCCAGTCGAAGGCGAGGGCGAAGATCATGGAGAGTATGGAGAACTAGACTGGAACGGGATGTATCTATGGGCGAGGGAATGGGGAATTCAGCCTAGCGAGTTCTGGGAGATGACCATTCCCGAGTGGTGGTTGGAATACGAGTTGAAGAAGCCGAAAGAGCCAGGCGAAACATACGCCGGGAAACTGACTAGGGCCGATGTAGAGGAATTAAAGGAACTATTGCATGGCTCAAGTTAGCGGAATCGAAGTCAAGATCAGCGCCAACACGGATGACTTCGACAAGGGCATTGCGAGTGCTGGCAGCAAGATACAGAACTTCTCGAAGCTTGCCGCCATTGGTCTCGCTGGCTTTGCAACAGCAGCAGCGGCTGGCGGAGTCGCCATTGGTGCGTTGACCAAACAAGCCATCAACTTCGCTGATGAAATCGGAAAGACTGCTCAGAAGATCGGCATGACTTCCGAGAGCCTGTCTCGTTTGGATTATGCTGCTAAACTTTCGGATGTGTCTCTAGGTCAATTGCAAGTCGGTCTTGGTCAGCTTTCCAAGAACATGCAATCCGGCAATGAAGCCTTCACGGCTCTTGGCATTTCGGTCACTGATGCCCAAGGCAATCTGCGCGGCACAGAAGAAGTTCTGCTCGATGTGGCGGAACGCTTTGGTGGGATGGAAGACGGCGCTGGAAAAACAGCGTTGGCAATGGCGATCTTTGGCCGATCCGGTGCCGATCTGATTCCGATGCTCAATGCGGGCCGCGATGGCCTAGCACAGATGACGCAAGAGGCCAGTCGTTTTGGTCTTGAGATTTCGACAAACACATCAAAAGCGGCTGAAGGTTTCAACGACAATCTAACGAGGATCAGCAGTGTCCTCACTGGTCTCGGAAATAAAATTGCTGAACGCTCTGCGCCAGCGATGAAAGATTTGACAGATCGTTTCATCGTATTCGTCAATGAAGGAAACTATGTCGAGCGCATTGCTAACGCGATTGGCAGTGCAATGGATGCGCTGGCGCAAGCCGTGCAATGGGCATCTTCCGCTTGGGAAGTCTTTGCAATCCGCATCAATGCAGGAATTGCTGTCCTTGGCTATCTGACGAATCTCGATCTTTCTGGCGCAATGGATGCTTGGTCTTCATCTTCTGTTGCCGCCGGAAAAGTATGGGAGCGCAATGCTCAGGTTCTGGCTCAACTTCGTGGAGAGATTCAGAGCGTCAACAGCGAGTTGAAGACTGACCTTGAGCAGCCGAAAGCAAAAGCACCAATTCTTCCAGGTGATGGCGCAGCAGGTGCAGCGGATGAATTCAGCATTGCTCCATCACAGGAGCCGGGAACCGCATTCGCTGATCGGCTTTCCATGATAAAAGATCAGTTCGCAACCGAGCGTGAAATCCTTGCGGAAGAATACACGCTCAACCAAGAAACTCTTGACGGCGCACTGGCAAACAAGCTGCTTTCCGAGCAAGAGTACTATGACCTGTCACGCAAGCTGGCGGAAGATCACGCCACATCTCTCGCATCCATTCAGTCTCAGCGTCTTGATGGTGATCTGACTGCCGCGTCTTCATTCTTTGGCTCTATGGCGCAAGTCGCACAAGCTGGTGGGAAGCGTCTGCTTAAAGTGGCCAAGGCCGCAGCAGCCGCACAAGCAATCGTTGACACCATCCGCGCAGCCGTTAGTGCGATGAATGATCCGACCGCCATTACTCCCATTCAGAAGTTCGCCAATTACGCCGCCGTCTTCGCCAAGGGCATGAGTGCCGTGGCGGCTATTAAGGGCGTCTCGGAAGGCGGCGGCGGCGGTGGTGGTGGAGGTGGCGGTGGTGGCCGTCGAGGCGGTGGCGGCGGTGCATCCGCAGCCCCGGCAGCGGCATCGCCAACGACCACGTTCCAGTTTACAATGATGAATGATCCGATGGGCTTTGGCGAGAAGTTCGCCAGACAGTTCATCGACCAGCTTAACAGCACGCAGCGCAACGGCGGCACAATTCGCGGAGTGATAGCCTGATGGCCGATATTAAGATCAGCGCACTATCAGCATTGACCGGGGCCAACACGGCCACGGATGACCTTTATGTGGTGGTGGATACAAGTGTCCCGGAGACCAAGAAGCAGACCCGCGAGGAACTGTTCCAGAATGTCCCGGCTGCTTCATTCGCAGGGGCCAACGTCTTCAACGATGCTGGCGCTGATGTAGATCAACGCATCGAGGGCGACACAGATGCCAACCTTGTCTTCGTAGACGCATCCACGGATCGCGTTGGCTTCGGCACGGCAACACCTACAGCGAAGGTGCAGGTGAACGGATCGTTTGCTATCACTGCTCCGGTGACTGTCACGACAAACTATACCGTCGCAGACAACGTGACATTCATCATAAGCAACCGCACGGGGTCATCAAACACGCTCACGCTTCCGACACCTGCAAGCAATACAGGCCGCATTCTCGTGATTTCTACCACACAGGCTCAGACAGTTATATCTGCATCGTCTAATGTTGTGCCGCGCGAAGGTGGATCAGCCAGCACTCCTATTTTACCAGCGACAGATGGCGCATGGGCATTGCTTGTTTGTGATGGAACCAACTGGATCGAAATGGCAGGAACGCCGTGACCATAAGCACAGCCGGATATACCGTCTCCACGAATGAGCCGCTAAACCATGCCCGCATCTTGTGGGACATGATGACCGGCACTGTCTCTGGCGACGGAACCAATCCGGCTTATGCTGCCAATGACTACACATCTCAGCGATGGGAGCTTGCACCAGGCTCGAATAACTGGACGCTTGTGGCAGCGGCAGACGTATCTATCGATTGCGTCTTTATCGCAGCGCATAACCTATCTGGCAAGACAGTCACGATCTCCACGGCGGCAACAGTCGGTGGTGGTCACACTACTCGTGCGACAATTTCTCCAACTGACAACTCGACTATCGCGGTGTTCTTTAATAATGCTGGGGCGCTCTACACCGTCCGAGAAGTGCGAGTGAACGTGAATGATGGCACTGACATCGCCATCGGCATCATTCGCGCGGGCGCTGCATTGCAAATGCCCATCCCAATCTACGGAGGCCATAGGCCGCTGAACCTCAACCGCGTCACGGAAGCACAGCAACAGTTCTCCGAGACTGGCCAATGGCTTGGGCGCATCATCAAGAGGCGTGCTGTCACCTCATCTTACGATTGGGAATATCTCACAACGACTTGGTATGACACATACTTCGAGCCGTTCGCCAAAACGATTCCATTACAGCCATTCTGTATCGCTGGCAATCCATCCAAGATCACGACCGATGTCGGCTTCGTCTGGACAGACCGGGACGTTGAGCCTGTGAACATGGGCATCAATGCTTATCGCTCCGTCTCTCTCGGCGTCACAGGATACTACTGATGACCTTTGCAGCGCGCCCCGTCGAGATTGTCGAGATCATCCAGCCACTCTGCTCACGCACCTTCGGTGTCTCGCCTTGCAATGCCACTGGCGATGCCTGTTGGAACACCGACAAGACCTGCAAGTTCTTATCCGCTCTCGATCTTAGCAAGTCACTGACGCTGCGGTTCGTCAATGATGACGTTTACGAGTGGCAGGATAACAACATCAACCTGCTGACCGAGAACAGCAACACGCTCACCACTGAAGCGGGCGATCCGTTTCTGATCGATTACATCTATCAGCCCGCACTCGCTATCCCGGCAATGCAGAACTATCAGACGGCTCCGACCGTCCTCAACGTGGCCTCTGGATCGCGCAATAAAAGCCCACTGGGCTATCGCGCCGTGAGCAATGTCCGTATCAAGGACTTCCCTTGGAATGACATAGGCACCGATCCTTACGTCTCCACGAGGGCTTATGATCCAGACCAGATCGGCAGCTTCTGGAGCAAGTGGCTTGCCCGCAATCCGTATCACATTGGATACACGCTCAACATCTACGAAGGGTTGATAGGCCAGCCGCTTTCAGCCATGACGCAGCGGGAATATGTGATTGAGAAGATTGACGCAGGGCGCAATGGCGTTTCGATCACGGCCAAAGACATCCTGCGAAAAATCACCGACACCAACCTGACGGCACCGTATCTGAGCCGTGGCGAACTGGCTTCGAACATCACCAACGTAGAAACGGCAATGACCGTCGCTGGCGCAACCTTGAGCGACTATTCTACGGCTGGCTATGTCAGGATCAACAGCGAGGTGATTCAATATGCCCAGCGTTATGAAACGACCGGCGGCAACATCTATTTCGATGGACTGACACGAGGTCTGGCAGGAACAACGGCAGCGGCTCAAAGTCAGAACGACCGCGTGCAGCGCGTGCTTTATTACAACGCTACGCCATTCCACGAAATCCTCTATGACCTTCTTGTTAATTGGGGCGGCATCCCTGAGAAATATATCAACTTCGCAGATTGGGCGGCAGCAAAGACCACCTATCGACCAGACTACAATTTCACTGCGTGGATCACTGACCCCAACAAGATCGAAGAACTTCTAGCCGAGGTGTGCCTCCAGGCCGTCTCGAATTTGTGGTGGGATGAGCGCGTCCAAAAGATTCTCATGGAGCCTGTCAGGCCGCAGCCGTCTCCTACGCTTTTGACTGATGACGATGCGATTGTTGCTGGCAGCTTCTCAATCGAAGAGAAGCCGGAAGAGCGCGCATCTCAAACGCATGTCTACTACTTGCAACGCACGCCGATCCCAAGCGTGGCCGAGAAGAGCAACTATTCCCGCGTCTCTGTCTTTATCGATGTTCTAAAGCAAGTGCAGTATGGCGGTGAGCCGCAGATCAGGGAATTGTTCTGCCGGTTCATTAGCACACAGGCAATCGCCAACTCCTTGGCCCAGACCTATCTTGATCGCTTCTCGGATGTTCGCAAGGAAATCACCTTCGACCTTTCAGCTAAAGACGCCACAAACGTCTGGACCGGATCGGTTGTGCAGATACGGCACTATCTAGATGTTGATTTCACAGGTGCGCCGCGTGATGGCGAGTGGCTTATCACCTCGGCAGAGGTAGCCCGCAACGGCCTGACGTACCGCTTCACAGCGGAAGACAACGAGAAGGGCGGCGTGCTCTGGACCTGGCTGACCGATGCTGGGCTTGACGGCAATGGCGTTGCCCAGCCGTGGCGTTGGCTCGATGATAGTGGTAATGATGGAAGCGGGACTCCTCAACCGTACAGGTGGCTTTGATGACAACATGGACAAGCATCTCAAACGCAGCGGTTGCTGTTGGCGGCATTCCGTCAAGCACGACCGTGACGGCATTGCGCGACAATCCTTCGGCTATTGCAGAAGCATCTTCTGGTGCGCCTGTCATGGTTTCTGGCTGGCATCCCTATGACAAGGTGTCCATTGGTGATGGTAAAACTGGGTTGATCTATGATCACGCAGTGACTGGAACAGTCTCTAGTGTTGTTACGCCAGACTTTGTAGATGGCTACGAATACCGCGTTTTGGCTTTGGGATTAAGGCATAACGCTGCCGCGTTTACTGATCGCAGGCTTCAGTTGGAAGCATTCAAGCAAACAGATGCAGTATATCGATTAGTCAGACAGTCAGACAATGGAACTAATACTCAAGACTTTGGCTATCATGCAGAATTCTATTTTCCAAGACTTGAGAGTACTTCTCATTTTGTCATGACAATGACCTACAGAAATGGCTCATTTAGCGGATCATTTGACGCAGATTCCGCCATGTATGATGCGCCAGCACAGAAAATATTGCGCGCTCGCATATCGTTTACCGGTGACAGCATAGCTGCCGGAAAAATCTGGATGTTCCGCCGCCGCGAATATGCCTCTTCTCCGTGAGACAGCGCCATGATTGATGATCAGACTTTCAAAGTGCTCGGGGCCATCATGCAATGGATCATCGCGCCAGTGGCCGCGTTTGTCTGGGTGATCTACCGCCAGCAACAGGCGCACGAGACAGCCATCGCAGTTCTGCAAGCGCAGACCGAAACATCGCGTACAGCGCACGACCGAGAGATCAAGGAGATCCGCGAGACGAGCCGCGCCATCATGGCGAAGCTGGACAGCATCGAGGAGGCATTACGCAAATGAAGCTCAACAGCGCGTCCTTCGCCAAGCTCAAGGGCGTCCATCCCGACCTGGTGCGTGTGGTCAATCGATGCGCTGGCGACTGGAAGGATGCCGACACAGGCTTCATAGTCACCTGCGGCGTTCGCACTCTTGAGGAGCAGAAAATCCTCAAGGCGAAGGGCGCATCAAAGACGTTACGGTCCCGACATATCCCAGCGGCAAATGATCTTTCACACGCCGTTGATCTGGCTTGCACAATCAAGGGCCAGGTGCGCTGGGATTGGCCTTTATACGATAGCCTTGCCAAGCGAATGAAGGCAGCGGCAAAGGCTGAGAATGTTCTGATTGAGGCCGGAGCGGATTGGCCGAAATTTCGGGACGGTCCCCACTTCCAGCTTCCTTGGGCGCAATATCCTGGCACAAAAAAATGAAAAAGCATCCTACCCTTCCTCTATGGGCCACTGAGAACGGCGAAATATACGGCCCTCGCGGACTGCGTTCCCCGCATCTTGATAGGTATGGATACTTGCGCCTTAGCTGTAAGAAAGATGAGCGGCACATAAAAATTACCGTTCACCGTGTTGTTGCGGAAACATTTTTTGGCCTAGCGACTGGCATGACTGTAAACCACAAGAACGGCGATAAACGTGATAATCGCGTAGAAAATCTTGAGTACGTGACCGCAAGCGAAAACACGTCGCACAGTTTTAGAACGGGTGCCCGTCGGCTTTGCCACCCGATTGTTTTTGACGGCGTGCTATACTATAGCCGCCGCGAACTAGAGCGCCAAACTGGTATTAAACGTCGATAACCAACTGCCGTGGAAGCAATATCCCGGCACAACAAAAGGAAGTAAGTGATGACAAAAGAAATGGTCTGGGGCGTTGTTCGCGCCGTTCTCGCGGCTGGTGGCGGCTATGTTGTCGGAACAGGAGTTATTGACGCCACCGCCATGAACGAGATCATCGGTGCGCTCGGCGTCATTTTCGCCGCTGGTTGGTCTATCTGGGCCAAGAAGTGAACTGGATCGAGATTGCCGCCATCGTCGTGCTGTTGATCGGCATTGGCGCTGGCGGCTTTCTCGTCGCTCAAAGGCCATCCTTTTGGTTCGGCCTTGGCGTTGTTATGTTCAAGGCATCGTTGCCATTTCTAATGAAGCGAATGCCACCTGAGAAAGAGAAAGAATGGCGTGATTGCATCCGCCGTGGCGGCGAATGGGATCACCGCCGGAAGCGATGCAAGGATTAACTCATGGCACGCCGCAAGATCAACATCGAATGGAAGACCTGTGAGCGTGCTTGGGGCTGGGCTTATATTGGCGAAGATCACATTCAGCTAGACCCGCGCCTTCTCCAGAAGCCAAAGCTGCTCTTGGAGATTGCCGCCCATGAGGTGGCGCATCTTGTTTTTCCAGAAGCAGAGGAAAAGCAGATCGATATGTTCGGAAAGCAAGTTGCAGATGTGATCTGGCGGCTCAACTTTCGCCGCGCGCAGGAGTAGCGAATGACCAAGAGATACTCCGACCAAGAGTTCATTGACGCATGGAAGCGTCTAGGCTCACCGTCTGCTGTATCCAAGGAATTGGGCCTCAACCTGCGAGGCGTTAATGCTCGACGGGATAGCCTCGAGCGCAAGCATGGAATCATTCTGAACACGATCTCGCAGCCAGCCCAGCGGATCAAGATCGAGGTGCCGACAAAAGGTTTCCGCGCGCTAAAAGAAAATGTTGTCGGCCCCGTCATCATCGGCAGCGATGGGCATTTCTGGCCGGGTGAGCGAAGCAAGGCTTTCGCAGCCATGATCGAGATCATCAAGGACTTGCAGCCGTCGATGGTCATCATGAACGGCGACAGCTTCGACGGTGCAAAGATCAGTCGTCATCATCCAGGCGCTCGTGTGCAGACGCCGAGCGTGGCTGAAGAACTAGAAGCCGTCAAGGAACGTCATGCAGAGATCGAAGCCTATGCGCCTCCCGGCTGCTATCTCATGTGGACAGATGGCAACCACGACAACCGCTTCATGGCGAGGCTGGCGCAAGCAGCGCCGGAATATGTACAGGTTCAAGGATTTGACATCGCAGATCACTTCCCTGCGTGGCAATTCTGCACAAGCCTATGGCTCAATGAGCATACGGTTGTAAAGCACCGCATTCACCAAGGCGTGCATGGGGCCTATAACAACACATTGAAGAGCGGCAAGTCGATTGTGACCGGCCACACGCATCGGCTCCAGGCGACCATGTTTGCGGATTACAATGGCCTTCGCTGGGGCGTGGAATGCGGCACGTTGTCGGATTACGGGCCTGAGAACGACAAGTTCGCTTATGCGGAGGACAACCCTGTGAACTGGTCACAGGGTTTCACTGTATTGCATTTTGCATCTAGCGGCATGTTGCTGGAACCGGAGTTCTGCCGCATCATCAACGGTCAGGCTTGGTTTCGAGGCCAGCCGGTGGTGTGAGCCACCGTTCGATCAGCGTGGCATAGCCAGCGATGTCCCGCCAGTGATCGACCTCATGCGGGTTGCCTGACAGGATGCGCCCGATCTTCGTGGCGATCATCTCCAGCGTCTCGCGCTGCATATCGTCTAGTATTCTCCATTTCTTGCCGCGCCGCATGGCGTCCTTCAGTTCCTGTGCCATCATAGACACTTGATAATAATCGCCGTGGGTCTTCTCGCGTTCGTCTATGATGTCAGTCATGGCTTCTCCTTCAACGCTCTGATGGCGGTTATATAGGCACCAGCTTCCGCGCAATCACCAACTTCTCCAACGACATCCGCCGCTTCCTCCAGTACCTCATCACGGATGAACGGGCGCATGGTGTCGATGGCGGCGCTGGCAAGAACGCGAAACTCAATCTTAGCCGTTGAGTTGGCGTCCAGTATCCATCCCAGTGATGGATACTGCGAAAGCCACATCGCCCGCGCAACAGCCTCTATCTGCTCTGGTGTGGTGGTCATGTGCTTGGCTTCCTCGGGCATGTTGCGCTCATGCAGGTCTGTTCGCTGGTTGGCGGACAGATGCAGCCCCGTTGCGCGAAGGAGGGCCAGTTCAAAGTGCTGTGCCTGTGCTTTCGGCACCCCTGCGACTGGCATATGCCAATCTCATGTCCGCACTCTCCGCATCCTAGAAATGCATACCCATCTGGCAGATCGGCAATCCGAGACCGCTTCTGACAACCGTACTGGCTGCAAATCACGTTGGCGCACGGGCCGCACGAGGTGTGATCAATCGCCACCATTGTTGTTCTCCTGTGTCAGGGGGAGGATGAGCTTCTCCTCAAAGTCAACGGCATCAACATGCCAAGCCCCCGGCCACGCTGCCAGCCCTGCGGTCAGAGCGGTTCTCCAATCATCACTGATTGTTGGTCCTGTGGCGTTGTAGAACGCATGACGAGCAGCTTTCACCACCTCATCAGGTATCTGTTCAGCCTTGATCACAGTCCTTCCCCCTCGTCACAGTCAATGACCACCTTTACACAGGCGATGCGGTTAGGTAGTGCTTGCTCGTCAGCCGTTTGGCTGTTGATGTAACATTGATCATTCACTTTATTATGATACACATTCACCCACACCTCACGCTGGATGCGCGGCTTCACTCCAATGAGGTCATAGCAATCTATATCCGCGACAGAAAACCACTCACCATTAACGCCCCAGCACATGCTGTCCCAAATGTCACCCGACTTCTTGATTGCCCCATGAACCGGGAACTCACCGCCTCCATCCACCGCATAGATGCGAACCTCGCGGCCATCCCTAGTCTTGTACTGCTTACCAAGTTCAATCATCATCTTCCTCCAAAGCCTCATCAATAACATCAAGATCTCTTGCCGCGTCTTCAGGCATAAGAGACAACTCGCACGACTGCACCAACACATACTTGCGCGCGACCAGCAGCGCCGCCCGCAGCTTCTTATTTTCTGCTGTAAGGCTGGTTGCAGCACGAATACCGTTTTGCAATTTATCAGCAACGTCCACCACTGCTCGCAGCCGTTCTATTTCCTCACAAAGCCGTCCGTTTTTTTGTATGGCATCAGCCCACGCGGCACGAGGCTTGTCTAACTTAAGCGCCGCACGGAGTTTATTGTTCTCGTCCGTCAAAAGCTGAAGGTACTCTTCACGGTCAGTCGCCAAGATCGCCAACAGGTCAATCTCTGCGGTGAGGCGGGTGATGGTGTCGGCGGCCTTTCCTGTAAGCTCATGCAAATACTCATCGCCACAGTTTTCGGAGCAGTGGCGAAGCCTCTCCACAATATCACTCATCCCTGCGCCTCCAGTTCACGAACGTCACCCACTTGATCATCAACCAGAGGATCACTGCCTCCAGCCTGTCTGCCCAGCGCCCCATCGATGTATCCTTTCACCATTGGTGATCCCCAGCGGCGCACAAGCTGCAAGACGCCGCGCAGCCGGTCGTTGTCTGCGTTTGCTTCCGCCAGAGCATCACGCGATGCAGCAACCAGATGGCCCGCCATCACAACGCCCTCACGCATCCGACCAGCTTCTGCGGTGAGGCGCTTGATCTCCGCCAGCATTTCCTCTGCGCTTTCACGGCTCAACTCGACCGATGTTGCATCAGCATCCCGTTCGAGCACGCTGCGAAGTCGAATCCATATTGGCTTGCTCACCAATCCCTCCCTGCGGCTATTGCCGCTGCTCTATGTGCCTCTGCCAACTCCTCTCGAAGCCGCCGAATTCTTCTGTCAGCATCGGCCAAGTCTTGCTGCAATTTTCTCACCGTCTCGCCCAATGCGCGATTAACGGTTTCAAGATCAGGTTCTCTGGTCATTAACGCCTCCTCTTCTTTTTGCCATACAACACAGACACGCCAACCTGGTGGCATCGTTTCGCCAAGGCCGCATTGCCTCGTGCTCCGCGCCAGCACATAGCCAGATGCTTCATCCCGTAATGCGTCTGCGTAGCGCACGAAGCCCGCCGGATGTCGCCTCGGTAGCCCATAGCCCTTGCTGTGCCGCGTAGCACCTGCAATGGGCCGGATGCACTGCTTCGCTTGTTGTGGTTGTGGCATCGAACGCCGCTCTCGATCTTTGCCATCTTCAAGGCAAATCCGACCGGCACGCCTTGCCGTCTAGCCTCCGATGTGACCAATCGAGTTGCATCCGAAGCATGTGCCAAGACACTGCCAGCCGTCATCGCGGCGATCAAAACAAGATACCTCATCACGGCCAGTAAACTCCCATGAGGAAGCCAAGTCCGACCATTATCGGGCCGCAGATCAGCCAGTCGGTCAGGGAAAGCCGAGGGGCACAGCTCTCCCTGACCTGGGTAGACTTGGCATACCGCTGATCAGCAGCGGCCACTGAACCGGACAGCACGCCCGGATC
>JBIKII010000326.1:0-3213 GCA_044361705.1 Caulobacter sp.
TAAAGTTTTGAATTTTATATGAGAATCGCAATCGCTCAGATCCCCATCTTCACTGCATTTTCGTCAATCAGTGGACTGGTCGGTCTAATGATATTATTTGCTATGTGTTTGCGTGTTCTGATTGATTTTGTCAGGGAGATGTACAGAATGGTGGTCGTTCATTGGTGAGTTGAACGATTGACTGAGTTGCCGTTACGGCCCGGACTGCTGAGGAAGGTATGTCTGTATCACGCGCTTACTATGCGTCTGTTGTGGTAGTGATTGGGTGTTTGTGGGTAGCATGCGCAAATGATCAGACGGCCTTGCCTGAGGTGTCGTGCGAGTTGAACGAGTGTGATGCGTCCTGCATATCGCCTCCCTGTGGCGATGCGTCTCAGGGAATCGTGGATATGGTCGACGTGGCCGAGAGCGATATGGTCACCGAGGCTCCTGGGTCAGATGCAACGTTCGAGGAAGACACGTTCACGGAAGACGCAGGTCAGGACTTGGACGGCAGTGTTGCCGAGCCGGATGGGATAATCGACCCGGGGGTTGATTCAGGCGAGGTGGTCGAAGGTAGCGGGGAGGTCTCTCCTTTGTTTACGATCTGTGCCACCAATGCAGATTGCCCGTTGCCAGGTACCGTTTGTCTGAAGGAGTTTCAGTTGTCGCATCAGTCTTCCGGGAGTGATCGAACTTCTTTTGGTGCACGGGAAGTGCTTGGCTCACTTTTGCCAGTCGGCAGTGGGGTATGCACTGCCTCGTGTGTATCGCCGACGGAGAGTTGCGAATTTACTGATGTATCTGGCACGCTTGTCGAGTGGGAATGCCAATTGATCGCGGTAGATGATCTCGTGCATCCGGGTGTCGCTCCGGGTTGGTCGCCGGACTATCCTCTCGCAGGTCCACTGGATCAGGATGCCATGCTCCGGGGTCAGCCCTTTGCGGCGATTTGTCGTCCGGGTGGATTGCAATCACGAGGCGTTCCGGTGTGTGCGCCCTGCGCACGTGACGCAGATTGCGGGTCAGGGGTGTGTTGGGATCCAGTGGAATCGGCCGACGTCGAGGGCGCTGACGGATTCATTCAGGGTTACTGTGTGGATGAGTGCGAGCTGGATGTGGACTGTTCGCTTGGTTTCTCATGCCAGCGCGCGGACTCCGGCTCGCTCTGCCTTCCGCTGGAAGGTGCCTGCGGGGATTGTCTGGATATCGACGGCGACGAATATGGTGTGGGGCATTGCACCGGTGCGGGCACCATTTCGGCGGTCGACTGTAATGATCGCGACGCGCTCACCTATTATCGAGGAAGGGATGGGCTTCCTGACCCCTCGCGCTGCTCGGTCGACGCGGATTCGAACTGTAACGGAGTGAATGACGATGCTGAACTGGTAGGACCGGGGCCATGGGGTGCGTTGCATTGCCGGAGCTGTGGTGATGTCTGCGATGAGACGGTGACAGACGATTCAACGCCGATAAATGGCGCGATCGTTTGTCGGGAGTCAGAAGCTGGTGATAGTGAGTGTGGGCCGGACTGTGCCCCTGGATTTGCTGACTGCAATGGGATTGTGGCGGATGGCTGTGAGACCGTCACCGGCACGGACTCGGACTGCAACGGTTGCGGCGACAGCTGTGTGTCGCTCGCGTCCGGGGCGCCCGTGGGCACCTGTTCTGGAACACTGGAAGGATTGGCGTCTTGTGTTATCGCCGAGTGCCCGCCGGGAACCGCTGATTGCAATGGAGTCTTTGAGGATGGTTGTGAGACCAATACGACGTCGTCTTTGCAGAATTGTGGCGGGTGCGATGCTGATTGTACCGACCTGTTCCCACAGGCCATTGAGGGTTGCGTCGACTCACGATGCACGATCGCGTCGTGTGCGTCAGGGTTCTCTGATTGTGACCGCAGGGCAGAGACGGGATGCGAAGCCGACATTCGTGTCGATGAATCTCATTGTGGCGCCTGTGGTCGGGTTTGCAATCTGGCGAATGCGATATCCGAGTGTTTGTCGTCCAGTTGCACGATCGTTGATTGCCGTTCCGGATATGCGGATTGTGATGGTGTCACAGCGAACGGTTGTGAGGCGAACCTGAATAGCAGTTCAACGCACTGTGGCGGGTGCGATCAGACGTGCAGTATTCCGGGTGCCACCGCGGTCTGCACATTCGGGGAATGCGAATTATCGCGTTGTACGTTGGGTTTACTCGATTGCAGCGCGACGTCCATCGGCTGTGAGACGGACGGGACCCGGGTGGGCAACTGTGGCGCCTGTGGTGAGTCGTGCGAATCTGTACCTTCAGGCCTGCGCGCCTGCGTCGTCAATGCAACACGTTCCAGATGGGCCTGTCAGTGCGACGATAGCGGTTTCAGTCGTCAGGAATGCGATGGCGAGTACAATCGCTGCGGTGAATCTGTGGATCAGGGGTGCCCTACGGCGCTGGGGCGCGTGGGTACGCTCGGCACATCTAACTGGGGAGTTACCGGCACAGACTCGACTTCACCGGCTCTGGTCGCCGAGCAGTCACTTCCTGGTACCAGTGGATTGATCATTTATCGCTACCTGTATGGCGTGGAGTTGGATTGGGATGAGAGCAGCATCATTCAGATTCGCCCACTCTGGCTGGACACCAGTCCCCTGGTGGGCACCGGAACTGGCCGTGATTATCCATTCTACCGTTTAACGCGGGCGTTGGATGAGTCTTATATTCGATCTTCAACTGCGTTGGGTGTTCCGGATGCATCGATCAACACAGGCGCTCTGACCGTTGCCGGGCTCGAGTTTACCCTGGACTACGTGCTGTCGTGTCCGAGAGCATCGGGGGCTCCCTCGCACGCGTTTGCGCTCCCGGTTGCGGTCCGGCTCTTCTCGGGTCTGGACGACACCTTACTCAGTGGCGTGGGGCTATTGTGCCAGACGTATGAAATTCAATTTCGTTCGGCCGTCGGTACCGACCCTACTACCTGGTATGAGGTGGTTCCTTATGGCGCTGCCCGTTCGGTGGGACCTGTTGGTCCCGGTCGGCGTTTCAGGCAGCAGATACCTGAGTACGTCACGGGTGCCTCTGGAAATCCGATTGTGGGTTTGCAGGCAGATACCAACTATGGCAGCTGGCCTCAATTTCTTGGTGGTATCATTCGACAGGACATATCCGTATTCAGGGGTTTGCGTGTAGTCAATGCGCTCTCGTGGGGACTGCTATAACGGTATGCGGGCGGGTGCAATTTGTGCGTCGCTTCAC
>JBIKII010000207.1:0-5109 GCA_044361705.1 Caulobacter sp.
ATGGCGTCCGGCGACTTGAGGTCCAGCGCCACCGAGCGGCGGCCCCGGCTGGTGACGTCGGCCGGCGAGGCGCGGCCCGAGCCCTTGCGGTCGACCCGCACCACGTCGGCGCCCAGGTCCGACAGCAGCATGCCGCAGAACGGCCCCGGCCCGATGCCGGCGAACTCGACGATCTTCAGACCCGAAAGCGGACCACTACCCATGACGTTTCTCCCGTTTGGGAGTGAGTTAGAGTCGCTGACGCACGGTCAGGCAAGCGGCCCTACAGCGTCTGCCCGTCGTCGATGGTGATCGTCGTGCCGGTGATGAAGTGGGCGCGGCGGCCGGCCAGCATCAGCAGGGCCTCGTCCAGCACATCCTCGTCCATCAGGCGGCGGCGCGGGAAGCCCTTGATCTGCTTCTGGCCGCCCTCGGTCTGGAACCAGTCGCTGTTGATCTCGGTCTCGATGTAGCCGGGGCAGATGGCGTTGACCGCGATGCGCGGCCGGGCCCACTCGCGCGCCAGACCCTTGGTCAGCGAGGCGCAGGCGGCCTTGGAGGCGCAATAGACGCTCAGGCCGGGCAGCTGGTTGAAGGCGGCGATCGAGGCGATGTTGATGATCCGCGCCTCCCCGGCCTCGGCCACGCCGCTGGCGATCATCCGCTTCGCCGCCTCGACGGCGCCGAAATAGACCGCGCGGACGTTGACGGCCATGGTCTGGTCGAAGGTCTCGACCGTCATGTCCATGGCCATGCCGTCGCCGCCGACCCCGGCGTTGTTGATCATGATCGAGATCGGGCCGAGCGCGGCTTGCGCGGCGTCGAGCGCCGGGCCGATGGCCGGGGTGTCGGCGACGTCCAGCGCAATGGCCACGGCCTTGCCGCCGGCGGCGTTGAGTTCGGCGACCAGGGCCTCCAGCCGGTCGGTCCGGCGGGCCATCACCGCCACGCTCGCGCCGGCGCCTGACAGCACCCGCGCGAACCGCGCCCCAAGCCCGCTGGAGGCGCCCGTAACGACGGCCACCCGGCCCGCCAGAGGTTTGTCGTTCATCGTCCTGATCCCGTTCGAAATCCGCGTCTTTGTCGCGCTATCCCCGGCGGCGGCCTCTGCTATGTTGCCGCAGACGAATCCTGACGCGCAAGCAGCAGCCGACGGGGGCCGGCGGCGTCATGGGCGGGAGTTCGAACGGGTTGTCAATTCAGGCCCGAATTTTGATCGTGGCGCGGGACGACGCGCTCGCCGGTCCCCTGGCCGAAGGGCTGGACCGACTCGGCTGGCGTACGATCACCGCGCGCGGGCCCTACGCGGCCATGGCGGCGCTGGGCGATCTGGCCATCGAGGCGGCCATCGTCGACGTCGCCAGCGGCGGTCATGACGCGCTGCAGCTGGCGCGTCGCCTCAAGGCCGCCTGCGCCCCGCGCCGGCTGCCGGTCATCGCCATCGGCGACCCGGATCCGCAGCTCGACAGCTACGCCTTCGACCTGACGCTGGCCCCGCCGCTGCATCCGGCCCAGGCCGTGCTGCGGCTGGAGTCGCTGGTCCGGATGGCCGTGGCCGAGGAGGAGTTCGAGCTGCGGCTGGAAACCTTCGCCGAGCGCGGCCGCCGCCTGGACCTGCCCGAGCCCAATCCCGAGCCCTATCGCGTTCTGGCGGTCGGCGAGCCGGCGCCGCAGTTCCTGGCGCTGAGCAACGCCCTGACGCGCAGCGGCGCGGACGTGGTCGGCGCCTTCACCGCCTTCACCGCCTTCGACTACCTGCACGAGCGGGCCTTCGACTCGGTGGTGCTCTGGGCCGGCGACAACAGCGCCGAGGCCCTGTCGATTGCGGCGGGGATGCGCCGCAACACCCGGCTCTACCACATCCCCGCCCTGCTCTATCTGCGGGCCGAGAGCTACGTCACCACCTCGGAAGCCTTCCACCGCGGGGTGTCGGACGTCGCCTCGCCGGAGACGGCCGAGACCGAGACAGCCAAGCGCGTCATCGAACTGGCCCGCAGCTACCGCCGCCAGACCGCCATCCGCCGGGCGCTGGAGAAGGCGCGCAGCAGCGGACTGATGGACGCCGCCACGGGCCTGTTCACCCGCGACCTGTTCGCCGGCCATCTGGTGCGGCTCGCCCAGGCTTCGCGCATCCGCAACCGGCCGATGAGCGTCTGCGTGCTGCGAGTCGCCGACCGGCCGGAGGTGCACGCCGCCCGGGCTGGCGGCTGGCTGGACCGCGCCATCCCGCAGATCGGCTCGATGATCGGCCGGCTCGTCCGCGCCGAGGACACCGCCGCGCGCCTGGGCCCGGAGGTCTTCGCCCTCGCCCTGCCCGCCACGCCGCAGAGCGCCGGTCGCTCGGCGGCCGAGCGTATCGCCGCCGTCATCGCCTGCACCGCCTTCGAGTCCGGCGAGGGCAAGAGCCCCTTCACCGTCGACTTCGATATCGGCGTCGCCCAGATCGAGCCCGGCGAGAACGCCGCCGTGGCGCTGGAGCGCGCCGCCGCCCGCGCCCAGCAGCGTGAAGCCAGCTAACCAGCGTAAGGAGCGCCCCATGCAGATCGACTTCATCGCCGACGTCGTCTGTCCCTGGTGCTACCTCGGCTGGCGTCGGCTGAACGCGGCGCTGGCGATGCGCCCTGACATCGAGGCCACGGTCGTCTGGCGGCCCTACCAGCTGGATCCGACGCTTCCGGAAGAGGGCGTCGACCGCAAGGCCTATATGGCCGCCAAGTTTCCGGACTCCGGCCGCCGCGCCGAGATCACCAAGGTGCTGGATGACAACGCGGCGCAGGACGGCATCACCTGGGACCTGACGGCCATCAAGGTCTCGCCCAACACCAACGCCGCCCACCGGCTGATCCGCTGGGCCCAGACCGCAGGCTGCCAGGAGCCGGTGCTGGAAGGCGTGCTGGCCGCCTACTTCAGCGAGGGCAAGGACATCGGCGACCCGGTCGTCCTGGCCGACATTGCCGGCGCGGCGGGCATGGACCGCCTGCTGGTCCTGCAGCTGCTGTCGGAAGGCGCCGACAAGGACACCATCACCCGCGAGCACCAGATGGCCCACGAGGCCGGGGTCTCCGGCGTGCCCTTCATGATCTTCGACGGCAAGCTGGCCGTGTCCGGCGCCGAGCCGCCCGAGCGGCTGGTCAAGGCGCTGGACAAGGCCGTGGAGATGGTGGCTTGAACCACGCTTGCCGTGACTGCGCGGAAGGATGCTAGCCTTCGCAAAACAACGGGAGGCGACCATGAAACTCGAAGGCGGATGCTACTGCGGCGCGGTGCGCTATGTGGCCGAGGGCGAGCCGATGATGCAGGCGCAGTGTCATTGCCGCGAGTGCCAGCACATCACCGGCGGCTCGCCCAATGTGTTCATGGCCATGCCGATCCCGGGTTTCAAATACACGCAGGGCGAGCCGAAGGCCTTCAGCCGCAAGGACATCCCCAACCCGGTCACCCGTGAGTTCTGCGCCGAGTGCGGCAGCCACATCGTCACCCGCTCGCCCGGCTTCCCGGCGGTGATCCTGAAGGTCGGCTCGCTGGACGACCCGTCGGTGTTCGCGCCGCAGATGGCCATCTACACGGTCGACAAGCAGCCCTTCCACTGCATCCCCGAAGGCATCCCGCAGTTTGAGCGGTTGCCCGGCTGACCCGGCGGATTTTTTCCGGTTCGGATTGAACCGGATGCGACATCGGCGACACCTGTATTGCGATGTCCCAGTCCGCACCCTCAACGGCCCAGGCCGCCCGGCGCCTTCTCGACGAGTACCTCGTGGTCTCGGCGCAGGGCGGCGACCGGCGCGCCTTCGCTGATCTGGCGCGACGCTGGCACACGCGCCTGCTCAGCCACGCCTGGCGGCTGACCGGCGACGTAGACCTGGCCCGCGACGCGGTGCAGTCCGGCTGGATCGAGATCGCCGGCGGCCTGCGCCGCCTGCAGGACCCCGGCGCCTTTCCGGCCTGGGCCTACCGCATCGTCTCGCGACGTTGCGCCCGGACGATCCGGGGGCTGCAGCAGGATCGCCGGCTGGCCAGCCACGTGGCGGCCGAGCCGGCCGCCGGCTCAATCGAGCCGGTCGATATGGCCGGAGCCGATCAGGCCGCGCGGCTGCACGCGGCGATCCGCGACCTGCCGGCCGCGCAACGGGCGGCGATCGCCCTGTTTCATTTCGAGGACATGAGCATCGCCGAGACGGCGGTCGCTCTCGACGTGCCGGCGGGCACGGTCAAGACCCGCCTGATGCATGCCCGGCGCACGCTTCGCGCCGTGCTGGAAGGAGACGCGTGATGAAAGACATCGACCGGATGATCGATGAGTCCCTGAGCGCCGAGGAGCGCGATCTGCTGCACCGCATGGGCGAGGAGCCGGCCTACGCCAGCCAGCTGCTGGCGATCTTCGACGGCCGCACGGGCTGGGTGAACGTGGTCATGATGATCGCCCAGACGGCGCTGTTCGTCGGCGGCGTCTGGGCGGCGTGGAACTTCTTCCAGGCCGGCGACGCGCTCGACGCGCTGCGCTGGGGCCTGCCGTCAGCAGTGCTCCTGCTGATGTCGCTGATCATCAAGCTGGCCATGTGGCCGACCCTGCAGGTCAACCGCGTGCTGCGTGAACTCAAGAGGCTCGAGCTGCAGGTCGTGCGCCACGGCGCGGCCTGACCCCTACCCCGCCAGCGTCGCGCTGATCGGCAGCTTGCGGATCGGCTTGCCGGTCAGGGCGAACAGGGCGTTGACCAGGGCGGGCGTCGCCGGCGGCACCGGCGGCTCACCGACCCCGCCGATGGCCTCGCCGTTCTCGATGAACACCGTCTCCACCGCGTGCGGCGCCTCGTTCATCCGCAGGATGCGGTAGCTGTCGAAGTTGGTGTTGGTCGCCCGGCCGCCGCTGATCTCGATACCCTCGAACAGCGCCGACGACAGGCCCTGGATCATGCCGCCCTCGACCTGGTTGCGGGCGCCGTCGGGGGTGACGACGCGGGCGCAGTCGAGCACGCAGATGGCCTTGTGGATGTTCACCACGCCACCGTCGCCGATCGAGACCTCTACCACCTGGGCGCAAAGGCTGCCGTAGCTTTCGACGTAACCGAAGCCACGGGCATGGCCCTTCTTGAGCGGCTTGCCCCAGTCGCCCGCCTTCGCCGCCTCATCGAT
>JBIKII010000001.1:0-62043 GCA_044361705.1 Caulobacter sp.
GAGCGGCTTCCTGATTGCGGCTGATCGGGGTGTCAGTCTGGGAACGGCGCGGCCGACGTGCGCCCTCTGTTCGGGGGGTAGAACGGCCTGCCGCGCCCGCAGGGGCGTCTACCAGGTCCCGAAGGTCGGGCTCAGCGCCTTGGCGCCGGACATCACATCGCAGCGGCGCATCATCGCCAGCAAAGGCGCCCGGTCGCCGCGTTCAAAGCGTTCGTAGGCCGCGTTGGCCGCCGCGTCGCCGTCGATCAGCTTGCTCTGGGCGTCAATCTTCGCACGGCCTTCCGGCGTATTGGGGTAGCTCGGGTGCTTCCCGTCGAAACCGTGGATGATCTTCGACAACGCCTCATAGTCAGCCGAGATGGCGTCCTTTCGCGCCCCGGTCGCCGACGCGAGAGGATCGAGCAGCAGGGACTGCATGATCGCGGCCCGCTCGGAGCACAGGATCGCCGCCTTCTCGACCGGCGTGAAGTTTACGGGCGGCGCGGCGGCCGCCAGCGCCGCCATGCGATCGCCCATCAGCGCCAGCTGCTGCTCTGGCCCGCGTGTCGCGACCGCTTCGCCGGGGAGCGGCTTGTCCCCGCAGATCGCCGCGAACAGGGGGAAGGTGCGGTCCATGGGAGCCCATTCGTCCTGGCCGGTTCTCGCCGCCATCATCTTGAGATCAGCGCCGAAATAGCGGATGCCGCCATTGCGGAACTGGCCGGTCGCGCAGTCGAGCTGGACGAGCCGCATCTCGCCGCGGCGGGCCAGAATGCTGTCGGGCGCCGCGTTCGCGGACAACGGGTCGCGCCAGCGCCAGAGCATGAAGAAACCGATCAACTGGCCTGACCTGCGCACCGTGCTGGGCGCGTAGGCGGCGGCCTGGGCGGTCTCGACCGATACGATCCGCCAGTCCAGCGCGGGAGCGGCCTGCGCCACTGCGGCCGCCGGAACCGCGATCAAGGCGAGGCCGGCAAGGAACAGACTGCGCATCGTTGGAGCCCTGGTCGCTAAAGTGGTCAGGAACCCTAGCCGTCCGGGGGCGCGCCCGCATGACTGGAAAGTGGGGGTCTTACCCCTGGGCGTCGAAGAAGGCGTCCGGGTCCTCGACCTCGACCAGCTTTCCCCGGCGGATCTCCAGGAAGCGTGTCGCCGCCGTGCGGGTGAAGTAGCGGTCGTGGGAGACGAACAGGCAGGAGACCTCGCTCTCCTCCAGCTGTGCCTCCAGCGCCTCCTGGCCCTCGATGTCGAGGTGGTTGGTCGGCTCGTCGAGCAGGTAGAGGTTGGGCCGTTCCAGCTTCATGCGCAGGAACATCAGCCGCGAGCGCTCGCCGTAGCTGAGCAGGGCGATCGGCTGCTGGATGCGGGTGAAGGAGAACCCGGCCTGGGCCAGCAGGCGCGTGGCGTCTCGGTCGGTGGCGTCCGGCGCTGAGGCGACATAGTCGAGCAGGGTCGACTTCAGCGGGAGGGCCCGCATCGACTGGTCGAACACCGCCAGCCGGGTCGCGGGGTTGAACCGCACGGCGGCCTGGCCGTCGTAGTGCTCGCGCGCCGGGTCGAACGCCGCCGCCAGCGCGGTCAGCAGGGTCGACTTGCCGGCCCCGTTGACGCCCAGGATGGCGATGCGGTCGCCGGCCGCCACGTTGAGCCGGTCGATGGTGATCAGGGTGCGGGCGTCGTCCGGCGTCTTCACCGTCAGCCCATGCACGCGCAGCGCCACCTTGGCCTCGATCTCGGCGTCGGACAGTTCCAGCCTGCGCTCGCGGGAGACCCAGGCGTTGGTGCGGTCGGCCTCGATGCGGGCGATGCGGGTCTCGATGGCGGCCTTGCGCTTGTTCAGGTCCGGGTTCTTTACCGCCCAGACCTTGTAGCGGGCGGCGGCGGCCTCGAGCCGCTTGACCTCCTTCTCCTCCAGCTTGCGGTGCGCGGCGGCGACGGCGTCGCGGCGCAGCAGTTCCTCGCGCGCGGTCGAGAACGAGGTCTTGAAGGCGTGCATCCCGTCCGACCGGAGGAACAGGGTGCGGTCGGTGACCCGGTTCAGGAACTCGCGGTCATGGGAGACGATCAGCATCGGCACGTCGAACCCGGCCGTCAGCCAGAGCTCCAGCGTGTTGATGTTGGACAGGTCCAGGTGGTTGGTCGGCTCGTCGAGCAGCAGGATGTCCGGCTCCTCCAGCCGCGCCGCCGCCGCGATCAGCATCAGGCGCTGCCAGCCGCCTGACAGCGAGCCGAAGGTCTGGTCGGCCACCTCCGCCGCGACGCCGATCTCGTCCAGCAGCACGTCGATGCGCCAGTCGTCGTCGCCGCAGCCGATGGTCTCCAGCGAGCGGCGCAGCACCTCGCGGACGGGCAGGTCTGCGAGGCCCTCCGGCGTGTCCTGCGGCAGCGAGCCGACGCGCAGGCTGCGCGAGCGGATCACCTGGCCCTTGTCGAGCTCCAGCTCCCCGGTCAGGCAGCGCAGCAGCGTAGACTTGCCGGCGCCGTTCTCGCCGACCAGGGCGGTGCGGGCGCCGTCGAGCAGGAAGGACACGGTCTCGAACACGGGCGTCGCGCCGTGGCCGAAACTCGCGTTCTCCATCCCCAGCACGGCCTGTCGCGGCGCCATGATCGTTCCCGTGTTCGTCGGCCCGATGGGCCGAGGCGAAGGGCTAGCCGAAATGAAGCGGCGCGCCAAACGGGTCATGGGTTCGCCGATGCGGCGCTGGCCCCCACCCGGCGATAGATCAGCGCCTCGGCGACGTGCAGCCGCTTGACGCTCGCGGCGCCCTCGAGGTCGGCGATGGTTCGGGCCAGCCGCAGGGCGCGGGTCCAGCCGCGGGCGGTCAGGTGGCCGGCGTCGGCGGCGCGGGCCATCAGGGACCGGGCGGCCTCGTCCAGACCGGCGGCCTTGTCGAGGAAGTCGCCGTCGGCCATGGCGTTGAGCGGCGGTGCGCCGGACGGCCAGGTCCTGGCGCGGTCGACCTGGGCCTGTCGGGCGGCGGCGACCCGCGCGGCGACCTCGGCCGAGCCTTCCGACGGCGGCGGCAGGGCCAGGTCGGCGGCGCTGACCGGCGGCACGTCGATCTGCAGGTCGATGCGGTCGATCAGCGGCCCGGAAACGCGGCCCTGATAGTCGCGCTGGCAGCGCGGAGCCTTGCCGCAATAGCCCTTGCCCGGTCCGCCGTGGCCGCAGCGACAGGGGTTCTGGGCGGCGACCAGCTGCACCCGGGCCGGATAGCGGATGTGGGCGTTGGCCCGGGCGACCATGACCTCGCCGGTTTCCAGTGGTGCGCGGAGGCTGTCGAGGGCTTGCGAACTGAATTCGGGGAGCTCGTCCAGGAACAGGACGCCGTTATGCGCCAGGGAGACTTCGCCGGGCTTGGCTTTCAGCCCGCCGCCGGTCAGGGCCGCCATGCTGGCCGAGTGGTGCGGCGACCGGAACGGTCGGGTCCGGGTCAGCTCGCCCCGGGCGATCAGCCCGGCCACCGAATGGACCATCGAGGTCTCGAGCAGTTCGGCCGGCGACAGCGGCGGCAGGATGCCGGGCAGCCGCTGGGCCATCATCGACTTGCCCGAACCGGGCGGGCCGCTGAACAGCAGATTGTGGCCCCCTGCGGCGGCGATCTCCAGCGCCCGCTTGGCCTGTTCCTGCCCCTTGACCTCGCGCAGGTCCGGGACGCGCCCGCCCTCGACGATGGGCCCGGGCTTGGGCTCCGACAGCAGCTGGGTTCCCCGGAAGTGGTTGATCAGCCCGATCAGCGAGCGCGGCGCGATAACCCGGGTGCCGCCGGCCCAGGCCGCCTCCGCGCCGCAGGGCTCGGGGCAGATCAGGCCCAGGTCCATGGCCCCGGCCGCCACGGCGGCGGGCAGCACGCCCGCCACCGGGCTGATCGTGCCGTCCAGCGACAGCTCGCCCACCGCGACCCAGCCGTTCAGGGCGTCCGGCGGGATCACCCCCATGGCGCCCATGACCGCCAAGGCGATCGGCAGGTCGTAGTGGCTGCCCTCCTTGGGCAGGTCGGCGGGGGCCAGGTTCACGACGATCCGCTTGCCCGGCATGGCGAGGCCCAGACCGGTGAAGGCGCCGCGCACCCGCTCCCGGCTTTCGGCCACCGCCTTGTCGCCCAGGCCGACCACGACCATCACCTGTTCGCCGCCGGTCAGCTGGACCTCGACGTCGACGCGGCGCGCCTCGACACCCTGGAAGGCGACCGTCACCACGCGCGCGACCATGCCGCCTCCCGCTACAGCCCCTGTGACTTATCCACAGATGCAACCATGACGGGCAGGAAAGATCAAGAACGAAAAGTGAACCAAAAAAGAAGACGAGGTGAATCAGTCGGGTAGCCGACAGACTTCATCCATTGCTTCGGATGGCCTCGATACGGTCGAACAGAACGGCCGCGGCGTCGGCGCCGCCGAACCGCTTCAGCTGCTGGGCCCCGGTCGGGGAGGTGACGTTGATCTCGGTCAGGTAGTCGCCGATGACGTCGATGCCGACGAACAGCAGGCCGCGGCGCTTCAGCTCCGGCCCGATGATGGCGCAGAGCTCCAGGTCGCGCGCGGTCAGCTCGACCGCCGCCGCCCGGCCGCCGCGGGCGAGGTTGGAGCGGACCTGCCCTTCAGCGGGGATGCGGTTGATCGCCCCGACCGGCTCGCCGTCGACCAGCAGAACGCGCTTGTCGCCCTTGCTGACGGCGGGGATGAACTTCTGGGCGATGACCTGCTCGCGGCTGATCATGGCGTGGAGCTCGAGCAGCGCGTCGAGGTTGGGGTCATCGGCCTTCAGCCGCACAACGCCCGAGCCGCCGCCGCCGTACAGGGGCTTGAGCACCATGTCGCCGTGCCGCTCGCGGAAGTCGTAGATGGCGTCGATGTCGCTGGTGATCAGGGTCGGCGGCTGCACGCCCGGGAAGTCGGTGACGAACAGCTTCTCCGGCGCGTTGCGCACCTCGGTCGGGTTGTTCACCACCAGCACCTTCGGATGGACCTTGTCCAGGAAGTGGGTGGCGGTGATGTAGGCCATGTCGAACGGCGGATCCTGGCGCATCAGCACCACGTCGATGTCGTCGGCCAGGTCCAGCAGCACCGGTTCGCCCAGGGTGACGTGGTCGCCCTTCACCGCCCGCAGCGTCGCCGGCCGGGCCCGGGCGCGGACGCGGCCCTCCTCCAGCGACAGCTTGTCGGGGGTGTAGACCCACAGCCGGTGGCCCCGGCTCTGGGCCTCCATCATCATCAGGAAGCTGGAGTCGGTCTCGATGTTGATCCCCTCGACGGGGTCCATCTGCACGGCGACCTTCAGCGACATGGGGGCGTTCCTTCAGCGCCGACGACCGGCGGCCTTCGACTTAGCCACTCGACAGCGCCTTCGCCAGTGGCGGAGGCATACCTAGTTCAACCGCAGCCTCACCCGCTCCCGCGCCGCCCGGGCCGCGAGGGCCGCGCCGCCATCCAGCTGCTGGGCCCGGCCGAGCGCCTGCAGGGCGCCGGCCAGGGCGCCCTGGCCTTCGCGGGCGCGGGCCACATCGAGCCAGGGGCGGTGGTCGTCGGGGTCGAGCAGCGCGCGGCGCAGGGCCGAGCGCTCGGCGCGGGGCCAGTCGCCGGCCGCCTGGGCGCGGGCGAAGATGTTGTTCTGCAGCCGGATCAGCACCTGACGGTCGGTGGTCGGCGCCATCAGAAGGTCCAGCCGGCCGGCCACGTCGGGCGTCAGGCCCGTGCGCAGCGCCCGCCGTGACAGCTCCGAGGGCAGCACCACCCGGCCTTCGCTGAACGGGTCCAGGGCCAGCGGACCCTCGACCGTCTCGATCCGCAGCAGGAAGTGGCCCGGAAAATCAACGCCCTTCACGTCCAGCCCCGTCTGGCGGGCGGCGTGCAGATAGAAGACGCCGAGCGAGACCGGAATGCCCTTGCGCCGCTCGGCCACGGCGATGATGTCGGCGTTGGCCTGGTCCTCGAAGGTCATCAGGTCGCCCTGCAGGCGCAGATCGCCGGCCATCGATTCGGCGATGGCCTCCTCCGGCGACTCGGTCTCGAGACGGCGGGCGAGGTGGGCCGCGCCCTCGGCGCCCAGCGCGCGGGCGGCGGTCTCGTCACGGCTGTCATCGTCGTGGACCGCGCAGGCGATGGCGGCCTCGAACAGGGCAAAGCCCTCGTCCGGTCCGCTCCCGACCTCGGTCAGAAATCCCTCGGCTTCGTCCCGTGTCATGCCTCAGGCGCCCCTCCACGCATCGGGAATATGGCGCGGCAGGCGGCCCGGGGCGAGGGCGATCAGGTCGAGGCGGATGGTCGCGGCCTTCAGCGCCGGTCGGCCGGCGGCGATGGCCATGGCCGAGCGGCGCAGGCGCTCGCGCTGCTCGGCATGGACGGCCTCCAGGGCGTTCTCCAGCGTGGTGCGCCGTTTCACCTCGATCACCGCCAGCACGCCGCCCTTCAGGGCCAGGATGTCGATCTCGCCCTGGGGCGCGGTCAGGCGGAAACCGAGGATGCGATAGCCGCGCGCCATCAGCAGCAGGGCGGCCAGCACCTCGCCGCGCCGGCCCGAGCGCCGGGCCGCCTGGCCACGCGCGCTGCGGGCCGCTGTCATCGATCGTCCTTGAGGGCCAGGGCCCGGCGGTAGAGATCGCGGCGGTTGAGGCCCAGGGACTTGGCCACCTCCGACGCCGCCTCGCCGGGCGCAAGCCGCGTCAGGGCCTCGGCCAGGGCCAGGTCGGCGTCGGCCTCGCTGGCCACCTCGGCGACGCCCGGCCCGACGAGAACGACGATCTCGCCCTTGGGCTCCTCCAGCGCCGGGTCGACGGCCAGCTGGTCCAGCGTGCCGCGAACGGCGGTCTCGTAGAGCTTGGTCAGCTCCCGCGTCACCGCCGCCTGGCGCGGCCCGAAAACGGCCAGCATGTCCTCGAGGCTGGCGCGCAGGCGCGGCCCGGTTTCGTAGAAGATCAGCGTCGCCCGGGCCTGGGCGAACTCGGCCAGGAAGGTGCGCCGCGCCGCGCTCTTGGGGGGCGTAAAGCCGGCGAACAGGAAGCGGTCGGTGGGTAGACCCGCCAGCGTCAGCGCCGCCAGCGCCGCCGAGGGGCCGGGGATCGGGAAGACGCGGAAGCCGGCCTCGACCACCTCCTTCACCAGCCGGTAGCCGGGATCGGAGACCAGCGGCGTGCCGGCGTCGGAGACCAGCGCGATGCTCTGGCCGGCCTCCAGCGCCGCCATGATCCGCGGCCGCGCCCGCTCGGCGGCGTGCTCGTCATAGCGGGCCATGGTCTTGGACAGGCCGTAGGCGGCCAGCAGCTTGCCGGTCACCCGGGTGTCCTCGGCCAGCAGCAGGTCGCAGCCGCTCAGCACGTCCAGCGCCCGCAGCGTGATGTCGCGCAGGTTCCCGATCGGCGTCGCCACCACATAGAGGCCGGGCTCCAGCGGGACGTCGGACAGCGGTGGCGGCGGCGGGTGGCGGGACAAACGAAGCTCCGGAGCGGAACAGGAGAGCGCCTTGCCCGCTGTCGTCAGTCAAGGGATAGAAGCACAGGGCCTTCACCCGGAGCATCGTTCGATGAAGAAGCTGATCGCCGGATTCGTGCTGCTCGCTGTCGTGGCGGTGGCGATTCTCGGGGCGTGGTGGTGGTTCGACGTCCGCCAGCGGCCGAAGGTGATCACGAAGAACCAGGCCGAGATCGGCCGGCTGCTGGAGACCGCCGGCTGGGTGTCGCCGGGCCGGACCGGGCCGAAGCTCTACATGGTCAGCTATCGCGACTGCCCGGGCTGCGAACAGTTCAGCGCCGAGAACTTCGCGGACCTGCACGCGGCGCAGGTCGACACCCGCGTCATCGTCATCGCCCGTCCCGATCTGAACGGCCAGACGCAGTCGACCGCCGCCGAGCGGGCCACCGTGGCCGAGCTGTGGCTCAGCCGCAGCTGGCCGCGCTATGAGCGCTGGACGGCCGCGCCGTCCACCGCCTGGACCGCTGCCGGCATCGCGCCGGCCGACGGCGACATGGCGCGCACCGCCGTGATCGAGGCCGGCCGGGGCCTGGTGGACCGGCTGACGCCGATGCTCAAGGCCAACGGGGTCGCGTTCGACTATCCCGTTCTGGTCTGGTGGTCGGCGGACGGCCAGATGAAGACCTGCGCCTGCACGACCAAGGCGTCCGCCAAGGCCCTGCGCAAGGACCTGGGCGTTCAGTAGGCGGCGGTTGACGCTCGGATGCTCCCCTCTGGAGGAGATGTCGGCCCGAAAGGGCTGACTGAGGGGGTCATCGAACAGCTCTGCGACCCCCACCGTCTCGCCTTCGGCGAGCCACCTCCCCCAGAGGGGAGGACCCACGACCAGCCCGGCCTACAGCGGTGCGAACTTCGCGGTGAAGTGGCGCATGGCTGACGGCTGCCAGGTGATCTTCATGCCCTTCAGCGCGTCCTTGCGGGCGACGATCTCCTCGAAGACCTCGACGATGTAGTCGGCGTGGCTCTGGGTGTAGACGCGGCGGGGGAAGGCCATGCGGACCAGATCCATCGGCGCCTCGACCTCGGTCCCGTCGGGCTTCAGGCCGAACATCACCGTGCCGATCTCGCAGGAGCGGATGCCGCCCTCCAGGTACAGCGCCACGGCCAGGGCCTGGCCCGGATACTCGCGGGGCGGAATGTGCGGCAGCAGCCGGCGGGCGTCGATGAACACCGCGTGGCCGCCCGTCGGCCGCACGATCGGCACGCCCATCGCCTCCAGCCGCTCGCCGATGTAGGCCATGCTGCGCAGGCGGTAGCGCAGGTAGTCCTCGTCGATGATCTCGACCAGTCCCTGGGCGATGGCGTCCAGGTCCCGGCCGGCCAGCCCGCCGTAGGTCGGGAAACCCTCGGTCAGGATCAGCCGGTTGCGGGCCGCCTGGGCCAGGTCGTCGTCGTTCAGCGCCAGCCAGCCGCCGATGTTGGCGAAGGCGTCCTTCTTGGCCGACATGGTCATGCCGTCGGCGTCGGCGAACATGTCCCGCACGATGTCCTTCACCGAACGATCGCCCTGGCCGGGCTCACGCATCTTGATGAAGTAGGCGTTCTCGGCGAACCGGCAGCCGTCGATGATGAAGGGCTTGCCGTGGGCCTTGGCGATCTTCGCCGTGGCCCGGATGTTCTCCAGGCTGACCGGCTGGCCGCCGCCGGCGTTGTTGGTGACGGTGATCATCACGCAGGGGACCGCCGCGCCGTGCAGGGCCAGGTAGGCCTCCAGCCGGTCCAGGTCCATGTTGCCCTTGAACGGATGGAGGCTGGTCGGGTCCAGCCCCTCGGCGATGACCAGGTCGGCGGCTTCCGCGCCGGTCGACTCGATGTTGCCCCGGGTGGTGTCGAAGTGGGTGTTGGACGGGATGAACTTGCCGGCGCCGCCCAGGATCGAGAACAGGATGGCCTCGGCGGCCCGGCCCTGGTGGGTCGGGATCACGTACTTGAACGGCATCAGGTCCTTCACCGCCGCCTCGAAGCGGAAGAAGGACGGGCTGCCGGCGTAGCTTTCGTCGCCCGACATCAGCGCGGCCTGCTGGCGGGCGCTCATCGCCGAGGTGCCGCTGTCGGTCAGAAGGTCGATCAGCACGTCGTCGGAGTGCAGGGCGAAGAGATTGTAGTCCGCCGCCGCGATCAGGCCGGCCCGTTCGTCCCGTGTGGTCATACGGATGGGCTCGACCGCCTTGATGCGGAAGGGCTCGATGATGGTTCTCATGTGATCTGTATCCATTGAAGCGCGGAGCAACGCGCGCTAACCGGTTTGACGATGCCTTTATCCGTCCGCGCCGCGTACCGCGAGCGCCTTTCCGCAGGGGATATCCGGCCCGACGCGGCCCAGGAGGCGGCGCTCGGCGCGCTGTCACGGCTGGAGGGCGACCTCAACGCCTTGTCCGAGCCGGGCTTCGCGTTCTTCCGCAAGCCGAAGGGCGCGCGCGGCGTCTACCTCTGGGGGCCGGTCGGGCGGGGCAAGTCCATGCTGATGGACCTGTTCTTCGAGTCCGCGCCGATCGCCCGGAAGCGCCGGATCCACTTCCACGTCTTCATGGCCGAGGTCCACGCCAGCATCGACGCCTGGCGCAAGGGCGACGCGGCGGCCCGCAAGGCGCGCTTCGGCCAGAGCAAGGGCGACGACCCGATCGCCCCGACCGCCGAGCGGATCGCCGAGGAGGCCCGGCTGCTCTGTTTCGACGAGTTCCAGGTCACCGACATCGCCGACGCCATGATCCTGGGACGGCTGTTCGAGCAGCTGTTCGCGCTGGGGGTCACCCTGGTCACCACCTCCAACCGGCCGCCGGACGATCTCTACAAGGACGGCATCAACCGCCAGCTCTTCCTGCCCTTCATCGCCATGCTGAAGGACAGGCTCGAGGTGGTCAGCGTGCGCGGGCCGGTCGACTTCCGGCTCGACCGCCTGCGCGGGGCCCGCACCTGGCTGGCGCCCGCTGACCCCGACAACGCCCGGACCTTCGACAGGCTCTGGGCCGACATGCTGGACGGCGCGCCGGAGTCCGGGGCGACCCTGGAGGTGCTGGGCCGCAAGCTTCACCTGCCCCGCGCCAGCGGCGGCCTGTTGCGCGCCAGCTTCTCCAGTCTCTGCGACCATGCGCTCGGCCCGCAGGACTACCTGGCCGTGGCCGGGCGGTTCCATACGGTGTTCCTGGAGGACGTTCCGAAGCTGGTTCCGGCCAAGCGGGATGCGGCCAAACGTTTCAACACCCTCATCGACGCCCTCTACGAGGCCGAGGCCAAGCTGGTCGCGCTGGCCGATGTGGAGCCGGACCGGCTCTATCCGGAGGGGGACGGCTCGTTCGAGTTCGAGCGCACCGTCTCGCGGCTGCATGAAATGCGCTCGACCGACTGGCTCGAACGCGTCAGGGACTGATCAACAATCCAAGGGAGGAAGAACAACATGTTTTCGCACATCATGGTCGGGACCAACGACCTGAAGAAGGCCAAGACCTTCTACGACGCCGTGCTGGCCACGCTGGGCGCCCCGCCGTCCTTCGTCGACGGTCACCGCATGTTCTACATGTACAACGGCGGCGTCTTCGGCGTGTCCGAGCCGATCAACGGCGAGCCGGCCTGCCACGCCAACGGCGGCACCATCGGCTTCACCTGCAGCTCGCCTGAACAGGCCGACGCCTGGCATGCGGCCGGGATCGCCAACGGCGGGACCACCTGCGAGGATCCCCCCGGCGTCCGCGAAGGCGGCATGGGCAAGATGTACCTCGCCTACCTGCGCGACCCGGACGGCAACAAGCTCTGCGGCATCCACCGGATGTAGGCGGCGAGGGAGCGGCGCCCGTCGCCGCTCCCCCACCCGTTTCCCCGGCGACAGGCGCAAGTCGTTCGCCGAAAAGGCCTCGCTCGCGTTGACACCCGCGCCCCGGGGGTTAAATCCCGTCCGGCCTTCTTCAGAAGACCGCGCAACAACGAGTCCCAGATGACCGAAGCTTCGCCGGGGGTCCGCGAGCGGCCCCTTTCGCCCCATCTCCAGGTCTGGCGCTGGCATGTGACGATGGCGGGCTCGATCCTGCATCGCGGCAGCCTGATTGCGCTCTACGTGGGCGCCCTGATCCTGGTCGGGTGGCTGCTGTCGCTGGCCTCTGGTCCTGACGCCTACGCCGCCTACATGAGCCTGCTGGGTTCGCTGCTCGGCAAGCTGGTGCTGCTGGGCCTGACCTTCGCGCTGTTCTTCAACCTGGCGAGCATGGTTCGGCATATGATCTGGGACATCGGCAAGGGCTTCCAGCCGAAGTTCGCCGACACCATGACCATCGCCAGCCTCGTCTTCGCCGTCGTCGCCACCGCCGCGGTCTGGCTGATCGCCGCCAGCACGGGAGCCCTGTGATGGCCGGGACCAGCACCAACTTCCGCACGCCGCTGTCGCGCGCCCGGGGTCTGGGCGCCGCCAAGCACGGCGCCGGCCACTTCATCGCCGAGCGGGTCAGCGGCATCGCCCTGATCCCGCTGGTCCTCTGGGCCGCCTTCTCCGGCCCGATGCTGGCCAAGGGCGACTTCGCCTCGGCCTCGACCTGGCTGGCCCAGCCGCTCAACGCGGTGCTGGCCGGGCTGCTGGTCGTGGTCGGCTTCTTCCACCTGCGCCTGCAGATCCAGGTGGTGGTCGAGGACTACATCTACGGCTTCGTGGCCAAGACCGGCCTGCTGCTGCTGAACCTCTTCGTCTGTGTCCTGGGCGCCGCCCTGGGCCTGTTCGCCATCCTCAAGGTGGCCCTGCTGTCGGGAGCCCTTTGATGGCCGCCTACAAGTTCATCGACCACAAGTTCGACATCGTGGTCGTTGGCGCCGGCGGCTCGGGCCTGCGCGCCGCGCTCGGCTGCGCCGCCGCCGGCCTCAAGACCGCCTGCATCACCAAGGTGTTCCCGACGCGGTCGCACACCGTCGCCGCCCAGGGCGGCATCTCCGCCTCGCTCGGCAACATGGGCGAGGACGACTGGCGCTGGCACATGTACGACACCGTCAAGGGGTCGGACTGGCTGGGTGACCAGGACGCCATCGAGTACCTGACCCGCAACGCCCCGGCGGCGGTCTATGAGCTCGAGCACTGGGGCGTGCCGTTCTCGCGCACCCCGGACGGCAAGATCTACCAGCGCGCCTTCGGCGGCATGACCCGCAACTACGGCGAGGCCCCGATCCAGCGCACCTGCGCGGCGGCCGACCGCACCGGCCACGCCATGCTGCACACCATGTACGGCCAGGCGCTCAGCAAGGACGTCGAGTTCTTCATCGAGTTCTTCGGCCTCGACCTGATCATGGACGACGGCGTCTGCCGCGGCGTGACGGCCTGGAAGCTGGACGACGGCACCCTGCACCGCTTCCAGGCGCAGCGGACCATCCTGGCCACCGGCGGCTACGGCCGCGCCTACCTGTCGGCCACCAGCGCCCACACCTGCACCGGCGACGGCGGCGGCATGGCCCTGCGCGCCGGCCTGCCGCTTCAGGACATGGAGTTCGTGCAGTTCCACCCGACCGGCATCTTCCCGGCCGGCTGCCTGATCACCGAGGGCGCCCGCGGCGAGGGCGGCTATCTGACCAACTCCGAGGGCGAGCGCTTCATGGAGCGCTACGCCCCCAGCGTGAAGGACCTGGCGCCGCGCGACATGGTCAGCCGCGCCATGACCATCGAGATCCGCGAAGGGCGCGGGGTGGGTCCCAACAAGGACCACATCTTCCTGCACCTGGACCACCTGGATCCGAAGATCCTGCACGAGCGCCTGCCCGGAATCTCCGAGACCGCCAAGGTCTTCGCCGGCGTCGATGTGACCCGCGCCCCGATCCCGGTCCTGCCGACCGTCCACTACAACATGGGCGGCCTGCAGACGAACTACCACGGCGAGGTGGTGACCAAGACCGGCGACAACGCCGACACCATCGTGCCCGGCCTGATGGCCGTCGGCGAGGCGGCCTGCGTGTCGGTTCACGGCGCCAACCGCCTGGGCTCCAACAGCCTGATCGACCTGGTGGTGTTCGGCCGGGCCGTCGGCCTGCGCTGCGCCGAGATGGTCAAGCCGGGCGAGGTCCAGCCGGAGATGAAGGACGTCATGACCGACGCCCACCTGGCCCGCTTCGACCGCTTCCGCCACGCTGACGGGACCCGCACCACCGCTGACCTGCGGCTGGAGATGCAGCGCGCCATGCAGGAGGACGCCGCCGTCTTCCGCACCGGCGAGTCGCTCAAGAGCGGCGTCGACCGCATCGCCGCCGTCGTGTCCGCCCGCAAGGACATCAAGGTCACCGACCGCGGTCTGGTCTGGAACAGCGACCTGATGGAGACGCTGGAGTTCGACAACCTCGTCGGCCAGGCGGCGGTGACGGTGAACAGTGCGCTGAACCGCACCGAAAGCCGCGGCGCCCACGCCCGCGAGGACTTCTCCGACCGCAACGACGACGAATGGATGAAGCACACCCTGTCCTGGTTCGACGACGCCAGCGGCAAGGTGAAGATCGACTACCGACCGGTCCACAACTACACGATGACCAACGAAATCAGCTACATCCCGCCCAAGGCGCGGGTGTACTAGGCCTTACGCCGCAAGGCTGTCGAAACGGCGCGTCACCCGGTCGGGCGGCGCGCCGTTTTTCGTTTCGCCGACCACATCAGGACCGCCCCTCCACGCCGCCTGCACGGCGAGGGCGTCTGCTCCGCCCCTGACATTCACGGAGGGGCATGATGTCCGACCCGACACCCGAGACCGCCGGCGCCTACATCAGGTTGCCCAGACCGAAATCCGCCGGCTGGGGCGGCAAGGCGTTGCTCGTCTGCCTGCTGGCCCTGCTGATGGCCATTCCCGGCCTGTTCGTGCTGGGTCTGGTGCACGACCGCGCCAACCGCTCCGGGAAGGTCGTGGCTGAAGTCTCCGACATGAGGGGCGGCGCCCAGCAGGTGCTGGGCCCGCTGATCGTGGCCCCTTACGTGATCCCGGCCGCGAAGGCGGGCGAGGAGGCCCGCTACGGCTGGTACGTGCTGTCGCCGGACACGGGCGCGGCGACGGCGAAGGTGGCCAGCAGCACGCTCAAGCGCGGCATCTTCACCGTGCCGGTCTATGAGGCGAGCGTCGACATCGAGGCGGTGTTCCCGGCCGTGCCGACCGCGCCCAGCGTTCCGGCCGGCGCCGCCGTGGACTGGAGCCGCGCCCGGGTCGTGCTCGGCTTCTCCGACCTGCGCGGCGGCAAGCTGGATCCGGCGGGCGTCGTGACCGGCCCGAACGGCCCGGCCCAGCTGGCCTTCGCCCCCGCGTCGGACATCGGCCTTGGCCAGCCCGGTCGGGCGACCGACAGCGGCGAGACCATTCCCGACGGCGGCGGCTTTGGCCTGATGAGCGCGCCGGCCGCCTCGCTGCTGGCCGGTGGAAGCTTCCGGACGCGGCTGGTCTTCACCGGGGCCCAGCGCCTGTCGATCATGCCCTTCGCCCGATCAACGCGGGTGACCGTCACCGGCGACTGGCCCGATCCGGGCTTCGACGGCGGCTTCTCGCCGACCGCGCGGCAGGTCAGCGACGCCGGGTTCAAGGCCGACTGGACCGTGCCCTTCATGGCGCGGGGGCTGGCGGCGGAAGGCCCGTCCGACGCGGTCTCGCTGCTCGAACTCGGTCGCAAGGACCTGGGCGTCAGCTTCGTGCCGGCCAACAACCCCTATCAGTTCGTGATGCGGGCCCTGAAGTACGCGGTGATGTTCATCGGGCTGGTCTTCCTGACCTTCTTCGTGTTCGAGGCTCTTTCGGGACGCCGTCTGCACGCGGCGCAGTATGTGCTGATCGGCCTGGCGCAGATGGTCTTCTACCTGCTGCTGCTCAGCCTTTCGGAGTATGTCGGCTTCGACTGGGGCTTCGCGATCGCGGCCGTCGCCACGGTGCTGCTGATCGGCCTCTACGCCGGGGCCGCGTTCCGGGCCGCGCGGTACAGGATCCAGGCGATCGTGGTGTTCAGCCTGGTCTACGGCCTGATCTACCTGCTGATGCGGCTCGAGGACTTCGCGCTGCTGGCCGGCTCGGTCGCCGCCTTCACCGGCCTGACGGCGGCCATGTGGCTGACCCGGAACATCGACTGGTACGGCGGCAAGACCCCGGTTGTCGCGACCGACTCGCAACAGCCCCCGTCACAGCAGGGATAACGCAACGGAATGGCCCCTGTCGGCGTGGACAGGGGCCGCCACCCGCTCTAGATCGTCATCCAGGCAAGGTTACGGAACGAAGCGGCGTCATGGTTCAACTCGCGCTCCCCAAGAATTCCCGCGTCGGCAAGGGCAGGCACTACGCCGCCCCCGCCGGAGCCCAGCGCGTCAAGACCTTCAAGATCTACCGCTATGATCCCGAGGGGACCGAGAACCCGCGCTGGGACACCTATGACGTCGACGTCGACGCCTGCGGCCCGATGCTGCTGGACGTCCTCATCCACATCAAGAACCACGTCGACCCGACCCTGACCTTCCGCCGGTCCTGCCGCGAAGGCGTTTGCGGCTCCTGCGCCATGAACATCGGCGGCCGCAACACCCTGGCCTGCACGCAAGGCTGGGAAGACGTCGTCGGCAAGGAGATCCAGATCGCCCCGCTGCCCAGCCAGCCGGTGGTCAAGGACCTGGTCCCCGATCTGACCCTGTTCTACGCCCAGTACGCCTCGATCGAGCCCTGGCTGCACACCGAGACCCCCGAGCCCCAGACCGAGTGGAAGCAGTCGGAGACCGACCGCGCCAAGCTGGACGGCCTCTACGAGTGCATCCTCTGCGCCTGCTGCTCGACCTCCTGCCCCAGCTACTGGTGGAACGGCGAGAAGTACCTGGGCCCGGCCACGCTGCTGCACGCCTACCGCTGGCTGATCGACAGCCGCGACGAGTCGACCGGCGACCGCCTCGACGCGCTCGAGGACCCGTTCAAGCTCTACCGCTGCCACACCATCATGAACTGCGCCCAGGTCTGCCCCAAGGGCCTGAACCCGGCCAAGGCCATCGCCGAGATCAAGAAGATGATGGTGGAGCGGGTGGCCTAGGCCAGCTTCAGGCCGCAGTAGGTCTCGAAGTGCCGGAAGTCGCTGTCCAGCGTGAGCAGCGGCGCATTGGCGTCAATGCAGCACTGGGCAATCAGGGCGTCGAGCGTGCGGGCCCGCACGCCCTTCAGCAGCAGCGTCCGGCGGGTCTCCCCCGCTCGATCCCAGAAACCGTCTTCAAGCGGAAGCACAGGCGCGTCCTTCAGCAGCCGGTCGAGGCCGGCGTTCTGCACGCGACCTGCGCGCAACTCCGTCAAGACAGGTGGAGGCAGCCACAACAATTGCCTCGCAAGAGCCGCATGCAGCCTCTCGATCCTGGGATCAGGATCGTCCTTCAGATAGCCGATCAGCGCCGAGGTATCGGCCGCGATCACCGGTCGCCGCCGAAGTCGTAGTCCTTGTCCTCTCGGGAGGCGTCGAGATCGTAGTCGAAGTCGACCTTCCCGCGGAGCTCCTGCATCCCTTTGTAGAAGCGCTCATGAGCGATCTTCTGCAGTCCGATCCGCAGGGTTTCCGAGATGCCGACGCCGGTCTCCTCCTGGGCCGATGCCAGGAGGCCGGCAGGGACGAAAGCGGTGATTTTCTTCATCTCGGTCATGACCGGATCATGCCATAACTCCTGTATGGCGCCAAATGCTGGCAAGATGACCAACCCGTGGTCCTGGGCCGCCCTGCTCTGGGGCGCGGCTGAGGGATTCCTGTTCTTCATCGTGCCCGATGTGATCATCGGCCTGATCGCGATGCGGAAGGGGATCCGGGCCGGCGTGATCGCGGCGCTGCTGGCCGCCACCGGCGCGGCGCTTGGCGGCGGAGCGATGTACCTCTGGGCGCAGAACGAGCCGGCTCAGGCCCGGGCCGCCGTGGCCGCCGTTCCCGCCGTCTCCGACGCCATGGTCGCCCGCGCCGAACGCGAGATGGCGGCAGGCTGGCTGGGCGCGGCGATGAAGGGTCCGCTGACCAGCACGCCCTACAAGGTCTACGCCGCCCTGGCCCCGGCGCAGGGGATCAGCCTGCCGGCCTGGGTCGCGGCGGCCTGGCCGGTGCGACTGCCGCGGTTCCTGCTCGTGGCCGTCGGGATGGCCCTGATCGGAGGCCTGATCCGCGAGCGGTTGTCACCCCGTATTGGGCTGGCCGTCTTCACGTCGGGCTGGGTCTTGTTCTATGGCTGGTTCTGGCTGAGCCATCCGGGCTGAGACAAAGTGAACCGGCAGGCGGACCGCCGCTTGCAAAAAAGTGACGCGGTCGTCATTTTCCGCGCGAAGTTCGGGGAGACCCTGGTGTCTGATCTCAAGGCGAAGGTCGTGATCCTTGGCGCCGGCCATGCTGGCGGCGCGATGGCGGCGTTCCTGCGCCAGGCCGGGCACGAGGGGCCCATCGTGCTGATCGGCGAGGAGCCGATCGGCCCCTATCAGCGGCCGCCGCTCAGCAAGGCCTGGCTGAAGGGCGAAGCGGACGCCGACAGCCTCGCGCTGAAGGAACCCTCCTGGTACGCCGGGAACAACTGCGATCTGCGCCTCGGCGTGCGGGCCACCGGCCTGAACCGTGGTGAGAAGGTCGTCACCCTCTCGACCGGCGAGACGGTGACCTACGACATTATGGTCTTCGCCACCGGCGCGCGGGCCCGCAAGCTGCCGATTCCCGGCGCTGACCTGAAGGGCGTGCTGGAGCTGCGCACCGCCGCCGACGCGGAGCAGCTGAAGGCGGCGCTGGGCGAGGGCAGGCGGCTGGCCATCATCGGCGGCGGCTATGTGGGGCTGGAGGCGGCCGCCTCCGCCCGGGCGCTGGGCGCCCACGCCATGGTGCTGGAGCGCGAGCCGCGCATCCTCGCCCGCGTAGCCTGCGAAGAGCTGTCGGGCTTCTTCACCGCCTACCACCGCAGCAAGGGCGTGGCCTTCGAGCTGGGCGTCCAGATCGCCGCCTTCGAGGGCGAGGCCGGCCACATCCGCCGCGTCCGGCTGGCCGACGGCCGGGCCATCGACTGCGACGCCGCCCTGGTCGGCATCGGCGCCATCCCCAACGACGATCTGGCCAAGGACGCCGGGCTGGAGTGTGTGGGTGGCATCGTCGTCGACCTGGACGCCCGCACGGCCGACCCGTCCGTCTTCGCGATCGGCGACGTCACCCACCGGCCGCTGCCGCTCTACGACCGGATGGTCCGGCTGGAGAGCGTGCCCAACGCGCTGGAGCAGGCCAAGGTCGCCGCCGGCGTCATCGCCGGCAAGCCGCCGTTGACGCCCGAGGTTCCGTGGTTCTGGTCCGACCAGTTCGACCTCAAGCTCCAGATCGCCGGCATGCCGTTCGACGCGGATACCATCCTGGTGCGCGGCGATCCGGCCACGGCGAAGTTCGCGGTCTTCCACCTCAAGGGCGATCAGATCCAGGCGGTCGAGGCGGTCAACAGCGCGCCGGAGTTCATGATGGGCCGCCAGCTCATCGGCAATCGCAAGGCCATCTCGCGAGAGAAGCTTGCGAACACGGCAATTTCCATGAAAGAGGTCGTCGCCTGAACGGCGATAACCCGAGAAAGAAGAGGCGTCAGGGGAGCGTATGGCGAAGATCACCTACATCGAGCACGACGGCACGGAGCATTCGGTCGACGTGAAGACCGGCCTGTCCGTCATGGAAGGTGCGATCAAGAACAACGTCCCGGGCATTGACGCCGACTGCGGCGGGGCCTGCGCCTGTGCGACCTGCCACGTCTATGTCGACGCGGCCTTCGAGGGAAAGACCGGCGAGAAGTCGGCCATGGAGGAGTCGATGCTCGACTTCGCCGAGAACGTCGAATCCAACAGCCGCCTGTCCTGCCAGATCAAGGTCACCGACGACCTCGACGGCCTGATCGTGCGCCTGCCGGAAAGCCAGCACTAGCTCTGTCGACCTAGAACCCCAGCTCCCGCTGGCCGCTGACCACAAGGGCGGCCTCGGGCAGGTGGCAGGTGAAGGTGGCGCCCTGGTTGGGTTCGCTCTCCAGCGCCACCCAGCCGCCGTGCAGCTCGACCAGCGCCTTGACCAGAGCGAGGCCGAGGCCCGGCCCGCCGCGCTCGCGGCCGACGAAGCGGTCGAAAATGTGCGCCTGGACGTGGAAGGGCACGCCGCGCCCGGTGTTGGTCACCGCCAGCCGGACCTCGCCCGCCGCCCGCACCGCCGACAGGGTCACCCGGCCCTCCGGCGGGGTCTGGCGCAGGGCGTTCTCGACCAGGTGGTCCAGCGTCTGGCCCAGCCGCCGGGTGTCGCCGCGGATCAGGCCGATGTCGTCGCCGATCTCCAGGGTCAGCTCGACCTTCTGGCTTCCGGCCTGCGGAGCCCAGCGCTCGGCCGTTTCACTCATCAGGGTGTCGATCCGGACGTCGCCCATCTCCAGCGCCATCTCGCCGGCGTCGATGGCGGCGATGTCGAGCACGTCGTCGATCGACCGGCCCAGCTGCGTCGCCGCCTGCCGCACCGAGGCCAGGTGTGAGCGGCCGCGCTCGGGGATGGCCTCGCCCATGCGGTCGAGCAGCTCGGAATACCCGATGATCGTCGTCAGCGGCGTGCGCAGCTCGTAGGACACATTGCCGACGAACTCCCGCTTCAGCCGCTGGGCGCTGTCCAGCGCCTGCTCGCGGTCGGCCAGGGCGCCTTCCAGCCGGCGGGCGTCGGTGATGTCGGCGAAGGCGATCAGGGTCGCGCCGTCCGGCAGCGGCCGTGACTGCCAGGAGACGATCTTGCCGTCAGAGGTTCGGTTCTCGCCCGAGGTCGGGGCCCGGGCTTCGGGATCAGGATCGGCCACCCGGCCCTTCAGCTCGCGCCAGAAGGCCATGTCGTGCAGGCGGGGCACGCAGATCTCGACGACCCGCTCGAAGTCGCCGGCCGCCTCCATGTCCGCGCCGCTGACGTTCCAGAAGCGCTCGAACGCCTCGTTGTGCAGCCGCAGCCGCCCGTCGGAGCCGAACACCACGACCGCGTCGTTCAGCTTGTCCAGCGTCGCCTTCTGGACCTTGAGCTGGGCGTTGTACTGGGCCTTGAGCCTGAGATCGTCGGTAATGTCGGAGAACAGCAGCAGCAGGCCGCCCATCGGGTGCGGCTGGCGCACCAGTCGCAGCGTGCGGCCGTCCGGCAGCATCCACAGGTCGTCCGGCTGGCGGCCCAGCGTCTCGTAACGCGCCAGCTCGGCGGCCTTCCACTTCGCGTACTCGGAGGTCTCGGGCAGCCGCTGGCGCTGGCGCAGCCGGTCGAGGATCTCGCCATGCGTCGGGCGCTCCGACAGCCAGGCGGGCTCCAGCGCCCAGAGCTGGGCGAAGGCGGCGTTGTGGAAGACCAGCCGCCGGGTGGCGCCGAAGATGGCGACCGCCTCGGCGATATGGTTCAGCGTCTCGTCGTGCGCCTCAACGTGGCGCTTGAAGGCGTCCTGCGTCTCCTCGGCCTGGGTGACGTCGGTCGTGCGCACGCCCACGCCGCCGCCTTCCAGCGGCTGGGCGACCAGCTTCATGGCCCGACGGCGGCCGCCCAGCGACATCCAGCGCAACGCCTCGCGGCGCTCGCCCAGATTGGCGGCCTCGGCGGCCAGCATGTCGGCGCCCTTGTCCAGCGACAGGCCCCGGGCGGCGGCGTCCTGCGCCGTCGTCGCGCCCACCGCTTCCAGCCAGGCGCGATTGGCCCACTGCACGGCGCCGTCGGCCGAGGCGATCCAGGCCGGGTCGGCCGAGGCGTCGAGGAAGGCGGCCAGGCGGGCGGCGCTGGGCAGGGCCGCCTCCTCTCCGGCCGAGGCGGTCAGACGGAGCCAGGCCAGCACGCCGGCGGCCCGGCCCTCGACGGACACCGTCCCCCGGGATCCGCGCGCCTCGAAGGCGCAGGCCTCGCCGCGTTCGAACAACGCCCGCAGTCGGGCGGCATGGTCGGGGTCGGCCCGCATCAGGGCGTTGACCACGGCCTGGGGCTCGGCGGCCTCCAGGCCCAGCGCGTCGGCGCAGGCGGCCAGGCTTTCATCGCCGGAGGCCAGGTGGGCGCGGCCGTCATCGATGACCAGCAGGGCGCTGTCGAAGGCTTCGGCCGAGGCCTGGGCGGCCTCGGCGCCGAGCTGGGCGAGTTCGAGCTGGTCCTGAAGGCGTCGCAGCCGACGGTCCATCGCCCGCCGCTGGGCGAGGCTCCAGAGGGCCGCGCAAAGCGCCAGACAGACCGCGCCGGCCGCCGCCGCGACGATCAGGTCCATCTGAGTCATTGGAATCCAGCCCGAATCATCTTCCGGCCAAGATAGACAAGGCCGGCGCCCCCGGCGACTGGCGAACCGTCGCCCCCGGCGCCATGTTCATCGGATGACCCGCAGTTTCGGCCCGGCGCCCTCCCTCGACGACTTCGCAACCCTGGCCGAGAAGGCGTTCGACGACCTGCCCGAACCGTTCCGGGGGTTCGCCGCCGAGGCGGTCATCCGGGTCGACGACTTCGCTGACGAGGCGGTGCTGGACGAGATGGGCATCCAGGATCCCTTCGAGCTGACCGGCCTCTACCAGGGCGTCGACCTGTCCCGGCGCTCGGTGTTCGAGGCCTCGCCGCCGCCGATGATCTTCCTCTACCGTCGTCCGATCCTCGATGAATGGGCCGAGCGCGGCGATGTCACGCTGGAGGAGCTGGTCGTCCATGTGCTGGTCCACGAGATCGGCCACCACTTCGGCCTCTCCGACGACGACATCGACCGCCTCGAAGACAAAGCATGAACGAATCTGCTAGCCCGCCCCCAGTCCGCTGAAGAGCCGCCCATGCACGCCCCCGCCTTCGACTACGACGCCGTCACCCGCGACATGCCCGAGGCCCGGGTCAAGCGCGGCGAGAACTATGCCGACAAGGGCTGGGCGAGCCTGGTCGAGGTGACGCCCGCCGGGGTCCTGGCCCATGTTCTGGGCGAGCAGGGCATCGCCTATGTGGTCGAGGTCGCCGCGCCAGACGGCTCGGACGGCCGCTGCACCTGCAAGGACTTCGAGGAGAACCGCCTGCGCTGCAAGCATGTGGTGGCGGCGATCCGCACGGTGCTCGACGCCGACGACGCCGCGCTGGAGGACGCCGCCGAGCGCCTTCCCCGCCTGCTGGACCAGCTGGAGATGGAGGAGCGCGACGACTGCGACGCCCTCGTCGAGCGCGCCCGGCGCGACCCGGCGCTGTTGCGCGAGCTCGAGGGCGTGGCCGGGATCGAAGGTTAAATCGCGTTCAGAAGATGACGCCCCCGTCACTTTCCGGTTGACCTGACGTCGCGCCAAGTGGACAGTGATCACATCATGCGAGAGGTCCGACCAACGGGCCCCGCTTTCCCATGTGGCCGGAGGAGTTCGCGATGAGCGACAAGAACATCACCAAGGACGCCATGTACGACGCCGTGGCGCCGGACGATTTCGAGTCGATGCTCGAGCTCGACCGTTACGGCAACCGCTCCACGGCCTTCGACAAGATCATTTCCGCGACCCACGACCACTTCTGGGATCCGCTGGACAAAGAGTACATCGACTTCGACGAGCCCTTCGACATGGAAAACCAGGCCCTCGTGCCTGAGGACATGGTCGTGGCCCTGTCCACCGACTACGTGTCCAACCACCTTTCGGACCCCAAGACGCGCATCGCCTTCATCAACGAGTCCACGCTGCGCAGCTTCTCCTCGATCCTGCACGGCGAACAGGGCGCGCTCAACCTCTCGGCCAGCCTCTGCCACGTGCTGAAGGACCAGGGCGCGCAGGAGTACGCCGCCAACCAGACCCGCGAGGAAGCCCGCCACGTCACGGCCTTCGCCAAGTACGTCAAGGCGCGCTGGGGCAAGCCCGTCGAGTGCGGCCCGACCCTGAAGGCCCTGCTGGTCGAGATCATCGGCGCGCCGGAGGTCTACAAGAAGATCATCGGCATGCAGATGCTGGTCGAGGGCCTCGCCATGGGCGCCTTCGCCACCTTCTACAACAAGCTGAACGACCCGGTCGGCAAGAAGCTGATGCAACTGGTCATGACCGACGAGGCCTTCCACCACAAGTTCGGGAAGATCTGGGCTGATCGCACGATCCCCAAGCTCTCGGCCGAGGAACACGCCATCATCGAGGACTGGGCGGCCCACTGCTTCCAGGCGGTGCTGTTCAACCTGGTCGGCCCCAACCAGCAGCGTGACCTGTATGAGAAGTTCGGCCTCGACCCCGACAAGGTCATCGCCGAGTTCGCCCAGATCATGACCGACGACATCCGTCGCGAGAGCATGAAGGAGCAGACCAACATCTTCCGCGTGCTGGTCAAGACGCTGCTCAACGCCGGCATCATCACCGACCGCACCAAGGCCTTCTACGGCATGTATGTCGACCTGGAAGAGCTGCGCATGGAAGGCGACCGGATGGTCGGCGACGACATCGCCGAGGACGGCATCCGTTACCTGCAGGCGATCAACTTCAAGGATCGCGAGCACAAGCCGGTCAGCATCGCCGCCGAATAGGCGCGCGGTTCACAATCTTGAGGAACGCCCCGTCGCAACCGCGGCGGGGCGTTTCGCGTTTCAGGGCGCTGGGCTAGAAGGTGGGTCCCATGAAGATCCTCACCGCCATCGCCGTCGCGGCGGCGCTCCCCCTGCCGTTCGCCGCCGCCGCAACGGCGCCCAGGCCGACCAAGGCGGTCGCCGCCGGCTTCTACAGCGGCCGCTGGTACGAGATCGCCCGCGTGCCCAACGCCGGCCAGCGCGATTGCCACGCCGCCCGCAGCGACTTCACGCCGATCGGCGGCAAGGGCGATGTCGCCTTCGTCGCCACCACCGGCGAGTTCGCGGTCAGCCAGGTCTGTCGCCGGGGCTCTGCCAAGGGGCCGGCGAAGGTGTTCTCGACCACGGGCCGAATCCTGCCCGGCAGCCGCAACGCCAGGTTCGAGATGGTCTTCCTCGGCGGGTTGAAGACGCAGGAGTACTGGGTCCTCGACACCGCCCCGGACGGGGCCTGGGCCATCATGGCCACCCCGGGCGGCAACTATGTCTGGCTGCTGTCGCGCCGGCCGGCGCTGAGCGAGGCGGCGCGGGAGGCGGCCATCGCGCGCATCCGGGCGCTGGGCTACGGCCAGAAGCTGGAGTTCCCGGCGCAGGCCGGCTGACCTTGGCGTCCCGCGGCATGCAGGGCCTTCGGGCATGGGCGAGGGGGCTGAAGCGAGACGTCATCGTCCTGTGGCTGGCCGCCCGCGACCCACGGACGCCCTTGCTGGCCAAGGCCCTGGCCGGGCTCGTCGCCGCCTATGCGCTCAGCCCCATCGACCTCATTCCGGACTTCATCCCGGTCCTCGGCTACCTCGACGACCTGATCCTGGCGCCGCTGGGTGTCTGGGCCTGCCTGCGCCTGATCCCGCCGGCGCTGCTCGCCGAACTGCGCCTCCGCGGCGAGGCGCTCGCGACACGTCCAACGAGCCGCCTTGCGGCGGCGGCGATCATCGCCGTCTGGATCGGCTTCAGTCTGGTCGCCGCCGTCTGGCTCCTCCGGCGACTGCCTTGGTGAGCGTTCACCTTGACCGCGAACAAACCCGGAACATAAATGCCGCCATGGAAGTTGTCGCCCTGTCCATTGTCACGGTCACGCGACCCGACACCACGTTGGCCGTCACGCGCGGCGCGGCGCGGCTCCTGACGGAGATGGCCTATGCGCCGCTGGCCGAGGTCTGCCTGCCCAACGGGCGGCGGGCCGACCTGATGGCGCTGGGGCCCAGGGGCGAGATCGTCATCGTCGAGGTGAAGTCCTCGGCCGAGGACTATCTGACCGACCGGAAATGGGGGGAGTACGCGCCGTATTGCGACGCCTTCTACTTCGCGGTGGCGCCGCACTTCCCGGTCGAGCTGCTGCCGGCCGAGCCCGGTGTGATCGTGGCGGACGGCTTTGGCGGGGCGGTGGTGCGGGAGGCGCCCCTCACGCCGCTCGTCGCGGCGCGTCGCAAGGCGCTGACCCTGGCCTTCGCGCGGCTGGCGGCGTTCCGGCGGTGACCGGGGACATGTACCGTCTTCGGTACGCGTCCCCCGGCGCTTGAAGTTGATGGGGACACGCACTGAAGTGCATGTCCCCGGCCGCCTACCGCGGCGCGCGCTTGGCCAGGATCCGCTGCAGGGTCCGGCGGTGCATCGACAGGCGCCGGGCGGTCTCCGAGACATTGTGGCCGCACAGCTCGTAGACGCGCTGGATATGCTCCCAGCGGACGCGGTCGGCGCTCATCGGGTTGTCGGGCGGTGCGGCCGTGGCGCCGCCGATGGCCAGCAGCGCGCGGGCCACGTCGTCGGCGTCGGCGGGCTTGGCCAGGTAGTCGACGGCTCCGGCCTTCACGGCGGCGACGGCTGTGGCGATGTTGCCGTAGCCGGTCAGCATGACCACCCGCGCCTCCGGCCGGGCGTCGCGGATGGCCTGGACGATGCGCAGGCCCGTGCCGTCATCGAGCCGCATGTCGAGGACCGCGTGGGCGGGCGCAGAGGCCTTCACCGCGTCCAGCGCCTCCGACACGCTGCCGGCCAGCCGCACCTCGAATCCGCGCTGCTCCAGCGCCCGGCCGAGCCGCGTTCGCAGCGCCGCGTCGTCGTCGAGCACCAGGAGGCTGCGGTCAGCAAGCCCGGCGACCACATCGGCAATATCGGTCATGGATCAGCTCCGGATCGACTTTGCGTCGCGGTTGAATCGGGCGCGCGTCATTGTGTCGCGGTCGCGGGGGATTCATCAAGCCCCGAGAACGGATCGACGTTATCTGGCGCCGCGATGGCGGCCCGCGGCCATCGGGCGGTGACCACCGCGCCGCCGCCGCGCCCGTTGCGGAAATCCACGGCGGCCCCGGTGCGTTCCAGCAGAGTCTTGGCGATGAAGAAGCCCAGGCCCATCCCCACATGGCCGCTGCGCATGGCTTCGGCGCCCGGCCGGCTGGTCACATAGGGCTCGCCCAGCTTGGCCAGCACCTCCGGCGCGAAGCCCGGGCCGTCGTCGCGCACTTCGATGGCGATGTGCCGCGCGTCGAAGCGGGCGGTGACCAGAATCTCCGACCGGGCGAAGTCGACGGCGTTCTCGACGAAGGCGTTGAGGGCGTGCAGCACCTCCGGCAGCCGCCAGATGTCGGGCGGCGGCTCGTCCGGCGGGCCGGACACCACCGCCTCGACCCGCACATCCGGACCCCGGGTATGTGGCTCGATGGCCTCCTGGACCATCTGCAGCAGGCTCATCCGCTCATGCACCGCGTCGCTGGCGTCCGGGGCCCGGGTCAGGCCGCGCAGGATGTCGCGGCACCGCGCGGCCTGGCTCACCAGCAGCTCGGCGTCCTCCCGCAGCGACCCCGGCGGCGCTTCCCGCGCCATCTCCCTGGCGACGATGGTCATGGTGGCCAGCGGCGTGCCCAGTTCGTGCGCCGCCGCCGCGGCCAGGGCGCCCAGGGCCGACAGTCGCTGTTCCCGGGCCAGCACCGTGTGGGCGGTATCCAGCGCCAGCTCCATGCGCGCCGCTTCCCGCGCGGCCTGCCAGGCGTAGCCGGCGCAGAAGGCGATCCCCAGGATACGGGCGGTCACCGCGCCTATGCGGTTGGTCAGCGGCGGGTCGAACGGCTCGGCCTGCGGCGCGGGCAACGGCATCGCCTGGATAGCCAGGGCCGTGCAGGCGAGGATGGCCAGCAGGCAGATCGCCACCACATAGCGCAACGGCAGGCTGGCGGCCGCCAGAACGGCGGGTCCGATCAGCAGCAGCGAGAACGGGTTGAGGATCCCCCCGGTCAGATAGAGCATGCCCGACAGCTGGAGGATGTCGAAGACGATGTGGGCCGCGGCCTCGTTGTCGGTCGCCAGCCGCTGTCCCGAGGTCGCCAGTCCGACCAGCACGTTCAGCCAGGCCGACAGCGCGATCAGAGCGAAACAGGCCGCGAACGGCACCGGAAGATCCATGATGAAGCCGACGATGATGACGGTGATCGTCTGCCCCGCCACGGCCAGCCAGCGCAGCGATGTCAGGGTCCGGACGCGCAGGCGGCCCCGACGGGGCACGCCGGTCGGCCACAGCGCGTCCCACCCTTGCGCGAAGGGGCGCCCCGGACTATCGAGACCGGGCTTCAGGTCGGCGGCCGTCGCCGGATCTGGTGTCAGCGCCATGCCGCCACTCTGTCCCCAATTCGCGACCGATGGCGAGCCCCCACGGAGAGCCTCGTGACCCGTCAACGCATCCTCCTCCTCATCGCCTGCGTCTTCGGGGTCTTCGTCGCCGGCGCCCTGGCCTGGCGGGCCGGCGTGTTCGAGGGCCAGGACGCCCAGACGAGCAGCGTCGGCGGACCGTTCAAGCTGGTCGACCAGACCGGCCGTCCGGTCGATGAGAGCGTGCTGAGGGGCAAGTGGACCGTTGTCTTCTTCGGCTTCACCTACTGCCCCGACGTCTGCCCGGGCACGCTGCAGGCGCTTACGGCGGCGCACGACCAGCTGGGGCCCCAGGGCGAGGACGTCCGGATCGTGTTCATCTCGGTGGATCCCGAACGGGACACCCCGGCCAAGGTGCGCGACTGGCTCGCGGCCCAACGCCCGCCGGAGGGGACGCTGGGCCTGACCGGGACGGTCGAGCAGACCAACGCCGCGGCCAAGGCCTACCGCGTATTCCACGAGAAGGCCGGTGATGGGCCCGACTACCTCGTGAACCACTCCACCGCCATGTACGTGATGGACCCGAAAGGCCGGTTCCGCCGGCCGCTCGCCTACGGCATGACCCCCGACCAACTGGCCGAGGAACTCCGCAAGATGCTGCGCGGCGATTGATCGCGTCGCAACGAATCGATCTGGACTTCGTTAAGGCGCATCGTGTTATGCTGCGCTGCACAAAGACCGAGGTTCGATGCTCTACGCCCTGCACGAAGCGGCTTACTATGCGGCCACCCCGATGCGCGCCGCCGCGCGCCTGACGCGCGACTGGTGGTCTTCACCGCTCAATCCCGCCCGCAACTCCACGCTCGGCCGTAGCCTTTCGGCCGGGGCCGACCTGTATGAGAACGTCACCCGCCGCTACGGCAAGCCCGAGTGGCACATCGACGAGATCCAGGTGAACGGCCATCCGGTGCGCGTGCGCCAGACCGTGGTCTGGGAAAGCGCCTGGTGCCGTCTGGTGCAGTTCGACCGCGACATGGCCGACATGCGCCATGCCGGCAAGCTGCAGCTCGATCCGGCCGTGCTGATCGTCGCCCCGATGTCGGGTCACTACGCCACGCTGCTGCGCGGCACGGTCGAGGCCTTCGCGCCCGACCATGCGGTCTTCATCACCGACTGGAAGAACGCCCGCGACGTGCCGATGCTCGAGGGCCGCTTCGACTTCGACGACTACATCGAGCACATCCAGCAAATGCTGCGGGCGCTGGGCCACCGCGCCCACGTCGTCGCCGTCTGCCAGCCTGGCCCGCCGGTGCTCGCCGCCGCCGCCCTGATGGCCGAGGACAACGATCCCCGCCGGCCGCGCACCATGACCTTCATGGGCTCGCCGATCGATGCGCGCCATTCGCCGACCGTGACCAACAAGCTGGCCGAGGAGCGGCCCTTCACCTGGTTCGAGTCGAACATGATCTACACCGTCCCGGCGCCCTATCCGGGCGTGGGCCGGCGCGTCTATCCGGGCTTCGTGCAGCTGGCCAGCTTCATGTCGATGAACATGGAGCGTCACAAGGACGCCCACCGCCGCTACTTCGACCACCTGGTCTCCGGCGACGGCGACAGCGCCGACAAGCACCGCGCCTTCTACGACGAGTACCTGGCGGTGATGGACCTGACCGAGGAGTTCTACCTCCAGACCATCGACAAGGTGTTCCAGGACTATGCCCTGCCCAAGGGCGAGCTGCTGCACCGCGACCGGCTGGTGAAGCCGTCGGCCATCACCGACATCGGCCTGATGACGGTCGAGGGCGAGCTGGATGACATCTCCGGCATCGGCCAGACCCAGGCCGCGCACGAACTCTGCGCCAACATTCCCGCCGACATGAAGCTGGACCACGTCCAGGAAGGCGTCGGCCACTACGGGGTGTTCAACGGCCGCCGCTTCCGTGAGGAAATCTTCCCCAAGGTCGCGGCCTTCATCCGCCACTGCGACCCCGACTTCTGAGACGGGGCTTTCCCGGCGTCGGCGCCGCGACTATCTGATGGCTATGAAGCTGTTCGGCGCGTCGGGGCTCTCCCACGGTGATCGCATCGAGGCCGACGGGTATCCCGTGCGGCTGTCGGTGAATGCGCGCGCCCGCCGGGTCAGCTTGCGCATCGACCGCATCAGGCGGGAAGTCGTGGCCACCGCGCCGTCCGCGCGGCGACTGACCGAGGCCGTGGCCTTCGCCCGCGAGAAAGCCGACTGGATCGCCGGGCAGCTGGCCGATCTTCCGTCAGGCCTGGCGCTGACGCCCGGCATGACCATCACCCTGTTCGGCGCGCCCTGCGACCTGGTCGTCGGGACGGGCCGCGCCCGCTACACGCCGCCATCGGCGGAAGGGTCCGCGCGGATCAGCGCTCCGGATGACGCGGCCTTCGGCGACCGGGTCCTGCGGCTGATCAAGGTCGAGGCGCGGCGCTGGCTGACCGAGCGGACACAGATCTACGCCGGCCGGCTTGAGCGGCCGATGCCGAAGGTGGCGATCACCGACGCCCGGGGTCGCTGGGGCTCCTGCCGACCGGCCAGCCCGCGCGCCGACGCCTCGATCCGCTACAGCTGGCGGCTGGCGCTCGCGCCGGCCACGGTGGCCGACTATGTCGCCGCCCACGAGTGCGCCCACCTGATCGAGGCCAACCACGGCCCACGCTTCTGGGCGCTGGTTCACGGCCTGGTCGGCGATCACGCGCCGCACCGCGACTGGCTGCGCCGCGAGGGCGCGCGCCTGCACGCGTTCGGGCGGGGTTAGTAGGGCACCTCTTCCGGCAGCCGGGGCGGCGGAGCCTTCTGCTCGGGCGCCGGCGTCTGCGCGGGAGGCGTATCGCCGCCGCCGATGCCGAGGTTCGACAGCAGGTCGCCGATCGCGTCCGGCTCCTGGGCCGGCGGGGTGGCGTAGCCGCCGGGAATGGCCTGGGCGCGCAGCCGGGGCAGGGCCTGGGCCATGAAGCTGCGCCAGATGCCGGCCGGGACCCCGCCGCCGCTGACGCCCTTCATCGGCCTGTTGTTGTCCTTGCCGGTCCAGACAGCCGTGACGAAGCCGCCGGTGTAGCCGACGAACCAGGCGTCGCGATAATCGCTGGTCGTGCCGGTCTTGCCGGCGATGTCGTAGCCGGCGACGCGGGCGCGCTTGCCGGTGCCGGTGACCACCACATCGCGCATCATCTGGTTCATGTACTGCAGGGCCGGCGAGCCGATGACCGAGCGCCTGGCCCGCTTCTCGAGGTTGTGGTCGTACAGCACCTTGCCCCCGGCGGTGCGGATGCGCTGGATGCCGTAGCCGCGCGCCAGGAAGCCGCCGTTGGCGAACGGCGCATAGGACTGGGCCATCTCCAGCGGACTGACCTCGACCGCGCCCAGCGCCATCGACGGGTCGAGCTGGATCTTCGAGGCGATGCCGAGGCGCCTGGCCACCGAGGCGACGTTGCCGGTGCCGACCTCGTTGGCCAGCCGCGCGGCGACGGTGTTCACCGACTGGGCCAGCGCGGTCTGCAGGGTGATCGCGCCCAGGTACCGGCCGGTGTAGTTGCGCGGCTCCCAGTTGCCGATACGGACCGGCTCGTCGGTGACCATCACGGTCGGCGTGCGGCCGGCCTCCATGGCGGCCAGGTAGACGAAGGGCTTGAAGGCCGAGCCGGCCTGACGGCGGGCGGTCGTGGCCCGGTCGAATTGGCTCTCGCCGTAGTTGGCGCCGCCGACATAGGCGCGCACGCGGCCCTCGCCGTCGATGGCCACCAGCGCGGCCTGCTCGGCCCCCTGGGCCTTGCCGCCGCTGACGCCGGTGCGGATCGCCGCCTCGGCCGCGGCCTGGATCGGCAGGTCCAGCGTGGTTTCGACGATCAGGTCCTCGGTCGGCTCTCCAACCAGCGCGCGGACCTGTCCGTCGACCCAGTCGGTGAAATACTGCGCCCGCTGGTTGGCGAGCACGGCGGAGACCCGCACGGGGGTCCGGATCGCCTCGGCCCGCTGCTCGGGCGTGATGGCTTTGGTCCGCACCATCTCGTCGAGCACGATGTTGGCGCGGCGCTCGGCCCGACCGGTGGCGGTCACCGGGCTGTAGCGCGACGGACCCTTCATCATCCCGGCCAGCAGGGCCGCCTCGCCGATGGTCAGCCGCGAGGCCGGCTTGTTGAAGTAGCGCTGGGCGGCGGCCTCGATGCCGTAGGCGCCGGCCCCGAAGTAGACCCGGTTCAGGTAGAGGGCGAGGATCTCCTTCTTGGAGAACTTCATCTCCAGCCACAGCGACAGGATCAGCTCCTGCGCCTTGCGCCGCCAGTTCTGGTCCAGCGTCAGGAACAGGTTGCGGGCCAGCTGCTGGGTGATCGTCGAGCCGCCGGCGGCGACGCACATGCAGGACAGGTTCTTGACCGCCGCGCGGCTGATGCCGACCGGGTCGAAGCCGGGGTGCCAGTAGAAGCGCCGGTCCTCGATGGCGATGAAGGCCTTGGGGACATAGTCAGGCAGCTTGTCCAGGTCGACCGGCGGCGCGTACTGGCTGCCGCGCACCGCGATCAGCGCGCCCGACCGGTCGAGGTAGGAAATCGACGGCTGGCGCGTGACGTCGTTGAGCCTGGAGACGTCCGGCAGGTCGGTGGCGAACATGGCGAAGAAGGCCACGACGAAGATCAGGCCCCAGACGCCGATCACCGCGCCCCAGTAGGTGAACGCCTGAAGCGGCGTGCGCCGCGCGCCCTGTGGTTTAGCCATCGTCTCTTCGCTTGTCCGGATATCGAGAGACGCGAATCCTCGCGCCGCGCCTGTCAGGCCCCATGATGATTGACGACATATGAACGCGACGTTTTCGCGGCGGTAAAGGCCGTCGATATGGAGGTTTCGTGCAGCCGCGCGATCAGGGGGTTAGCAAGCCACGCGACGCTCGCCATAACCGCCCTGTGACCGATTCGCTCCAGCCCGCCCGCGAGATCCTGCGCCGCGTCTTCGGCCATGCCGAGTTCCGCGGACTGCAGGGGCAGGTGATCGGCGAGATCCTCGCCGGGCGCAGCGCCATGGCCGTGCTGCCGACCGGCGGCGGCAAGAGCCTCTGCTACCAGATCCCCAGTCTGATCCGCCCGGGCCTGGGCCTGGTCGTCTCGCCGCTGATCGCGCTGATGGCCGACCAGGTCGAGGCGATGAAGCAGTCGGGCGTCGCGGCCGAACGGCTCGATTCCAGCGCCGACATGGACCAGCGCCAGGACATCTGGCGGCGCATCGACGCCGGCGACCTGGACCTGCTCTACCTGTCTCCTGAAGGGCTGGCCCAACCGGCCATGCTGAACCGGCTGTCGCGCATCCCGCTGGCCCTGATCGCCATCGACGAGGCCCACTGCGTCAGCCAGTGGGGCCACGATTTCCGGCCCGACTACCGGATGCTCGGCCGGCTGGCCGACATCTTCCCGGGCGTGCCGCGCCTTGCCGTCACCGCTACCGCCGACTCCCGCACCCGCGAGGATATCCGCGCCGAGCTGCGGCTCGAGGACGCGGCCGAGTTCGTCGACAGCTTCGCGCGGCCCGAGCTGATCCTGTCGGCCGAGCGCAAGCGCGGCCAGGGCCATGCCCGGGTCGAGGAGCTGGTGCTGGCCCGTCCCGGCCGCTCCGGCGTCATCTACGCCGGCTCCCGCGAAGGGACCGAGAAGCTGGCCGAACGCCTGGTCCAGGTCGGCGTGCCGGCGCTGGCCTACCACGCCGGACTCGACAAGACCGTCCGCTCGCAGCGGCTGGAGAAGTTCCTCGAGGCCGACGCGGCGGTGATGGTGGCGACCATCGCCTTCGGCATGGGCATCGACAAGCCGGACGTCCGCTTCGTGATTCATGCGGACCCGCCCGCCTCCATCGAGGCCTACTGGCAGGAAATCGGCCGCGCCGGGCGCGACGGCCAGCCGGCCGAGGGCATCACCCTGTACGGCTCGGCGGACATGGCCTGGGCCTTCCGGCGGATCGAGGGACGCGAGTTCAGCGAGGAAGTGCGCGGCGTCCAGAACCGCAAGGTGCGCCAGCTGTACAACATGCTCGACGGCACGGCCTGCCGCGCCGCCGCCGTGCGCCGCTACTTCGGGGAGGAAGGCGTCGCCCGCTGCGGCCAGTGCGACCTCTGCGTCAGCCCGCCGGCCGCCATCGACGCCACGGTCGCCGCCCAGAAGGCGCTGGCCGCCGTCCACCGCCTGGGCGGCCGCTTCGGGCGCGGCCGGCTGGTCGACCATCTGCTGGGCAAGACCAAGGACGTGTCGGAGTCGGAGGCCGCGCTGTCGACCTGGGGCATCGGCAAGGAGTTCACCGCCGCCGGCTGGCGCGACCTGATCGACCAGCTGCTGTTCGAGGGTCTGCTGCGCGAGGACCCCAACGATGGTCGGCCGCTGATCGGCCTGGGCGACGCCGAAGCGGTCAAGGCGACCTACAGGGGCGAGCGCAAGGTGGCGGTGCGGACGCCGCCGGAAGGCGCCGACGCCTCGGGCCGTATCGGTCGCGCCTCGCCCCGCAAGCGCGGCAAGAGCGCCGGCGAGGAGCTGACGGGCGATGTGGCGGTGCTGTTCGAGGCGCTGCGCGCCTGGCGCCGCGACGAGGCCCACGAGCAGCATGTGCCGCCCTACGTCATCTTCGCCGACAGGACCCTGGAAGACATCGCCCGCCTGCGCCCCCGCTCGGCCGGCGACCTTATGCTGGCCAACGGTGTCGGAGCGTCGAAGCTGGAACGCTACGGCGCGGCGGTGCTGAAGGTCGTGCGGGAGAGCTAGACGTCCACCTCGGCGTCCAGGGCGTTCTCCTGGATGAACTCGCGGCGCGGCTCGACCAGGTCGCCCATCAGGCGGCTGAACATGTCGTCGGCGTCGTCGGCGTGGTTCACCCGGACCTGCAGCAGGGTGCGGGCCTCCGAGTCGAGCGTGGTCTCCCACAGCTGCTCGGGGTTCATCTCGCCAAGGCCCTTGTAGCGCTGGATCGACAGGCCCTTGCGGCCGGCGTCCATGACCGCGCCGACCAGGTCGAGCGGGCCGCGCACCGTGGTGCTCTTGTCCTTGCGGCGATACACCGCCGGCCCGGCGAAAACCTCGGCCAGGGCGGCGGCGCGCTCGGACAGACGACGGGCGTCGGCGGCCTGCAGCAGCGCATCTTCCAGCACGATCTTTTCGGACACGCTGCGCTTGATGCGGCTGAACACGAAGCCGGTCTCGCCGCGCGCGCCGGACCAGGGACCGTCGCCCTCCTCGGCGTAGAGGTTCAGGCGTTTGGCGGCGGCTTCCGGATCGGGGGTTTCGCTCATCAGTCCGGCCAGGGCCGACTGCTCGATGGCGAAGGCCGGCGCCCGGGCCGACAGGCGATCGATGTTGGCCTTGGCCTGCCGCGCCTGGGTGACCAGGGCCAGCAGGTCCTGGCCGGTCATCCGCTCGCCGGTCGACAGGTCCAGCTCCGCCCCGTCGACGCCCTCGTCGATCAGGAAGGTCTCCATCTCGGGGTCGTCCTTCAGATAGCGCGAGGACTTGCCCTTGGTGGCTTTGTAGAGCGGCGGCTGGGCGATGTAGAGGTAGCCGCGCTCGATCACCTCCGGCATCTGCCGGTAGAAGAAGGTCAGCAGCAGCGTGCGGATGTGGGCGCCGTCGACGTCGGCGTCGGTCATGATGACGATGCGGTGGTAGCGCATCTTCTCGATGTTGAACTCGTCCCTCCCGATGCCGGCGCCCAGCGCCATGATCAGGGTGCCGACCTGTTCGGACGAGAGCATCTTGTCGAACCGGGCCCGCTCGACGTTCAGGATCTTGCCGCGCAGGGGCAGGATGGCCTGGTTCTCGCGGTTGCGGGCCTGTTTGGCCGAGCCGCCGGCCGAGTCTCCCTCGACGATGAACAGTTCGGACTTGGCCGGGTCGCGCTCGGAGCAGTCGGCCAGCTTGCCGGGCAGGCTGGTGATGTCGAGCGCGCTCTTGCGGCGGGTCAGCTCGCGGGCCTTGCGGGCCGCTTCCCGGGCCGAGGCGGCCTCGGCGATCTTGCTGACGATGGCCTTGGCCTCGACGGGGTGTTCCTCGAACCAGGTCGCCAGGCCCTCCTGGACCAGACCCTCGACGGCCGGGCGCACCTCGGAGGAGACCAGCTTGTCCTTGGTCTGGGAGCTGAACTTGGGGTCCGGAACCTTGACCGACAGCACGCAGGTCAGGCCCTCGCGGGCGTCCTCGCCGGTGACCGAGATCTTCTCCTTCTTGGCCATGCCGGAACTCTCGGCATAGTTGGTGATGACCCGGGTCAGGGCGGCGCGGAAGGCCGACAGGTGGGTGCCGCCGTCCTTCTGCGGGATGTTGTTTGTGAAGCACAGCATGTGCTCGTGGTAGCTGTCATTCCACTCCAGCGAGAGGTCGATCTCGACCTTCTCACGGGCGCCGCGGATGACGATCGGCGCCTTGATCAGCGCCGACTTGGCCTTGTCCAGGTGGCGGACGAAGGCCTCGATGCCGCCCTCGTAGTGCAGGATCTCTTCCCAGGGTTCGGCGTCGCGCAGGTCGCGGAAGTGGATGGTCACGCCGCTGTTGAGGAAGGCCAGCTCGCGCAGGCGGTGCTCCAGCGTCTTCCGGTCGAACTCGATGAAGGCGAAGGTGGTGGTCGAGGGGAAGAAGGTGACCTGGGTGCCGGTCAGGGCCTTGCCCTCGCGGCTGTCGCCCTCGCCGCGGATCGGCGCGTCGCCGGTGATGGTCAGGGACGAGACCGCGTCGCCGCGCTCGAAGCGCATCTGGTGCGCCTTGCCATTGCGGAAGATCTTCAGCTCCAGCCAGTCGCTGAGCGCGTTGACCACCGAGACGCCGACGCCGTGCAGGCCGCCGGAGACCTTGTAGCTGTTCTGGTCGAACTTACCGCCGGCGTGCAGCTGGGTCATGATGACCTCGGCGGCGCTGACACCCTCGCCCTCGTGCATGTCGACCGGAATGCCGCGGCCGTCGTCGGTGACGGTGCAGCTGCCGTCGGCGTTCAGGATCACCTCGACCTTGGTCGCGTGCCCGGCCAGCGCCTCGTCGATGGCGTTGTCGACGACTTCGTAGACCATGTGGTGCAGGCCGCTGCCGTCATCGGTGTCGCCGATGTACATGCCGGGGCGCTTGCGCACCGCGTCCAGGCCCTTGAGCACCTTGATGGAGTCGGCGTCGTATTCGCCGTTGTGCTGCGGCTCGGAAACGTCTTCGATTTCGTCGGTCATCTATCGGTCCAGAACGGTCAGGCCGGACGGCTCCACACGGACGCCGAGGGCCCGACCCTTGAAGGGGTCGAACAGCGACTCGTCGGTTCCAGTCAGAAACGCCTGGAGGTCGAGCGCCGCGATTTCGTCGGCCAGCGCGGCCCGGCGGAGCGGGTCCAGATGCGCGGCGACTTCGTCGAGCAACAATACAGGACTTGGCGCTGATTCTACACGGGAAAGTCTCGCCGCCTGGGCCAGGACGAGGTTCAGAATCAGGGCCTTCTGCTCGCCGGTCGAACATTCGGCGGCGGGCCGGTCCTTTTCGGCGTGAAGCACGGCCAGATCGCCCCGGTGCGGACCGGTCAGGGCCCGTCCCGCCGCCCCGTCGCGGGCCCGCGCGGCGGCCAGGGCGGCGGCCAGGCGGGCCTCGAGATCGGCGAAGTCGACGCCGCTGGCCGCCAGCTGCTCCCACTCGCCGGTCAGGCTCAGCAACGCCTGCGGAAAGGGCCGGTCGCCCCGGTCGTCGATCTCCGACTGCAGCACCGCCAGTGTCCGGGCCCGGGCTTCGGCCATCAGGGCGCCGGACTCGGCCAGCCGCGCCTCCAGCGCCGACAGCCAGACCGGGTCGGGCTCGCTCCCGCCCTCGCCCGCGTCGGTCAGCAGGCGCATCCGCTCGCGCATGGCCTTGTCATAGGCGGCGGCGTGGGCGGCGTGCTTGGGCTCGGCGGCGAAGACCAGCCGGTCGAAGAAGCGGCGGCGGTCGCCGGCCGCCTCCAGGAACAGCCGGTCCTGGGCCGGGGTCAGCCAGATCGGCCGGATATGGTCGGCCAGCCGCCCGGGCGGCACGGTCTCGCCCTCGATGCGCACGATGCGCCGCGCCGCCCCGGGCTGCTCGACCCCGGTGCCGATCCGCACCGCGTCGTCGTCGCCCCAGACCAGCGCCGAAACCGCCCAGGCCCGGCCGGTCTTCTCCCCCGGCATCCGCCGCCCGACCTCGGCGATGGCCGAGCCGCGCAGGCCCCGCCCCGGCGACAGCAGGCTGATCGCCTCCAGAAGATTGGTCTTCCCCGCCCCGTTCGGCCCCCACAGGCAGACGCTCGCCCCGTCCGGCGACAGCTCCGCCCGCTCATAGGAGCGGAAGTCGGTCAGGGTCAGGTTGGTGACGACGGAACGCATGGGGGTCCGTACCACGCCCGCCTTTTGTTCGTCATGGCCCGGCTCGTCCGGGCCACCCATGCGTGGTGAGTCTCCGGCGTCCTGCGTGCTTCGACACGCGCTCTTCGAGCGCTGCTCAGCATGACTTTGGTTGGGAGCCATTCTTGCTAGTCATCCTGAGCGGCCGCGAACCGGCGTGTCGAAGGACGTACGGCGATCGCAGTGTTCATGGGTCGTCGGAACAAGTCCGACGATCACGGTGTTGGGAGCGCCCCTACCGCGCCCCCAGCCGCACCAGCACCTCTTTCGGAATGCCGTAGTGCTCGATCAGCGGCTTCTGGTTCCGCTGGCCCATCAGTTCGCGCTGGATGAACAGGGCCCAGACCGCGTCTGCGGCGGCCTTCAGGGCGGCGGGGCGGTCCTCGGCGGAGGCCACGCGCAGGGCCGCCAGCGTCGTCTCCACCCGCGTCCCCGCCCGCCCGAGCGAGGCGGCCTGCTCGGCCATCAGCTCGGTCTGCAGGCCGGCGTCGAACGGATCGGTCTTCGCGGTGAACAGCGACTGGGGCAGGCGCAGGGACATGGGTCCAATGTAGTGGACGGCCCCGTGAATGCGTAGGGTTCCGACATGGCGCCGACACGCGAGACTCTGATCCGCCAAGCCCGCCCGGACGACGCGGCGGCGCTGAAGGCCATCCTGCGAGACACCTTCGAGAGCACCTGGCTGCCGCAGTTGACCCCGGAGGCGGCCGAGGCCTTCCGGCGCGACGACCGTCCGGCCGCCTACGTCGGCGAGCGGGGGCGGTTGTTCGTCGTGGCCGAGGTCGAGGGCGCGGTGGTCGGCCTCGTCGACTGGAACGGCGATTTCGTGAACGCCCTGCATGTGCTGGCGAGTCATGCGCGGTCCGGCGTCGGGAGCCGCCTGATGGACCACGCCGAGGCCGCGATGGCGGCGGCGGGCCATGCCCAGACGCGGCTGGAGACCGACACCTTCAACACCCGCAGCCAGGCCTTCTACGCGAAGCGCGGCTACCGCGAGGCGGGCCGCTATCCGGACGAGGAATGGAACAGCGGCCTGACGACGTTGCTGCTGGTGAAGCCGCTGGGGACTGACACCGCAGGTCTCTGTCCCTAGCCCTGGAACTGCCGCATCAGCGCCTCTTCCGTGTAGGCCCGGCGCTCGTCGTTGCTGACGCCCCTGTAGGGACCAAGCTCCATCAGCCGATGGAAGATGGTCATCGCCTCGAACGGGGAGTGAGCTTCGAACGTCGTCACCAGCCGGGCGTCGATGTCCAGCTGCGAGCGCAGGTCGTCGCCGTCCGGACCCGCCACCATGCAGACCGGCAGCCAGCGACCGTCGTCGTCCGTCGATTCCCAGATTTCGTGCAGCAGCGCCGCCAGCGGTCAGACCCGCAGCGGCATCAACACGTACTTCACCCCGGCGTCCGTCGGATCCAGCACCAGCGTCGGGCTGGCCGGATCGGCAAACCGGAACTCGGCGATCTCGCCGCCGATCTGGCCGGTGACGTCGAGCAGGTAGCGGGCGTTGAAGCCGATCTCGAAGGCATCGCCGTCGTAGTCGATCTCCAGCTCCTCGACGCCCTGGCCGGCTTCCATGTTACGGACGGTCAGGGTCATACGGCCGGGCTCGACGGCCATCTTCACCGACCGGCTCTTCTCGGCCGAGATGGTGGCGACGCGGTCGACGGCCTGGGCGAACAGGGTGTTGTCGACCAGCATGATCTTGGCGTTGTCGCGCGGGATCACCCGCATGTAGTCGGGGAACGATCCGTCGATGACCTTGGAGGTCAGGGCGGCGGCCTGGCCGAACTCGAAGCGCACCTTCTGGGCGCTGACCTGGAAATCGACCGTCTCGCCGGCGTCGTCGAGCAGGCGGCGGACCTCGTTGATGGTCTTGCGCGGGATGATCACGCCCGGCTGGCCGGCGGCGCCCTCGGGCGCCGGCATCTCGGCCAGGGCCAGGCGGTGGCCGTCGGTGGCCACGCAGCGCAGCATCGGCTGGCCGTTCTCGACCACCGTGTGCACGTAGAGGCCGTTCAGGTAGTAGCGGGTCTCCTCGGTGGAGATGGCGAAGCGCGTCTTGTCGATCAGTCGCGCCAGGTCATTGGCGTCGACCGGAATGCGGGTCGACAGGCCGTCGGAGCTCATCACCGGGAAGTCGCCGGCCGGCAGCACCGGCAGGTTGAACTTCGACCGGCCAGCCTGGACCTGCAGCCGGGGGTCGTCGCCGGTGAAGGACAGCGACACGTCAGCGCCCTCGGGCAGCTTGCGAACGATCTCGTACAGCGTGTGGGCCGGGGCGGTGATCTGGCCGGGCACGTCGACCTGGGCCACACCCTGGTCGATGATCTCCATGTCCAGGTCGGTCGCCGAGAAGCCCACCTGCTCGCGCTCCGCCGTCAGCAGGACGTTCGAGAGGATCGGGATGGTGTTGCGCCGCTCGACGACGCTCTGCACATGCCCGAGGGCCTTCAGCAGCGCCGTCCGCTCGATGGTAAGCTTCATGTCTCGTCCGAAGTCAGGAAGTGCGGGCGAATCGTCGAGACCCCCGCCGGTTCGCCTTCAAGGGGACTTGCGACATTAGCGTAATCAGCGGCTTGCGGAAGGGGGCAGGGACCGACTCCAGTGCGGTTGCGCTCTCTTCTCCGTCATCGTCGGACCTGTTCCGACGACCCATGAACACGACGGACGGTAAGAAGGGCGCGGATCGCTCCACGCCCTTCCCGTCAAACGCACCACGCATGGGTCCTCGCGACGAGCGCGAGGATGACGGCAGGTGAGGATCAGGCCTTCGTGTCCACCGCCGCGCCGCTGGCGTCGCCCTCGGCGGCGTAGGGGTTGGAGGCCGGCGTGTCGGACGCCGGCTGGGCGGCTCCGCCCTTGGCGGCGACCACGACCATGGCCGGGCGGACGATGCGGCCCTGCAGTTCGTAGCCGGCTTGCAGGGTCTTGATCACCGCGCCGGGGGCCACGCCGTCGCCGGCCGGCTGTTCCATCATCGCCTGGTGCTGGTGCGGGTCGAACTTGCCGCCCTTTTCCGGGGCCAGCTTCTTGAGGCCGTTGCGCTCGAAGGCGCTCATCAGCTCCTTGAAGGTCATGTCGACGCCGACCACGAAGTTCTTGACGATCTGGTCGTCGCTGTCGCGCGGCGCGTGGGTGGTGGCGGCGGTCAGGTGGTCGGCCACGCCGAACAGGTCGCGGGCGAACTTCTGGATGGCGTAGGCGCGGGCGTCGTTCTGCTCGCGCTCGGCCCGGCGACGGGTGTTGTCGGCCTCGGCGGCGTAGCGCAGCACCTGTTCCTTCAGCGCGGCGTTCTCGACCTTCAGCGCCTCGATGTCGGCGTCCAGCGCCGCCTCGATGGTCTCGAGGTCCTCGTCATGGCCGTTGGCCGGGGTCTCCTGGTCACTCATCTCTTCATCCGTCCAGCATTCGGCCGAGCACCCGCGCGGTGTAGTCCACCAGCGGGATCACCCGGGCATAGTTCAAACGCGCCGGCCCGATCACACCGATCGCGCCCAGCACCTTCTGTCGGCCCGACATATAGGGCGCCGCGATCAGGGCGGAACCCGAAAGCGAGAAAAGTCGCGTTTCCGCGCCGATGAAGATCCGCACGCCCTGGGCGTCGCGGACGTCATCGAGCAAACCGATCAGCTGCTCCTTCTGTTCCAGGTCGTCGAACAGGCGGCGGACCTTCTCCAGGTCCTCCAGCGCGCCGGCCTCGCCCAGCAGGTTGGCGCGGCCGCGCACGATCAGCGAGCGGTCGGCGTCCTCGCCGCCGCCCCAAGCCGCCAAACCGTCCTCGACCAGCCGGGCGGCGGTCTCGTTCAGCTCGCGGCGGGCGCGGTCCAGCTCGGCCCGCATCTCGCTGCGCGTCTCGGTCAGGGTGCGGCCCTTGAGCCGCGCGCCCAGGAAGCTGGACGCCTCCAGCAGCGCCGAGGGCGTCAGGCCCGGGGCCAGCCGCATCAGCCGGTTCTCGACCTGGCCGTCATCGAAGACCATGACCGCCAGGGCCTGATCGGGGCCGAGCGCCACGAACTCCACATGCTTGACCCCCGCCTCGCGCACCGGGCTGACCACGATGCCCGCGCCGCCGGCCAGGCCCGACAGGATGCCGCTGGCCTCGTTGAGGGCGTCCTCGAAGGACCGGCCGCGCACCGACAGCCGGGCGTCGATCTCGCGCTTTTCCGCCTCGCCGACATCGCCGACTTCCAGCAGGCCGTCGACGAACAGCCGCAGGCCCGCATGGGTCGGCAGGCGGCCGGCGCTGCTGTGCGGCGAATCGAGCAGGCCAAGCTGGGCCAGGTCCTGCAGGGTGTTGCGGATCGAGGCCGGCGACAGCTGGATGCCGCCGCGCGACAGGGTGCGCGAGCCGATCGGCTCGCCGGTCTCCAGATAGGCCTCCACCACGCGCCGGAAGATGTCGCGGGCGCGCTCATCCAGATCGGTCAGGGTCGGGGTCGGCGCGAGGCCGCCGGTGAGGATCGAGGACATGCTGTTCACTTCAGGGCCGTGGACGACCCTTCCCCCGATAGGATAGGCAGCCCCTGCCCGCGCGCAAGCCGCGCAACGCTTTGAAGAGACAGATGATGCGACCGTCAGAACGCGCCCACGACCAGATGCGGGTCGTGACCCTCGAAACCGGGGTCAACCGCTACGCCGAGGGCTCGTGCCTGGTGACGTTTGGCCACACCAAGGTGCTGGTCACCGCCAGCGTCGACGAGGGCGTCCCCGGCTGGATGCGCGGTAAGGGCGCCGGCTGGGTCACGGCCGAGTACGGCATGCTGCCCCGCGCCACCCACACCCGCGGCCGCCGCGAGGCCGCCCAGGGCAAGCAGTCGGGCCGCACCCAGGAAATCCAGCGCCTGATCGGCCGCTCCCTGCGCGCCGTGGTCGACATGAAGGCGCTGGGCGAGCGCCAGATCCAGATCGACTGCGACGTGGTGCAGGCCGACGGCGGCACCCGCACCGCCTCGATCACCGGCGCCTGGGTCGCGCTGCGGCTGGCGACGAAATACCTGCTCGACGAAGGCGTCATCAAGACCGACCCGATCCTGGACCAGGTGGCGGCGGTGTCCTGCGGCGTGTTCAACAACCTGCCGGTGCTGGACCTCGACTACGAGGAGGATTCCTCGGCCGAGGCAGACTCGAACTTCGTGCTGACCGGCGTCGGCGACATCGTCGAGATCCAGGCCACCGGCGAAAAGCGCGGCTTCACCCGCGCCGAGTTCGAGTCCCTCTACGGCCTGGCCGAAAAGGGCATCGGCGAGCTGTTCCTGCTGCAACGGGCGGCGGTGGGCGGGTAGGCCCCCCTCAATACTCCGCGTCATGGCCCGACTTGTTCGGGCCACCCATGCGTGGTGAGCAGACAAGATGAGGCGCGGCCGATCAGTCGCGCCTCTTCCTGCATTTCCGGTGTTCATAGGTGGCCCGAACAAGTCGGGCCATGACGGATGCCCAATTTGAGGGAGGCAGATCTACGCCCCCCCGTACGCCCCTTCGTCCTCATCGTCCTCCTCGACGCCGGAGCCGCCGCCCGGTTCGAAGATGACGATGTCGCCGGGCTGGCAGGACAGTTCCCGGCAGAGGGCGTCGAGGGTCGAGAAGCGGATCGCGCGGGCCTTGCCGGTCTTCAGGATCGACAGGTTGGCGATGGTGACGCCGACGCGGTCGGCCAGCTCGGTCAGCGACATGCGTCGCTCCAGCAGGATCCGGTCGAGGGTGACCTTGATGGCCATGGTACGCTCCCGCCTAGATCGTCAGCTCGGCTTCGCGACGAAGGCGGGCGCCCTCGCGGAAGACCTCGGCCAGCACGAAGACGACCAGAACCGAGAACCAGACGGTGATGTTGAAGCCGTCGATGTCCCAGGTGAGCGCCGGGGCGATGGCCAGCAGCAAGGTGTTGAGCGCATAGCGAGCGAGCTCGAGGCCGGCCAGCACGAAGCCGATCAATCGCAGTCTCGGAATGTTCTCCGGCTCGAACGGGTCGCCGGCCGTCAGGGTGGCGAACACCTTGCGCAGACAGCTGAGGATGGTGATCAGCGCCCCGAGGTTAAGGATGCCGAAGACGGCAAAGGTGACGGTCAGCGCCGCCAGCTTTCCCGGCGTGACGTCGCCCTCGATTTTCAAGCGGTCGCCGATCTGGCCGAACAGGTCCGGCACGAAGCTGACGGCCAGCAGACCGGCGATCAATCCGACCGTCAGCAGGGCCAGGATCGTGACCGTGCCGAAATAGACGACGTCCAGGACGGTCTTCAGGAAGCTCGATACCGAGCCAGGTCCCATAGCGCGCATGGCGCAACTCCCCCCATTCCGGCGCAGGCGCGCCGGGTCGCTCCCTCCACCCCGCGCCAACGACAGATACGGGCGGCGGCAGGCCGCTCGCCCGTGGCTGTTGTTTCCGGGCGCCCCCTGGAGCCGGTTTCACCGGAAGGAACCGTCGATCGGTTCCCTCGGGAGAAGCCGGCCCTCAGGCGGGCGGCGAGAATGCCCTGACCGGGGCCCTCATGAAAGAGAGCCCGATCAGATGGAGCTGGTCACGAACAGCACCGCCGAAACCGGCAGGGCGGCCAGAAGACCGGCGGTCACCAGGGTCATCGCGATGCGGTCGACGATGCTGGTCATTTTTTGAGCGGACATGATGTTCTCCGTTGTGCAGTGCAACACGAATGAGGACCTTTCCTCACCCGGTGGGCGGCCCGTTGCGGCCCGTCCACGTCATCTATGTACGAGATCATCGATCTTCAATCAAAGGAATTATCGTTTATCGATATTAAACTTGCGTAACATCATTACATCAGCGTAATGCACTGCAGCATAAACGCCCGGCCTTGCGCGGGCGGGCGTTCGGGGCGAGGAAGGCGGGGAGAGGATCCCGCCATGCCGCTGCTGCTCGCCCCCGGAACCACCCTGGTCGCCGCCACCCATAATCCGGGCAAGGCGAAGGAGCTGGTCGCCCTGCTCGATGGTCGCTTCACCATCCTGTCGGCGGGCGAGCTGAACATCCCCGAGCCCGACGAGACCGAAAGCACCTTCGTCGGCAACGCCCTGCTCAAGGCGCGCCACGCGGCCGATCTGTCGGGACAGATCGCGATCGCCGACGACAGCGGCCTGTCGGTCACCGCCCTGGACGGCGCGCCCGGTATCTTCTCAGCCCGCTGGGCCGGTCCGTCTAAGGACTTTGCCGAGGCGATGGCCAAGGTCGAGGAGCGGATGATCGAAACCGGCTCGGACGACCGCTCGGCCTGGTTCACCAGCGCCCTGGCCGTCGCCTGGCCGGACGGTCCTTCGGTGGTGGTCGAGGGCATCGTGCGCGGCGACCTCGTCTTCCCCGGCCGCGGCGTCCACGGCTTCGGCTATGACCCGATCTTCGTGCTGGCCGGCTACAGCCAGACCTTCGGTGAGATGGACCCGGTCGCCAAGGACGCCATCAGCCATCGCGCCGTCGCCTTCGCCAAGCTCAAGGCCGCGCTGTTTTGACCGATCTGCAGCCGCTGGGGGTCTACGTCCACTGGCCCTACTGCGCGCGGATCTGCCCCTACTGTGACTTCAACGTCGTGCGTGACCGGGGTCAGGCGGAGCAGGCGGCGCTGGCCGATGCGATCGTCGCCGACCTGACCGCCCAGCGGGCGCTGACCGGCGACCGGCGGCTGGTCTCGATCTTCCTCGGCGGCGGCACCCCCTCGCTGATGGAGCCCGGCTGGGCCGCGCGCATCGTCGAGACGGCGAAGAGCCTGTGGACGCCGGACGGCGAGGTCGAGGTGTCGCTGGAGGCCAACCCCACCGACGCCGAGGCCGGCCGCTTCGCCGCCTTCCGCGACGCCGGTGTGAACCGGCTGTCGCTGGGCCTGCAGTCGTTCGATGACGCGGCGCTGAAGTTTCTGGGCCGCAACCACGACGCGGGGCAGGCGCGGCGGGCGGCAGGCGTGGCGGCGGCGACCTTTCCGCGCCTGTCGGTGGACCTGATCTACGCCCTGCCGGACCAGACCCCCGCCGCCTGGCGCGAACAGCTGGCGGCGGTCGTCGATCTCGGCGCCGAACACGTTTCGCCCTATCAGCTGACCATCGAGGCCGGCACCGCCTTCGATCGCGCGGTGCGGCGCGGGACCTTCACCCCGCCGGACGACGAGGCGGGTTCAGCCCTCTACGACATGACCCAGGCCACGCTCGAGGCGGCCGGTTTCGAGGCCTACGAGGTTTCCAACCATGCCCGGGGCGAGGCCGCCCGCTCGCGGCACAACCTCGTCTACTGGCGCGGCCAGGATTACGTCGGCGCCGGCCCGGGCGCGCACGGCCGCCTGACGCTGGACGGGGTGCGGACGGCGACGACCGCCCGGACGGGCGTGGCAGACTACATCCGTGCGGTCGGCGAGACCGGCTTGGGCTTCGAGACAGAGGCCCTGACCCCGGTCGAGGCCGCCGAGGAGCGCATCCTGATGGGCCTGCGGACCTACGAGGGCGTCGCCTGGGCGGACCTGTCGGGGCTGGGGCTTGGGCCCGACAGCGGCGTGGTCGGTGGGCTGGTCGAGCAAGGCCTGCTGGCGGAGGACGCCGAGCGTCTGCGGGCTACGCCCGCCGGCCGGTTCGTCCTGGACGCGGTGACCCGGACGCTGATCGTCCGATAACAGCCCTCTCCCAGTGGGAGAGGTGGCCTGGCGGAGCCAGGTCGGAGAGGGAAGACCCGCCGCCAGCCGTCAGGCCGCAGCCCCTCCCTCTAGGTCGCCCCTCCGGGGCGACAGCTCTCCCAAGGGGAGAGCATCAACCTCTACTTCATCGTCGGGATCACAAAGCTCGAGTCCCCGACCTCGCCTTCCGGCCAGCGGGCGGTGATGGTCTTGACCTTGGTCCAGAACTTCACGCCTTCCATGCCGTGCTGGTTGGTGTCGCCGAAGGCGCTGCGCTTCCAGCCGCCGAAGGTGTGGTAGGCGACCGGCACCGGGATCGGCACGTTGATGCCGACCATGCCGACCTGGACGCGGGATGCGAACTCGCGGGCCATGCGGCCGTTGCGGGTGAAGATGGCCACCCCGTTGCCGTACTGGTGCTTGCTGGGCAGCTCGACCGCCTCTTCGAAGCTGTCGGCGCGGACCATCTGCAGCACCGGGCCGAAGATCTCTTCGTGGTAGGTCTTCATGCCGGGCTTCACGCCGTCGAAAAAGCTCGGGCCGATGAAGAAGCCCTTCTCGTAGCCCTGAAGCTTGAAGTCGCGGCCGTCGACGACCAGCTCGGCGCCCTCGTCCTTCCCGATCTGGATGTAGTCAGCGATCTTCTGGCGGTGGGCGGCGGAGACGACCGGGCCGTACTGGGCGTCGGCGTCGTTGGAGAGGCCGACCTTCAGGGTCTCGATCTCTGCCACCATCCGCTCGCGCAGTTCATCGGCCACGGCCTTGCCGACCGGGACGACGACGGGCAGCGCCATGCAGCGCTCGCCGGCCGAGCCGAAGGCCGCGCCCGACAGGTCCTTGACCACCTGGTCAAGGTCGGCGTCGGGCATGACGATGCCGTGGTTCTTGGCCCCGCCCATAGCCTGGACGCGCTTGTTGTGCAGCGTGCCCTGCGAATAGACGTAGTGGGCGATGTCGCTGCTGCCCACGAAGCTGACGGCCTTGATGTCCGGGTGCTGCAGGATGGCGTCGACGGCGGCCTTGTCGCCATGCACGACATTCAGCACCCCCTCCGGCGCGCCGGCCTCCATCATCAGCTCTGCCAGCCGCACGGGAACGGTCGGGTCCTTCTCCGAGGGCTTGAGGATGAAGGTGTTGCCCACCGCGATCGCCACGCCGAACATCCACATCGGGATCATGGCCGGGAAGTTGAACGGCGTGATGCCGGCCACCACGCCCAGCGGCTGGCGCATGGAATAGACGTCGATGCCCGGACCGGCGCCCTCGGTGTATTCGCCCTTCAGCGCGTGCGGGATGCCGCAGGCGAACTCGATGACCTCGAGGCCGCGCTGGATGTCGCCCTTGCTGTCGGCGATGACCTTGCCGTGCTCGGCCGACAGCATCTCGGCCAGGTCCTGCATGTTGGCCTCGACCAGCCGCTTGAACTCGAACATCACCCGCGCCCGGCGCTGGGGATTGGTCGCCGACCAGGCCGGGAAGGCCGTCAGCGCCGCCTGGACAGCCAGGTCCAGCTCGCCGGCCGTCGCCAGCTGCACGCGGGCCTGGACCTCGCCGGTGTTGGGATTGAACACCTCGCCGAAGCGGCCAGACGCGCCCTCGAAGGACGAACCGTTCACGAAATGGCGGATGTCCCGCATGGCGATCTCCCGGAGGCGTGCTGAGGGCGGCGTTCTATGCCTTTGTGACTGTTCCGACTAGGCCGCTTTGCGCGCGCGCGCGGCGCTACTAGACTCCGTTCCATGGCCGATGCCCTGACAGACCCGACGCAGGACGCCGCCGCCTCGCGGGCGGCGCATATCGTTGATGTGCTCATCGAGGAGCGGGCGCCGAAGCTGTCGGGCTCGCCGCTGTGGCCGCTGGTCCGCCCGCCGCTCTACCGCCTGCTCGACTACCGCAAGGCCCGCGCCATGGCCGACACCATCTCGGTGATGGGCGGGCGCGAGGCGCTGGACTTCGTCTCGGACCTGCTGGCGCTGGAGGTCGAGGTCACCGGGCTGGAGCGGCTGCCGGCGGCCGGCCGCTGCATCGTGGTGGCCAACCACCCGACCGGCATCGCCGACGGCATCGCGGTCTATGACGCTCTGAAGGCCGCGCGGCCGGACATCATCTTCTACGCCAACTCCGACGCCCACCGCGTCTGCCCCCGCTTCGACGAGACCCTGATCCCCGTGGAGTGGGTGCCCGCCAAGCGCAGCCGTGACCGCACCCGTCTGACCCTGGCCATGACCAAGGACGCCATGGAGGCCGAGCGGACCCTGATGGTCTTCCCGGCCGGCAAGCTGGCGCGGCGCGGGCCGGACGGGGTCCTTGTCGACCCCGAGTGGATGTCGACGGCGCTGTCGGTGGCGGCGAAGTACGCCGCGCCGGTCGTGCCGGTGCACGTCGCCGGGCCCTGGGCGGCGATGTTCCACTTCTTCGACCGCTTCTCGCCGGAGCTGCGCGACGTCACGCTGTTCCACGAGCTTCTGAACAAGACCGGCCGGCGCTTCCGGATCGTGATCGGCGAGTCGGTGACGTCCGACCGGTTGCCTCCGGACGCGGCGGTCGCCAGCGCGGCGCTGAAGGCCTATGTCGAGCGGGTGCTGCCCGTTTCGCCCGATACGCCCTTCGCATGATCCCGCCCGCGACGATCGATCTGGCGGACGACACCGCCACCGCGCGGCTGGGCGAGGCCGTGGCCGCCGCGCTGCGCGCCGGCGAGGCGGTCTGCCTGACCGGGCCGCTGGGCGCCGGCAAGTCGACCCTGGCCCGGGCGCTGGTCCGGGCCCTGACCACGCCGGACGAGGACGTGCCGAGCCCGACCTTCACCCTGGTGCAGTTCTACGAGGCGGCGGGCTTCCCGCTGGCCCATTTCGACCTCTATCGGCTGACCAGTCCGGACGAGGCGTTCGAGATCGGGCTGGACGAGGCGCTGGATGACGGCGCCGCGATCATCGAATGGCCGCAGCGCCTCGACGGCGCCCTGCCGCCTGACCGACTCGATATAGATATCGGCTTTGCAAGTACGGGGGACGAAGAGGGTCGCGTCGCGCGCCTCTCCGCCCACGGAGCCTGGGAAGGACGCGCGCTTGAGTTCTGATCGTGAGGCCCTCAAGGCCGCCTTCCTGGCCCGGCACGGCTATGGCGACGCGCGTCGCCAGCCGTTGAGCGGCGACGCCTCGACCCGCGCCTACGAGCGGCTCTATCCGGCCGGCGCGGCCAGCCTGATCTTCATGGACCAGCCGCCGAAGGCCGAGAGCCCGGCCTGTCCGCCGGACGCCACGCCCGCCGAACGCGAGGCGCTGGGCCCCAACGCGATCTACCGCCTGGCCGCCGGCCGGGTTGACGCCTTCGCCGCCTGCGCCGGACACCTGTGCGCGCTCGGCCTCTCGGCGCCCCGGGTCCTGGCCTTTGACGCCGAGGCCGGGCTGGCGGTGCTGGAGGACCTGGGCGACGGTCTCTACGCCGCCGAGATCGCCGCCGGGACCGCCGACGAGGCGCAGCTCTACGATGCCGCGATCGACGCCCTGGTCGCATTGCACGCCGCGCCGCCGCCCGCGAGGCTGGAGCATGACGGCGTCGTCTGGCCGCTGCTGACCTATGACGACCTGGCGCTGCGCTACGCCCAGGCGCTGTTCCCAGACTGGCTGCCGAAGCTGCGCCCGGCCTTTTCGCCCGACGCGGCGGCGTTGGCCGAATGGGAGGCGCTGTGGGCGCCGATCCGGGCCAGGGGCGAGGCGCTGGCGGAGGTCTTCTGCCACCGTGACTACCACGCCGAGAACCTGCTCTGGCTGCCGGACCGCGACGGTCCGGCCCGCGTCGGGCTGATCGACTTCCAGGACGCGGTGAAGGCCCACCGGGTCTGGGACCTCTCCATGCTGTTGCACGACGCCCGAAGCGACGTCTCGCCCGCGCTCGAGGCCCGGGCGCTGGACCGCTACTTCGCCGCCCATCCGGACCTGGACCGGGCAGCGGTCACGGCCGACTACCATGCGCTGGGCGCGCTCAACGTCGCCCGTATCATCGGCATCTTCGCGAGGCTGGTCGTCCGCGACGGCAAGCCCCGCTACGAGGCCTTCCTGCCGCGCCTCTGGGGCTATCTCGACAGCTGTCTGGCCGACCCCGGCATGGCCGGGATGAAGGCCTGGTTCGACGCCCACGTTCCGGCGGAGGTCCGGTCGTGAGCGGCCCGAAGGTCGCCATGGTGCTGGCCGCGGGCCTGGGCACCCGAATGCGCCCCCTGACCGACGACCGGCCCAAGGCCATGGTCGAGGTCGGCGGCCGGATGCTCATCGATCATCTCCTCGACCGACTGGCGCAGGTCGGGGTCGAGACCGCCGTGGTCAACGTCCACTACTTCGCCGACCGGCTGGAGGCGCACCTTTTGGCGCGCGACGCGTCGGGCGTCATGCCGCGCATCATCATCTCCGATGAACGGCCCCAGGCGTTGGAGACCGGCGGCGGGGTGAAGCAGGCGCTGCCCCTGCTGCCGGACGCGCCCTTCTGGGTGGCCAACATCGACTCGGTCTGGATCGGCGACGACGGCCAGGCGCTGGAGGCGGTCGCCGCCGCCTGGGACCCCGACCGGATGGACGTCTGCCTGCTGACCGCCTCGACGGCGGAGTCCATGGGCTTCCACGAGACCGGCGACCTGTTCCTGTCGGCCGACGGCGAGGTCCGCTTCAAGGAGGCCGGCGAGCAGGCCCCCCTGGTCTATGTCGGCGTCCATATCTGCAAGCCGTCGGTGGTGGCCGATGGTCCCGACGGACCGTTCGGGCTGTTGCCGATCTGGAAGCGACTGACGCAGACTGGCCGGGTGCACGGCGTGGCGCCGAAGGGCCTGTGGATGCATGTCGGCGATCCCGGGGCCCGCGACGCCGCCGAAGCCCGGCTGGCGGCCGGATGACCGGTCCCTTCGAGCACGCGGGTCCCCGCTGGTTCTCGATCCCGGCCCACCGGCCCTTTCTCGATGATCTGGCGACAGGACTGGTCGCCGCCCTGCCCGACCCCGAGGCCCTGGCCGAGGCGGTGGTGCTCGTACCCACCCGCCGCGGGGCGCGCGTGCTGGCCGAGGCCTTCGTCGGCGCGGTCGGCGGCCGGGCGACGCTGCTGCCGCAGATCCGCGCCATCGGCGACCTGGACGAGGGTGAGCCGCCGTTCGAGCCGGGCGACCTGTCGCTGGACATCCCGCCCGCCGTCGACCCGCGCACGCGGCGCTTCGAACTGGCCCGGCTCGTGGCCCGCGACGGCAGGATCGGCCGCCGACTCGACGCCGCCGGGGCGCTGGAGATGGCCGACGCCCTGGCCCGCTTCCTCGATGACCTGCAGATCGAGGAGGTCAAGCGCGCGCACGACCGGCTCGACAGTCTGGTCGAGCTGGAAATGGCCGCCCACTGGCAGCGCTCGACCGGCCTGCTGCGCCTCGCGCTCGAGGCCTGGCCCGCCTGGCTGGCGGAGCGGGGCCTGATCGATGTGGCCGAGCGCCGGGTCCGACTGCTGGACGCCCTGACCGATCAGTGGATCCGCCACCCGCCCGCTCATCCGCTGATCGCCGCCGGCTCGACCGGCACGGCGCCCGCCACCGCCCGGCTGCTGGTCGCCGTCGCCCAGGCGCCGCGCGGGGCCGTGGTGCTGCCGGGTCTCGACGAGGGCCTGGCCGACGACGCCTGGCTCAGGATCGAGGATCAGCACCCGCAGGCCGCCATGAAGCGGCTGCTCGACGTCCACGCCAAAATCGGCCGGGGCGGGGTGACCCCCTGGCTCCCGGACGCCGACAGCCGGGGCCGCTGGCGCCGCCGGGTGATCAACGAGGCGCTGCGCCCCGCCGAGGCCACCGCAGACTGGCGCGATGTGCTGGACGGTCTGCGCAAGGAGGGCGCGGCCGAGGGCATCGACCCGCTGACCGAGGGCCTGGCCGGGCTGTCGGTGATCGCCACGCGCCATGAGGAAGAGGCGGCCGACGTCTGCGCCCTGCTGCTGCGCGAGACGCTGGAGGGCCCGGACAAGACCTGCGCCCTGGTCACGCCTGACCTCGCCCTGGCCCGACGGGTCAGCGCCCGGCTGGCGCGGTTCGGGGTCATCGCCGACTCATCGGCCGGCGCGCCGCTGGCCGGGTTTCCGATCGCCGTGCTGGCCCGGCTGGTCGCCGACTGGGCGGTCGATCCGCTGTCGCCCGTCCTGCTGCTGGCCGTCCTGAAGCATCCGCTGACGATACTGGATCGAATGCCGGACGACCTGACGCAGGCGGCGACGCGACTGGAGCGGACCGGCCTGCGCGGGCCCCGCCCCGGCGACCGCGACAGCCTGATGACCCGGCTGAAAGACCCGGAGGTCGCGGCCCTGGCCGCCGACCTTCTTGGCGCGCTGGACATCCTGGCCCTGGCTTTCGCCGACGGCGAGGCGGCCGTGGACGACGCCGCGCGCGGCCTGACCCTGGCGCTGGAGGCGCTGGGAGGACCGGGCGTCTGGAACGGCGCCGACGGCGAATGCGCCGCCGCGCTGCTGGCCGGGTTGATCGAGGACGGCGCCGCCCTGCCGCCGGTGTCGGCGCGCAACTTCGTCGACCTGCTGGCCATGCTGCTCGACGGCGAGACGCTGCGCTCCGGCGGGGTGCATCCGCGCCTGCGCATCCTGGGGGCCCTGGAGGCGCGACTGCTGCGGGCCGACCGGCTGGTGCTGGCGGGCCTCGAGGACGGGGTCTGGCCGCGCGGCGCGCAGATCGACCCCTTCCTGTCGCGGCCCATGCGCGAGCGACTGGGTCTGCCCTCGCCCGAGCGGCGGCTGGGCCTTACCGCCCACGACTTCGCCCAGGCCGCCTGCGCGCCGGAGGTGACTCTGGTCCATAGCCAGCGCCGCGAGGGCTCGCCCGCCGTGGAGTCCCGCTGGCTCTGGCGGCTGCGGACCCTGGCCCGTGGAGCCGGCGTCAAGCTGCCCGGACGGCCGGAGCTGCTCGACTGGTCCAGGGCGCTGGACGCGCCCGGCCCTTACAGTCCCTATCCCCGACCCAACCCCAGGCCCCCGGTCGAGGACCGCCCCGATCGCTTCGCCGTCACCCGCATCGAGGCCCTGACCCGCGACCCCTACGGCGTCTGGGCCAGGGACATCCTGCGGCTGTTCCGCCTCGACCGGCCGGACGAGCCGGTGGAGTCCAAGGCCAGGGGCACCGCCATCCACACGGCCTTCGAGCAGTTCGCCATGGCGTGGGACAGCGGCGAGCCGGCCGACTCCCCTGGCCTCTTCGAGCGGCTCTACCTCGACGCCCTCGTCGCCCAGGGCCTGCCGAGGTCCGCCCTGGCCCGTGAGCGGGCTCTGGCCCGTGAGGCGGCCCAGTGGGCCGCCGGACTGGAGCGCACCCGCCGCGCGGACGGCCGCCAGGTGCTGGTCGAGCGGGAGGGCAGGCTGGCGCTCCCGGTCGAGGGCCGGACCATAACCCTGACCGCCAAGGCCGACCGCATCGAGGTCACGCCCGAGGGCCTGGGCCACGTCATGGACTTCAAGACCGGCGGGGCCCCGTCGCCCAAGCAGATCCGGACCGGCTTCTCGCCGCAGTTGACCCTGACGATGGCCATCCTGACCTCCGGCGGCTTCCCGGGGCTGAAGGTCGACGCAGGCGACCTGACCTATCTGAAGGTCACCGGTCGCAAGCCGGCGGGCGAGGTGATCATCCGTGAACAGGCCGGCGACGACAGCGCAACGGCCGCCGCCGCCGCGTATGACGGCGTCCTCCAGCTGCTGGCGCTCTATCAGGATCCGGAGCGGGGCTACCTGTCGCGCACCGCGCCGCAGTTCGTGAAGACCTGGGACGGCGATCACGACCATCTGGCGCGGGTCTTCGAATGGTCGACCGGCGGCGAGGGGGAGGCCGAGGAATGAGCCTGCACGATCCCGAGCAGCGCCGCGCCGCCGACCCGGCCCTCAACGCCTTCGTCACCGCCAACGCGGGGTCGGGCAAGACCAAGACCCTGATCGACCGGGTGGCCCGGCTGCTGCTGGCGGATGTGCGGCCGGCCGCCATCCTCTGCGTGACCTACACCAAGGCCGCCGCCGCCGAGATGCAGCGCCGGCTGTTCGACGTGCTCGGCGGCTGGTCGGTCATGGAAGACTCGGCCCTCGCCGCCGAGCTGGCGCGGCTGGAGGGCGAGGGGGTGGCCCGCGACGAGAGGGGACTCTCCAAGGCCCGCACCCTGTTCGCCAAGGCGCTGGAGACGCCGGGCGGGCTGAAGATCCAGACCATCCACGCCTTCTGCGAGAAGCTGCTGCGCCGGTTTCCGCTCGAAGCGGGCGTATCGCCGACCTTCAAGGTCATGGACGACCAGGCCTCGGCCCTGATCGCCGCCGAGGCGCGGGCCGACGTGGCGCGCCAGGCTCTGGAAGCGGACGGTCTTGTCACCGATGCCTACTCCCGTTTGGCCGTGGCGCTCGACTTTGACAGCTTCAACAAGATGTTCGCCGCATTCGAGGCAAAGCGGGAAGCTATCGCGGCCTATGTCGCCCATTGCGGCGGCCTCGAAGGCCTGCCGGCCGCCGTCGCTAGGGCATGCGGCTTCGAGGACAGTCTCCTGCGCGATGCCGAGGCCATCCTTGTGGAGGCGATGAGCCCACCGGCGCTCGATCGTGAAGCCTGGAAGCGTCTGATGACGGCCGCCCTGGCCAGCAGCAACGACAATGATGTCGCCAAGGGACAGCGATGCGCGGAGATCGTCGAGGCCGCCGCCCTTGGGGACATCCGCGACTCGCTGGTGATGGGTATCCTCTTCACCGACAAGGCTGAGCCCCGCGCGCGGTCGCGCATCTTCACAAAGGCCATCGGCGAGCCTCTGAAGGACTGGCTCGAGACGGAGCAGGTGCGAATCGGCGCGGCCCTGGGCCAGGCCAGGGCAGCCCGTGTGGCGCAGGACACCGTGTTCGTCCTCGCGCTGGCCAGCGTCTACGCGCGCCAGTACGAGACCGCCAAGGCCGAGCGCGGCGCGCTCGATTTCGCCGACCTGATCAGCCGCACGCGCCGGCTGGTCGACGAGCGGCCGGACGCGGCCTGGGTGCTCTACAAGCTGGACGGCGGCATCGACCACATCCTCGTCGACGAGGCCCAGGACACCGCGCCCGAGCAATGGGACATCGTCCGCCGCCTGACCGGCGAGTTCTGGTCCGGCGCCGGCCTGCGCCGGCAGGGAGCGCCGGATCGCACCCTGTTCGTGGTCGGCGACGAGAAGCAGTCGATCTACAGCTTCCAGGGCGCGGACCCTGACCGGCTCATCACCGAGACCCAGCGCTACATCAGTGACATCGCCGCCGCCGGGCAACCCGCCGACGGCGTGCCGCTTCTGGTCTCCTACCGGTCGACGCCGCAGATCCTGACCTTCGTCGACACCCTGTTCATCGCACCGGAGACCCGGAGCGGGGTGCCGCCGCCGCGGGGCGAGGACATCGTCAAGCACAAGCCGTACCGCGCCGACCACGCCGGCTGCGTCGATCTCTGGCCGCTGGACCGGGAGGAGCCCGGCGAGGACCGCCAGGCCTGGGACGCGCCGCTGGACGAGGAAGCCGAGACCTCGGCCAACCGCCGCCTGGCCAAGCGCATCGCCGCCGAGATCAGGGCGCTGGTCGAGCGTGGCGACGCCGTCTTCGACAAGGAAACCCGCGAGTGGCGCCCGGCGGGCTATGGCGACGTGCTGGTGCTGGTCCGTCGGCGCAAGGTGCTGTTCGAGGAGATCATCCGCGAGCTGAAGCGCGACGGCGTGCCGGTGGCGGGGGCCGACCGTCTGACCCTGTCGGCCCACATCGCCTTCGACGACCTGATGGCGCTGGCCCGGTTCATCCAGTTCCCGGACGACGACCTGACCCTGGCCGGGTTGCTGAAGAGTCCCTTCTGCGGCCTCGTCGATGACGACATCTACGCCCTCGCTAAGGATCGCAAACCCGACAGCCTCTGGACCGTGCTGCGGCGGCGGGCGCCCGAGCAGCCGGCCTGGGCCGCCGCACTGGCCTTCCTCGACACCGCCCGGGACCTGGCCCGGACCGGTTCGCCGTTCGATCTGTTCACCCGGCTGCTCGGCCTGAACGGCCCCGACGGTCGCTCGATGCGCGCCCGCATCCTGACGCGGCTGGGGTCGGAAGCGGGCGACGTGCTTGACGAGTTTCTGGCCCGCACCCTGGCGGCCGAGGCGCAGGGTATTCGTGACCTGGAGTCCCTCGTCCACGCCTTCGCCGGGCTCGACATCGCCGTGAAGCGCGAGATGGAAGGCGCCGGGGACGAGGTGCGGGTGATGACCGCCCACGGCTCCAAGGGCCTGGAGGCGCCGATCGTCTTCCTGCCGGAAACCACCGTGAAGGGCATGGGCAAGGGGTCGCCCCTGCTGGAGACGGCGGACGGCGGATTCCTGTGGAGCGCCAGGAAGGCTGACGACTGCGAGGCCAGCGCCCTGGCGCGGGAGCTTCCCACCCGGCGTGAGGAGGACGAGGCCTGGCGCCTGCTCTATGTCGGCCTGACACGGGCGCGCGACCGGCTGGTGCTCTGCGGGCGGATCGACGCCCGCACCAAGGATGAAAGTGTCGGCGGCTGGTACGCCGCGATGGGCCAGGCCTTCGCCCATCCGGACGTGGCCGGCGCCGTCCGCGACGTCGAGGTCGACGGCTACCGTTTCCAGCGGTTCGGTCCCGATCCCGAGCGCCGGCCGCCGGAGGCCAGGACAGAGCGCGCGGCCTCGCCGTTGCCGGACTGGGCGCGGGGCGCCGCGCCGGTCGAGCCGCCCGCCCGCCGCTACGCCTCGCCGTCGCAGCTCGCCGACCAGACTTTCGGGCCCGCGCCCTCGCCGCTCGCCCGGGTCGAGGGGCTGGGCCGCTACCGGCGCGGGGAGCTGATCCACCGGCTGTTGCAGCTGCTGCCCGACGTGCCGGCGGCCGATCGCCGTGATGCGGCCACGAAGCTTCTGGACCGCGAGCGCGACCTGACCGCGCCCCAGCGGCGCGAGATGCTGGCCGCAGCCTTCGGGGTTCTGGACGATCCGCTGTTCGCCGACGTCTTTGGCCCCGGCTCGCGGGCCGAGGCGGCCATCGGCGGGACCTCGCGCCGGCTGCCGCCGGGCCTCGCCGTTTCGGGTCGGGTCGACCGGCTGCTGGTCACGCCCGATCGGGTGCTGGTCGTAGACTACAAGACCAACCGCCCGGCGCCGGCCGATATCGCCGACGCCGATCCGGCCTATCTGATCCAGATGGCGGTCTATGCGGCGGTGCTGGAGGAGGTGTTCCCCGGACGGCGCGTCGAGGCGGCCCTGGTCTGGACCGACGGACCGCGCCTGATGCCGGTTCCAGAAAACATCGTGGCCCGCACGCTCGCCGCTCTGCCCGACGCCCATTGATGGGGAAAGGCCGGGGGCCTACATCTTTGACTGAAGCCGAGGGGCCGCTTTAGTCCCTCGACCAGGGAGACATTGTCATGAGCACCGTTGCTGTGACCGACGAGACTTTCGAACGCGACGTGCTGCAGGCCGAAAAGCCCGTGCTCGTGGACTTCTGGGCCGAGTGGTGCGGCCCCTGCAAGCAGATCGCCCCGGCCCTGGAGCAGATCTCCGAGGAACTGGCCGACCATGTCACCATCGCCAAGGTGAACATCGAGGACAGCCCCACGACGCCGTCCCGCTACGGCGTGCGCGGCATCCCGACCATGATGCTGTTCCGCGGCGGGCAGATGGCCTCGATGAAGGTCGGCGCCATGCCCAAGCAGAAGATCCTGGAATGGCTCTCCGAATCCGGCGTTCAGGCGGCGTAAGACCGCCTAGCCCGGATACCGGTCTCTCATGGAACGGCCGTCGGGGCGACCCGGCGGCCGTTCTGCGTTCCCCGCCGCGTCACCGCGGCCAGGTCGCCTCGTCGAGCGCCAGCACCTCGCCGGCCAGGTAGAGCGATCCGCAGATCACCACGTGCGGCGGCGGACCCTCGGCGGCCAGCGCGGACCTGAGCCCGGCGGTGACGTCCGCGTGCGCCTGCGCCGCGAGATCAAAGCCCCGCGCCGTCTCGACCAGCCGATCCGTCGGGCTGGCGGCGTCGGCCTCGAAGCCGACGGCGTGGACCGCCGGCGCGAGTTCCGCGAAGGCGCTGAAGAAGCCGTCGGCGTCCTTGTTGGCCAGCAGACCGCAGACCAGCGCCACGGGCCGGCCGTCACGGGCGGTCATGTCGCCGAGCAGCCGGGCCAGCGCGCGGGCCGCGTGCGGGTTATGCCCGCCGTCCAGCCACAGGTCCGCGCCCCGCGCCCTCGCCATCGCCGCCAGCGGCCCGGCGGTCAGCCGCTGCATCCGGGCCGGCCATACGGCGGAGGCGACGCCCCGGCCGATGGCCTCCTCGTCGATCCGCGCCATGCGCAGCTGCAGCGCGGCGACGGCCGCCAGAGTGGCGTTGTCGACCTGGTGGACGCCGGGCAGGGACGGGGCGGGCAGGTCCAGCAGCCGGTCCTCCAGCTGCACGCACAGCCGGCCGCGCTCCAGCCAGCCGTCGAAGTCGGTCCCCAGCGCCAGAAGCGGCGCGCCCAGCGCCCGGGCCCGGGCCTCGATGACCGCGAAGGCCTCCGGCGACTGGCGGCCGACCACTACCGGCGCGCCTGGCTTGATGATCCCGGCCTTCTCGCCGGCGATGCTGGCCAGGTCATTGCCGAGGAACTCGTGGTGGTCGTGATCGACCGGGGCGATGACGCTGACCGCCGGCCGCTCGAGGACATTGGTGGCGTCCAGCGAGCCGCCCAGGCCCACCTCCAGCAGGCAGAGGTCGGCGTCGACCTCGCTGAAGGCCTGCAGGGCGGCGGCGGTGGTGATCTCAAAGAAGGTGATCGGCTCGCTGTCGTTGACCGCCTCGATATGCTCCAGCACGGCGGCCAGGTGCTCGTCGGTGATCAGCGTCCCGGCCAGGCGGATGCGCTCGGCGAACCGGACCAGATGCGGCGAGGTGAAGACGTGGACCCTCAGACCCGCCGCCTCGGCGATGGCCCGCAGGACGGCGACGGTGGAACCCTTGCCGTTGGTGCCGGCCACGTGGATCACCGGCGGCAGCCGCCGCTGGGGATCGCCCAGCGCCGCGCACAGCCGCCGCATCCGGCCCAGCGAGAGGTCGATCAGCTTGGGGTGCAGGGCCCGCAACCGCTCCAGGGCGGCGTCATGGGCTCGGAGGTGGTCGCTCATGGTTTCACCGCTCTTTCTTGCGGAGGCGCGGACCCGGATTTGTGGTCGGCGCACGTATGCTCAACGCCGTGCTTCCCCACTATCGTCATCGTCGGACTTGTTCCGACGACCCATGAACACGGGTGAGGGGCAGGTAGCGCCGCGAACATCGAGCCCTACTCGTCGCGCTCACCACGCATGGGTCGTCGGAACAAGTCCGACGATGACGGAGATAAATGCATCCGCTCATCCTCGCGGAACAGGAAGGGTCAGGCCGCCTTAAGCCCGTCGCGGCCCATCATCAGGGTCTTGAGGATCGAGCCCAGGACCATCGGCAGCTCATGGCGCGGCGTCACGCGGTCGACCATGCCCTTCTCGACCAGGAACTCGGCGCGCTGGAAGCCCGGCGGCAGGGTCTCACGGATGGTCTGCTCAATGACGCGCTGGCCGGCGAAGCCGATCAGGGCGCCCGGCTCGGCCAGGTGGATGTCGCCCAGCATGGCGTAGCTGGCGGTCACCCCGCCGGTCGTCGGGTCGGTCAGCACCACGATGTAGGGCAGGCGGGCGGCCTTCAGCTCCTGGATCGCCAGGGTGCTGCGGGCCATCTGCATCAGGGACAGGGTGCCTTCCTGCATCCGCGCGCCGCCGGCGGCGGTGAAGGCGACGAAGGGCGACTGGCGGTCGATCGCGGCGCGGGCGCCGGCGATGAAGGCCTCGCCCGCCGCCATCCCCAGCGAACCGCCCATGAAGGCGAAGTCCTGGACCATCACCACGGCCGGCGTGCCGCCGATGGCGCCGGCGGCCAGGGCCACCGCGTCCTGCTCGCCCGTCGCCTTGCGGGCGGCGGCGAGGCGGTCCTTGTAGGGCTTGCCGTCGCTGAACTTCAGAGGATCCTCGACCACCGCGGGGGTGGGCAGGATATCGTAGGCGCCGTCATCGAAGGTGTAGCGGAAGCGCAGCTCCGGCCCGATCCGCATGTGGCGGCCTGCGGGGGTCACCCACCAGGCGGCCTCCAGGTCGGGCCGATAGATCATCTCCCCGGTGTCGGGGCATTTTACCCAGAGATTCTCGGGCGTCTCGCGCTTGACGAAGGCTCCGCGCACGCCGGGGGCGATCCGCGACAGCCAGCCCTGGCGCTCGCGTGCGCCGCCCCGCGTGGGTTTGTCGTTCTTTGGGTCAGCCATAGCCATCGCTTCAAGCGTCCCTGACTCGCGCCGAGCGCACAGCCTTAGCCAGAGCGGACGCCTTGGAAAGAACTCTTTCAGTCACGTTTTCGTTCGTTCCCGCTTCGAGGGCGCCCGCGATTTCATCGACGAGGGCCGATCCGACCACCGCCGCGTCGGCCACGCGCGCCACTTCCGCGGCCCGTTCCGGGGTCCGGATGCCGAAACCGACGGCGACCGGCAGGCCCGAGGCCGCGCGCAGTCTCTGCACGGGTTGTGCCACGGCGCCGGCGTCGGCTTCCTTGACGCCGGTCACGCCGGCCACGGAGACGTAGTAGACGAAGCCCGAGGTGCGCCGCATCACGGCCGGCAGGCGTTTGTCGTCGGTCGTCGGGGTGGCCAGCCGGATCAGCGCCACGCCGTTGGCGTCGAGCGCGTCGGCCAGCGGGTCGGACTCCTCGGGCGGGCAGTCGACAACGATCAGGCCGTCGACCCCGGCCGCCGCCGCGTCGGCGGCGAAGCGGTCAAAGCCACGGTTCAGCACCGGGTTCAGATAGCCCATCAGGATGATCGGGGTGTCCTGGTCCTTCGCCCGGAAGGCGGCGACCATGTCCAGCGTGCCCTGCAGGGTCATGCCCGCCTTCAGCGCCCGCTGCGAGCCCAGCTGGATCGACGGCCCCTCGGCCATCGGGTCGGAGAACGGGAAGCCCACCTCGATCAGGTCGGCGCCGGCGCCGGGCAGACCGTCCAGGATCGCCTGCGAGACCGCGCGCGACGGATCACCGGCGACCATATAGGCGATGAAGGCGGCGCGGTCTTCGGCGGCTAGGGCCGCGAAGCGCCGGTGAATACGATCCTTGGTCAAAGCTTCCGTCCGAGGGCTTCGGCGACGGTGAAGATGTCCTTGTCGCCCCGTCCGCACATGTTCATCACGATGATCCCGTCCTTGCCCAGCTCGCGGGCCAGGTCGCCGACCCGGGCCAGGGCGTGGGCCGGCTCGAGCGCGGGGATGATGCCCTCGAGTTCGGCGCAGAGCTTGAAGGCGGCCAGCGCCTCGTCGTCGGTGGCCGACAGGTACTGGGCGCGGCCTGCCTCGTGCAGGAAGCTGTGCTCCGGCCCGATGCCCGGATAGTCGAGGCCGGCCGAGATCGAATGGGCGTCGATGATCTGGCCGTCGTCGTCCTGCAGCAGGTAGGTCTTGTTGCCGTGCAGCACCCCCGGCCGCCCGCCGGTCAGCGAGGCGGCGTGAAGGCCGCTGGCGATGCCGTGGCCGGCCGCCTCGACCCCGATCAGGCGCACGCTCTCGTCGGC
>JBIKII010000208.1:0-5063 GCA_044361705.1 Caulobacter sp.
GTTCATCACCGATCCGGAGGGCGCCAGACACGCTCCGGCCGGCGCCAAGGTGGTGATGACCGCCCCGGCCAGCGACCCGCTGATCGCGCCGCTCATCATGTCGGCGCCCATCCAGCTGCTGGCCTACCACGTCGCCGTGCTGAAGGGCGCGGACGTCGACCAGCCGCGCAACCTCGCCAAGTCGGTGACGGTCGAGTAGAGCCAAGACTCATGAAACCTGTTCGCAAAGCCGTCCTTCCGGTCGCAGGCCTCGGCACCCGCGTGCTGCCCGGCGCCAAGACCACGCCCAAGGAAATGCTCAACGTCGTGGACAGGCCGATCCTGTCCTACATCGTGGCCGAAGGCCGCGCGGCGGGGATCGAGCACTTCGTGTTCGTCACCGGTCGCGGCAAGGGCGCGATCGAGGACTACTTCGACCACCACATCGAGATGGAGAGCCAGCTCGAGGCCAAGGGCAAGACCGACATCCTCGCTGACATCCGCTCGGATCTGCCCAAGCCCGGCGAGATGAGCTTCGTGCGCCAGATGGCTCCGCTGGGCCTTGGCCACGCCATCTGGTGCGCCCGGGACATCATCGGCGACGAGCCGTTCGCGATCATGCTGCCGGACATGCTGATGCACGCGCCGCAGCGCCCGGCGCTGGCCCAGGCGATGGACGCCTACAACACGGTCGGCGGCAACATCGTCGTCGTCGAGCCGGCCCCGGAGGGCGAGGCCCACAAGTACGGCATCGTGGCGCTGGACGGCCAGGACGGCCGCCTGAACCGCATGACCGGCATGGTCGAGAAGCCCGCGCCGGGGACCGAGCCCTCGAACCTGTTCATCTCCGGGCGCTACATCCTGCAGCCGGGAATCTTCAAGCTGCTGGCCGACCAGCAGAAGGGCGCCGGCGGCGAGATCCAGCTCACCGACGCCATGTTCCGCCTGATGGCCATCGAGAGCTTCCACGCGCTCGAGTACGAGGGCGTGACCTACGACTGCGGCGACAAGATCGGCCTGCTGCGGGCGAATGTGGCCTTCGCGCTGCAGCGGGAAGACCTCGGCGCCGCGGCGCGCAAGGCGATCCTGGAGCTGCTGGGATAGACATCCTCTCCCTGTGGGAGAGGTGGCCCGGCGGAGCCGGGTCGGAGAGGGGTGCGCGGCGGCGAACGTCCGACGCCCGCGTTTCCCTCTCAGTCGTGGCTCCGCCACGACAGCTCTCCCAAGGGGAGAGCGTGAGCCTCAGGCGAATAACGCCTCCAGCCCCGCCTTCAGCGCCAGCGCCTGCGCCGGTTCCAGGTGCATCGCCTCGGCCAGCTTGAACGGGATCGGCTCGGCCTTCGCCTTCAGCGCCCGGCCCTCTTCCGTGAGCGCGATCAGCACCACCCGCTCGTCCCGCTCGGCGCGGCGACGGGTGACCAGGCCGGCGGTCTCCAGCCGCTTGAGCAGCGGCGTCAGGGTGCCGGAGTCCAGGTGCAGCCTGCGGCCGATGTCGCCCAGCGACAGGCTGTCGCGCTCCCACAGCACCAGCATCACCAGATACTGGGGATAGGTCAGCCCCAGCGGCGCCAGGTGCGGCCGGTACGCCTTCTGGATGGCGTTGGCCGCCGCATAGATCGGGAAGCACAGCTGGTTTGAGAGCTTGAGCGCCTCAGTCGGGGTGTCAGGAGATTTCGCCATGATCCGCAGATAATGCCCCGGGTCCCCATTGCAAACCGTATGATCGTATCCAATTGCATTGTGCACAATTAAACCGGAGATCGATCATGACCATCCTCTACACGGCGACCGCCACCGCCTCGGGCGGCCGCGACGGCGCGGCCCGCACCGACGACGGCGTCCTCGACGTCGCGCTCAGCACGCCCAAGGGCCTCGGCGGCCCCGGCAAGGCCGACGCGACCAACCCCGAGCAGCTGTTCGCCGCCGGCTACGCCGCCTGCTTCGACAGCGCCCTGCGCTTCGTCGCCCGCTTGCAAGGCGTGACCGTCGCCGACAGCGCCGTGACGGCCGCCGTCGGCATCGGCCCCAATGACAAGGGCGGCTTTGGCCTCGCCGTCGCTCTGACGGTCAGCCTGCCCGGCCTGGAGCGTGACGCGGCGCAGACGCTGGTCGAGACCGCCCACCAGGTCTGCCCCTACTCCAACGCCACGCGCGGCAACATCGAGGTGACCCTGACCCTCGCCTAGGCGCTTGGCCGCAAACCACCCAGCGACTAATCCTCCCGTGCGGCCGCTTCGCCGCGCGGGAGGATCCGGCGCTTGCCCAACCTGCTGATCTTCGGCTTCGGCTACACCGGCCAGGCGCTGGCACGGCGGCTGCGCGCCAGGGACTGGGACGTCTGGGCCGCCGTGCGCTCGCCGGCCTCGGCCGACGCGGCCCGGGCCGCCGGGGTGACGCCGATCGATTCCGCCGATCGCGATGCCCTCGTCGCCGCGCCGCCGATGAACGCCATCCTCGTCACCGCCCCGCCTGACGACCACGGCTGCCCGGCGCTGGCGGCGCTGGTCCCGGCCATGGCGCGGGCGGGCGCCTTCCCCGACTGGATCGGCTATCTCTCGACCACCGGCGTCTACGGCGACCGCGAAGGACGCTGGGCGTTCGAGACCAGCCCGCTCTCCGCCCGAAGCACCGAAGCCGCCCGCCGCGTCGCCGCCGAGCGCGACTGGCTGGAGGTCGGCCGCGGCATGGGCCTGACCGTCCAGGTCTTCCGCCTGCCCGGCATCTACGGCCCCGGCCGCTCGACCTTCGACCGCCTGCGCGAGGGCCGCAGCCGCAACCTGGTCAAGCCGGGCCAGATGTTCAGCCGCATCCATGTCGAGGACATCGCCGCGGCGCTGGAAGCCTCGATCGATAGGCCGCACGCCGGCCGCGCCTACAATCTCTGCGACGACGAGCCCGCCCCGCCGCATGTGCTCAACGCCTTCGCCTGCGCGCTGATGGGGGTCCAGCCGCCGCCGGCCGTGCCTTACGACGAGGCCGCCCTGCCCCCGATGGCCCGCCGCTTCTGGAGCGAGAACAAGCGGGTCTCCAACGCCCGGGCCAAGGCCGAGCTCGGCTGGCGGCCGGCGTTTCCCAGCTATCGCGAGGGGCTGTCGGCGATCTACGCTGGGGAAAAATCAGGGGACGCGACATGAGCAAGGCTTTGGTGCTGGGCGGCGGCGGTCCGGTGGGCATCGCCTGGGAGACCGGGCTGATCGCGGGCCTGGCGGAGGCGGGCGTCGCCATCCACCACGCCGACTTGATCCTCGGCACCTCGGCCGGATCGGTGGTCGGCTCGCAGCTGGCGCTGGGTCGCCGGCCGGACGCCCTGCTGCACGCCGAGTTCGCGGCGGCGGCGGCCGCGAAGGAGGCCCAGGCCGCCTCGGGCCGCCCCGCCCCTGACCTGACGCCGCTGATGGCCATCATGGCCCGCCGCCCGCCCGGCCAGCCGATGCCGGTCGAGCTGATGGTCGAGCTCGGGACCTTCGCCCTGGGCGCCCAGACGGCCAGCGAGGACGTGTTCATCTCCGGCTTCGGCGCCCTGGCGCATCTGGAGCACCCCTGGCCCGAGAGCTACGCCTGCACCGCCATCGACACGGAGACCGGCGAGTTCCTGCTGTGGAGCAAGGACACCGCCGCGCCGCTACGCCTCGCGGTGCCGTCATCCTGCTCGGTGCCGGGCATCTTCCCGCCGATCACCATCGAGGGCCGCCGCTACATGGACGGCGGCATGCGCTCGGGCACCAACGCCGACATGGCCCGGGGTCACGGCAAGGTGCTGATCGTCGCCGTCATGCCGCCCGCCTTCGCCCCGATGATGATGCCGGGGCTTGAGCGCGAAATGGCCGTCATCGCGGACCACGGCGGCGAGGCGATGCTGCTGGTCCCCGACGCCGCCTGCGGCGCGGCGTTCGGCCTGAACCTGATGGACAGCTCAAACCGCGAGGCCATTGCGCGGGCGGGATTCGCGCAGGGTCAGGCGGAAGCTGGGCGGATCGGGGCGTTCTGGACCTAAGCCTTCCTCCCCGCTTGCGGGGAGGGGGACCATGCGGAGCATGGTGGTGGGGTAGCGCGGGCGCTGGAAAGTCATCCGTCGTGCACGGCGCCCAATCCTGATCGGTCGGCGCTGCCCCTCCACCGCGCGCTGCGCGGTCCCCCTCCCCTCTGCGAGGGGAGGATTGTCAGAGGACCTCTTCCACCACCGCCAGCAGCCGCGCGATGTCCTGCGGCCGGCTCAGCCGGTGGTCGCCGTCCTTGATCAGGGTGAAGACCACATCCTGGCCCTTGATCGCGTTGGCCAGTTCCAGCGCGTGGAGCCAGGGCACGTCCGGGTCCTCGCGGCCCTGGAGCACCCGCACCGGGACCTCGATCGGCACGGGCCCCGGCAGGATCGACCAGCGCGCGCCGTCCTCCAGCAGCGCGCGGGTGATCGGATAGCCGCCGTCGTCGTAGAGCGAGGGCCGGATCCATTCGCCGTCGCGCTCCAGCGCCGTGAAGGCTTCCGGCGGAAAGCCGGGCTTCATCAGCGCCTCGGTGAAGTCCGCCGCCGGCGCGATCAGCACGAGGGCGTGAAGGCGTTCGGGAATCACCGCCGCGACCAGGCAGCTGATCCAGCCGCCCATCGAGGAGCCGACCAGCACCAGCGGTCCGTCGGTCAGCGCTTCAAGAGCGGCCAGCGCATCCTCGCGCCAGCGGCTGATCGTGCCGTCCCGGAACGCCCCGCTCGACTCGCCGTGGCCCAGGTAGTCGAAGCGCAGGAAGGCGCGACCGCTGCCCAGCGCCCAGTCGGCCAGCGCCTGGGCCTTGGTCCCGGCCATGTCGGACATGAAGCCGCCCAGCCAGACCACCGTCGGGCCCACGCCCTCGACGCGCCGCCAGGCGACGCGCTCACCGTCGCCGCGATCGAGAAAGCCCGCTTGTTCCGTCACTTCAGATCACCGTCATGGCCCGGCTTGTCCGGGCCACCCAAGGACACCGCGTTATCCGGCGGATTCACCACGCATGGCTGGCCCGAACAAGTCGGGCCATGACGACGGAGGCGGTGATGGGGTATGCAAGGGTCGTGACCACGCTCCCCGACAATTTCACGCTGCTGCAGGTGACCC
>JBIKII010000051.1:0-16895 GCA_044361705.1 Caulobacter sp.
CGCGGCGGCCCTGGACCGCGCCGCCCGAGGACTGGGCAAAACCTTCTGGTGGGGGCCGTTCCGGCTGAACTTCTACGGCCGCACCGCCTGAGCGCTTGCCCCCGGACCCCTCGCGATCCAGATAGGGGGCATGAGCGGTCAGCACACCTTCGTTCCCGGCGGCGATCCGGCCGGCGACGCCCGCGCGCTGCGCGACGCCTTCGGCTGTTTCACCACCGGGGTGACGGTGGTGACCACGCTCGATGGAGACCGGCCGGTCGGCTTCACCGCCAACAGCTTCACCTCCATCTCGCTGGACCCGCCGCTGGCCCTGGTGTCCATCGGCCTGACCGCCTCCTGCCTGCCGGCGCTTCAGGCCAGCGGCGCTTTTGTGGTCAATGTGCTGCACGCCGACCAGCAGGCGGTGGCCCGCCAGTTCACCCGCAAGGACATCGACCGTTTCGAGGGCCTGGCCGTCGAGCGCTGGGACAGCGGCGTCCCGGTGCTGACCGGCTGCATGGCCAACTTCGAGTGCGAGACGCACCACAGCTTCGACGCCGGCGACCACCGGGTGTTCGTCGGCAAGATCCTGCGGGTCTTCCACGACGCCGACCACGAGCCGCTGGTCTATCTGCGCGGCGGCTATCGCCGGGTCCACACCGACGCCCCGACCGATGAGGTTGGCCATGCGACGTCGGCGGGCGGGCGCGCGCTTTAGCAGACCCCCTTGCGCGGGCGTGAGCGTGACGCCACGTCATACTCGACGCGCACGTTCGTATGAGTAGATTGCCGCGAACGTAAACGAAAACCTCTCAGGGAGAGACCCCATGGGCGAAGCCTATATCGTAGCGGCGGGACGCACCGCCGGTGGCCGCAAGGGCAGCCGTCTGGCCGGATGGCACCCCGCCGACCTGGCCGGTGAAGTGCTCAAGTCGCTGGTCGCCCAGACCAAGGCCGACCCGGCCCTGATCGAGGACGTCATCATGGGCTGCGTGGGCCAGGGCGGCGAACAGGCCGTCAACATCGCCCGCAACGCCGTTCTGGCCTCGGGCCTGCCGGAAAGCGTGCCGGCCACGAGCGTCGACCGCCAGTGCGGTTCCTCGCAACAGGCGCTGCACTTCGCCGCCGCCACCGTGATGAGCGGCCAGATGGACGTGGTCATCGCCGCCGGCGTCGAGAGCATGAGCCGCGTGCCGATGGGCAGCCCCTCGGTCCTGGCCGCCAAGGCCGGCATGGGCACCTACATGAGCCCGCAGATCCAGGCGCGTTACCCCGGCATCCAGTTCAGCCAGTTCGCCGGCGCCGAGATGATCGCCAAGAAGTACGGCTTCACCAAGGACATGCTCGACGAGTTCGGGTTCTCCAGCCACCAGAAGGCCATCGCGGCCACCAAGGCCGGCGCGTTCGGCGACGAGATCGTGGCGGTCGAGATCACCCTGGCCGACGGCACCAAGGAGATCCACACGATCGACGAGGGCATCCGCTTCGAGGCCAGCCTCGAGGGCATCCGCGGCGTGAAGCTGCTGGTCGAGGGCGGCGCGGTCACCGCGGCGACCTCCAGCCAGATCTGCGACGGCGCCTCGGGCGTGATGGTGGTCAACGAGCGCGGCCTCAAGGCCCTGGGCGTCGAGCCGCTGGCCCGCATCCACCACATGACCGTCACCGCCGGCGACCCCGTCGTCATGCTGGAAGAGCCGGTCTTCGCGACCCAGAAGGCGCTCAAGCGCGCCGGCATGTCGATCAACGAGATCGACCTGTACGAGGTCAACGAAGCCTTCGCGCCGGTCCCGCTGGCCTGGCTGCAGGGCAACGACGCCGATCCGTCCAAGCTGAACGTCAACGGCGGCGCCATCGCGCTCGGCCACCCGCTGGGCGGCTCGGGCACCAAGTTGATGAGCACCCTGGTCCACGCCCTGCGCAAGAACGGCAAGCGCTACGGCCTGCAGACCATGTGCGAAGGCGGCGGCCTGGCCAACGTGACGATCGTCGAAGCACTGTAGGGCGTTTCAACCGTCGGACTTCAGAAGCGCCCTCTCCGGAAACGGGGAGGGCGTTTTCGTTTCAGCTCCAATTTCCGTCATCTCAGCTACAAAACTCGTCATCCTCGCGCTCGTCGCGAGGACCCATGCACACGGACGATTGCCGGTGTTCATGGGTCGTCGGAACAAGTCCGACGATGACGAGGTAGAGGGATCAGAGTTTGGCGGTCGCGCTCACCCGCCAGATGATGTTCCCCACATCATCGGCCACCAGCAGCGCGCCCTTGCGGTCGGGGATCACGCCGACCGGACGCCCCAGCGCCTGGCCCTTGGCGTCGAGGAAGCCGGTCAGGAAGTCCTGGGCCTTGCCGCTCGGCTTGCCGGCGGTGAAGGGCACGAAGACCACCTTGTAGCCGCTGACCGGCTTGCGGTTCCACGAGCCGTGCTGTCCGACGAAGGCGCCGCCGGCGTAAGCCGCGCCCAGCGAACCGCCGGCCGGATAGAAGGCCAGGCCCAGCGAGGCGGTGTGGGCCCCCAGCGCGTAGTCGGGCACGATGGCCTTCGCCACCAGGCCCGGATTCTGCGGCTGCATGCGCTCGTCGACGTTCTGGCCGAAGTAGCTGTAGGGCCAGCCGTAGAAGCCGCCGTCCTTCACGCTGGTCATGTAGTCGGGGACCAGATCGTGGCCGAGCATGTCGCGCTCGTTCACGGCGGTCCACAGGGCGCCGGTCACCGGCTCCCAGTCCATGCCGACCGGGTTGCGCAGGCCGCCGGCGAATTGCCGCATCGCGCCGGTGGCGAGGTCGAGTTCCAGGATGCCGGCCCGGTTCTTCTCCTTCTCGATGCCGCCCTCGGCCAGGTTCGAGTGCGAGCCGACGGAGATGTAGAGCTTGCTCCCGTCCGGGCTGGCCAGCAGGCCCTTGGTCCAGTGGCCATTGGGCGGATCGGCGGGCAGGTCGACGACCTTCTCGCCCGGGCCGGTGGGCGCGGGGCCGCCGGGGACGTAACGCCAGCGCCGCACCGCGTCGGTGTTGGCCACGTACAGCCATTCCCCGACCAGGGTCATGCCGAACGGCGAGTTGAGGCCGGTCAGCAGCGGGGTCTTCACCTCGGCCACGCCGTCGCCGTCGGCGTCGCGCAGCAGGGTGATGCGGTTGGCGCTGGGCACCCCGGCCCCGGCCCGCTTCATCATCATCTTCGCCACCCAGGCGGTGACGCCCTTCTCCTCGCGCGCGGGGCTGTTGCTCTCGGCCACCAGCACGTCGCCGTTGGGCAGTTCATAGAGCCAGCGCGGATGGTCCAGCCCCTCGGCGAAACGGGTCACCGTCATGCCGGCCGGGGCCGTGGGCTTGCCGCCCGCCGGCCAGCCGACCGCCTTGGCCGGATTGATCGTCGGGATCGGCCCGTTGGGGTCCGGCGCGGTCAGGGTCGGCGAGGGACCATAGGTGGCCTCGGCCGGCAACTCGGCGGCGCCGTTGCAGGCGGCGAGCGTCAGCGCGGCGAGCGCGGCGGCGGAAGGTCGAAGCATCGGGCGTTTCCTTGTTCTGCCTCCAGTATGGCGCGCGGGACGGGATCGGCAATGCTCCAGCGACCGGCGGCGCAAGGTGAAAACGCCGTAACATAGGGGCCGCGCGCTTGCCCTTCGGGGACCGGGGCACAGATAATCCGCGCGATTCAATGCTCCGGAGCCTGCCTTGTCCCTGATCCGCACCGCCGTCGTGGCCGGCCTGGCCGCCGCGCTTGTCGCCGCCGCGCCCGCCGCCCTGGCCGCCCCCGCCGCGACGCCCGCCGCCGCCAGGCCGTCCCCGGCCAAGGCCGCCGCCACGCCGCGCCGCCCCGTGACCTTCGCCGCCACGGCGCCCGCGCCCGGCGGACTGCTGGTCATTCCGGCCTCGAGCGCCGACCAGGCCGCCGCCCGCGCCGCCGGCCTGCCGGCTGAACAGCGCGCCGCCATCGTCCGCGCCGCCACGTCCGCCGGCTTCAAGTACGGCGGCCGCAAGACCCTGACCCTGCGCGGCATCGGCGATTTCGACCAGATCGTCCTGCTGGGCCTCGGCGACAAGCCCGCCGCAACGGACATCCAGATGGCCGGCGCCGTGCTCGGCCGCGCCCTGGCCGGAGACGCGGGGGCGGTCACCGTCCTGGCGACGGACATGGACGCCGCCGCCGCCGCCGAACTGGCCACGGGCTTTGGCCTCGGCGAGTATCGCTCCGACCTCTACAGCACCGACCGATCGGCCACGACGCCGGGCCCGGTGACCGTCGTCGTCACCGCCGCCGAGGCGGCCGGCGGGCTCTACAAGGGTCGCGGCCTGCCGCTGGTCGAGGCGATGGAATGGGTCCGGGACCTGTCCAACGAGCCGGCCAACGTCGTCTATCCGGAGAGCTTCGTCGAGCGCGCCCGCGCCGCCTTCGCCGGGGCGCCGGGGGTGACCATCGAGGTGCTGGACGTCCCGGCCATGAAGAAGCTGGGCATGGGCGCCCTGACCGGCGTCGGCGCCGGCTCGGCCCGGCCGCCGCGGCTGCTGGTGGTCCGCTACAAGGGGGCCGGCGCCCCCGCCGGCGGGCCGGTGGTGCTGGTCGGCAAGGGCATCACCTTCGACAGCGGCGGTATCTCGATCAAGCCCGGCGCCAACATGGGCAACATGAAGATGGACATGTCCGGCGCCGCCGCCGTGGTCGGCGCAGTGCTGTCGCTGTCGAAGTCGGCTGCGCCGGTCGACGTGGTCGCCGTCGCCGCCCTGGCCGAGAACATGCCCGACGGCGGCGCCATCCGCCCGGGCGACGTGCTGACCGCCATGAACGGCAAGACCATAGAGGTGATCAACACCGACGCCGAGGGCCGGCTTGTGTTGTCCGACGCCCTGGTCTGGTCCGAGCGCAACCTCAAGCCCGCCGTGGTGGTCGACATCGCCACCCTGACCGGTTCGGTCGGCGGGGCCCTGGGCGACGACTACGCCGGCCTGTTCACCCGCCACGACGACCTGGCCGCCCGGCTGACCGCCGCCGGCGCGGCGACCGGCGAGGAGCTGTGGCGCCTGCCGCTGCACCCCAGCTACGCCAAGGACACCAGCTCGACCATCGCCGACATCAAGAACAGCGGCGACGGTCCGGGCGCCGGCACCGGCGCGCATTTCATCGGCGAGTTCATCAGCCGCGACATCCCCTGGGCCCACCTGGACATCGCCGGCGTCGCCTATGGCGGCCCGTCCGACTGGAAGCCGGCCGGCTCGGCCGGCTACGGCGTGCGGCTGCTGGACGCCTTCGTGCGCGACTGGGGGAAATAGGCGCCCGCTTCGGGTAAAGCTTCCGCTTTCCCGCGCGGCCGCGAGCGCGCATGATTCAAGGCAACGACCGGAGTTTCATCATGCGCCGCCTGCCCCCCGCCGTCATGCTGGCCGTCGCCGTGGTCGCCGCCCTCGGCATGACCCGGCATGAGCCGCCGCCCGAAGCGCCGCCGGTCGCCGCCGCCGTCGTCCCCTCGGCCGAGCGCGGCCACGCCCTGGTGCAGCGCGACTGCGGCGGCTGTCATTCGGTGGAGGCGGACGGCGACAGCCCACTGGCCCGCGCCCCGGCCTTCCGCACCCTGCACGACAAGTACCCGCTGGAGGCCCTCGAGGAGGCCCTGGCCGAGGGCATCCTCTCGGGCCACCCGGCCATGCCGGAGTACGAGTACGCTCCCGAAGAGATCGCCGACATCATCGCCTGGATGAGGACGCTGGACGCGCCGTAGCGGCCGTCACATCCCGTCCAGCGTCGTGATCAGCGGCTTGCCCAGCGCCTGGGCCAGGCTGTCGAGCGCATAGACCTGCGCCGTGCTGCCGCCGCGGCTGGCGTTCAGCCACAGCACCGAGGCGATGATCTCCAGCGCCTGGTCGGTCGGCAGCGCCCGGTCCGCCTCGTTGATCGCCGCGTCATAGCGGTCGAGCACCTCCCCGATCGCCGCCGCCAGCGCGTCCCGCCGCGTGCCCCGTGTGTCCATGCCGCTCCTCCGGTTAACGGGGGGAAGGAAAGCGCGGCGGGGCGGTGGAGGGAAGGGGGCTTACACCCCCATCACCACCGTATTCTTCACCTCCTCCAGCACCGCGTAGGTCCGCGTCTCGCGCACGCCGGGCAGGTTGACCAGGGTCTCGCCGAGGAACGCGCGGTAGGCCGCCATGTCCGAGACGCGCGCCTTGATCAGGTAGTCGAAGCCGCCGGCGACCATGTGGCACTCCAGGATCTCCGGGGTCCGCCGCACCGTGGCGGCGAACTTCTCGAAGGTTTCGCCTGTGGTGCGGTCCAGCTGGATCTCGACGAAGATCATCAGGGCGCGGTCGATCTTCTCCGGGTCGAGCAGGGCGGCGAAGCCGGTGATGAAGCCGCGCTCGCGCAGGCGGCGGAAGCGGTCGTGGCAGGCGGCGGGGGAGAGGCCCACGGCGGCGGCCAGATCCTGGTTGGTGATCCTGCCGTCGGCCTGCAGCACCCGCAGGAGGCGGCGGTCGGTCTCGTCCAGCGTATGAAGATTATTCGGCAGCGTCGGGCTCATGCGTGGAAAGCTACGGCCAGGACGCGAAGATACCAAGCACATTCGCCGCCGATGCAGGCATAACCGGCGTATCTTCAGCCATCTCCGTCAACACGGTCGCCGCCCGCCATGCGCAAGCCCTCGTCCCTCGTCGCGGCCCGCGCCGCCATCGCGCCGCTGTACCGCGCGCCCGAGCCCGTCCGGCTCGCCGCCCTGATCCCGGACGCCCGGCTGGACGCGGCGACGCGCGGCCGTGTGGAGGCGCAGGCGAAGCGGCTGCTGGCCGACCTGCGCAAGGCCGGGACCGAGGGCTGGGTCGAGCAGTTCCTGCAGGAATACAGCCTGACCACCGACGAGGGCGTGGCCCTGCTGTCGCTGGCCGAGGCCTACCTGCGCGTGCCCGACCCGCTGACCGCCGCCGACCTGGTGCGCGACAAGCTGGGCCGCGCCGACTGGAGCGCCCATCGCGGGGCGTCGGACTCGGTGCTGGTCAACTCCGCCACCCTCGGCCTGATCCTGGCGCGCGGGCTTATGGACGACGAGGCCGGCGCCCTGAAGAAGCTGGTCGGGCGGCTGGGCGAGCCGGCGATCCTCAAGGCGGTGGCCGCCGCCATGCAGATGATGGGTGAGGCCTTCGTGCTGGGCCGCACCATCGAGGAGGCGCTGAAGCGCGCCGACCGCCGGGGCTCGGTGGCGTTCCGGCACAGCTTCGACATGCTGGGCGAGGCCGCCAGGACCGCCGCCGACGCCGACCGCTACCTGAAGGCCTACATCGACGCCATCGAGGTGATCGGCCGCTCTGAAGGCGGGAAGGGCGACATGTACGCCCGCGACAGCATCTCGGTGAAGCTGTCGGCCATCCACCCGCGCTACGAGACGGCCAAGGACGCCCGCGCCGTGCCCGAGCTGATCGAGCGCACCCTGCGGCTGGCGCGGCTGGCCAAGCTGCACGGCATCGGCCTGACCATCGACGCCGAGGAAGCCGAGCGGCTGGAGATGAGCCTCGACATCATCGCCGCCGTCGCAGCCGACCCGGACCTCACGGGCTGGGACGGCCTCGGCATGGCGGTGCAGGCCTATCAGCGCCGCGCCCCGGCGGTGATCGCCTGGGTCAACGAACTGGGCCTGGCCACCGGTCGCCGCATCACCGTGCGGCTGGTCAAGGGCGCCTACTGGGACAGCGAGATCAAGCGCGGCCAGGAGCGCGGCCTGCCCGACTATCCGGTCTTCACCCGAAAGGCGGCGACGGACGTCAGCTACCTGGCCTGTGCGCGCGCCATGCTGGCCTCGCCCGGCATCTACCCGGCCTTCGCCACCCACAACGCCCTGACCGTGGCCACCATCCTCGACTGGGCCGGCGAGCGGCGGGACTTCGAGTTCCAGCGCCTGCACGGCATGGGCGTGGGCCTCTATGAGCGGCTGATCGCCGAGCAGGCCGTGGCGGCGCGGGTCTATGCGCCGGTCGGCGGCTATCGCGACCTGCTGGCCTATCTCGTGCGCCGCCTGCTCGAGAACGGGGCCAACACCAGCTTTGTCCACCAGATCGCCGACGAGTCCGTCTCCGACGACGAGCTGCTCGCCGACCCCGTCGCCATCGTCGAGGCCGCCGGCCTCCAGCCGCACAGCAGGATTCCGTCCCCCATGGCCCTCTACGCCCCCGAACGCGTCAACTCCGCGGGTATCGACCTGACCGACCGCGCCGTCATCGACGCGCTGACCGCCGGCATGGCCAAGGTCTGGAGCAAGGCGCACAAGGCCGCCCCGCTGATCGGCGGCAAGGCGGTGACCGGGACCGGCAAGCCGGTGACCGATCCGGCCGACACGCGCCGCGTGGTCGGCCACGTGGTCGAGGCCAGTCTCGCCGACGTCGACCGCGCCATCGCGCTGGCCCACGCCGCCCAGCCCGCCTGGGCCGCCACCCCGGTGGTCGAGCGCGCGGCCGTCCTCGACCGCATGGCCGACCTGATGGAGCGCAACCACGTGCTGCTCATGGCCCTCTGCGTGCGCGAGGCCGGCAAGTCGATCGGCGACGCCCTGTCCGAGGTGCGCGAGGCGGTCGACTTCTGCCGCTACTACGCCGCCCGGGCCCGCGAGACCTTCGTGCCCGTGGCCCTGCCCGGACCGACGGGCGAGCGCAACGAGCTGCACATGGCCGGCCGGGGCGTAATCGCCGCCATCAGTCCGTGGAACTTCCCGTTGGCCATCTTCCTGGGCCAGGTCACGGCCGCCCTGGTGGCCGGCAACGCCGTGGTCGCCAAGCCGGCCCCGCAGACGCCGCTCATCGCCGACGCGGCCGCCCGGCTGCTGCTCGAGGCCGGCCTGCCCGCCGACGTGCTGGCCATGGTTCCGGGCGGCCCCGAGGTCGGCCAGGCCCTGACCGCCGACATCCGCGTCATGGGCGTGGTCTTCACCGGCTCGACCGGCACGGCCCGCCGCATCGCCCGCACCCTGCTGGAGGACGATCGCCGCCCGCTCGTCCCCCTGATCGCCGAGACCGGTGGCCTGAACGCCATGATCGTCGACTCGACCGCCCTGCCCGAGCAGGTCGTCAACGACGTGGTGATCTCCGCCTTCCAGAGCGCCGGCCAACGCTGCTCGGCCCTGCGGCTGCTCTGCCTGCAGGAGGATATCGCCGACAAGGTGCTGGAGATGCTCAAGGGCGCCATGGCGCAGCTGACTTTGGGCGACCCGGCCGACATCGCCACCGACATCGGCCCGGTGATCGACGCCGCCGCGCAGGGCGGCCTGAACGCTCACATCGAAGCCCACCAGGCGAGAATCCTTCACCAGCTGCCGCTGCCGGCCGCCTGCGCGGGCGGGACCTTCGTCGCCCCGACCGTGATCCGGCTGGACGCGCCCGAGGACCTGACGAAGGAGGTGTTCGGCCCGGTCCTGCATGTCGCGACCTGGAAGGCCGGCGAGCTGGCCCGGCTGGTCGACCGGATCAACGCCTCCGGCTACGGCCTGACCATGGGCCTGCACAGCCGCATCAGCGAGGCGGCCGACATCGTTCGCGGCAAGGCCAAGGTGGGCAACCTCTACGTCAACCGCTCGATGATCGGCGCCGTGGTCGGGGTCCAGCCGTTCGGCGGCGAGGGCCTCAGCGGCACCGGCCCCAAGGCCGGCGGCCCGCACTACCTGGCGCGGTTCGCGGTGGAGCGGACGGTGTCGGTCGACACGACCTCCGCAGGCGGCAACGCGACGCTGCTGAGCCTGGAGGACTGAGGCAGGGCTCCGCCCATGATCCTCCCCTCTGGGGGAGGTGGCTCGGCGAAGCCGAGACGGAGGGGGTTACTTCAGGGGCTCCAGCCCCCCTCTGTCAGCCCGTCGGGCCGACAGCTCCCCCAGAGAGGAGCATCCGCGCCGCGCCGGCCGCCGCCCGCAGTGAACTGGACCCGGTGTCTCAGATCGCCGGAAACACCCGCACCGCCTTCGGCGCCACCCGCACCGGGCGGCCGGGGGCGGCGAGGGCGGGGACCTCGGCCGGCGGCAGCAGCAGTTCGATTGTCTGGCCCAGCGCCTCGAGGTCGACACGCACCGCGGGGCCGCGCTGGACCAGGCCGGTGACGACGGCGCTGAAGCCCTCGCCGTCCGGGCCGTTCAGGACCGCCTGATCCTGGCGGAAGTACACCTGCGCCTCGCCCTGCGCCGCGCCTGTCGGAGCGGCGTCGCTCCAGTCACCCAGCGTCAGCCGTCCGCCCTCGACCCGGCCGGGCAGCCGCACCGCGCCGCCGAGGAAGTCGAATACGAAGGCGTCGGCCGGGTCGTCATAGACCGCCTGCGGCGCGCCGACCTGGACCAGGGCGCCATCCTTGAGGATGGCCACCCGGTCGGCGAGGTCGAGCGCCTCCTCCTGGTCGTGGGTGACGAAGATGGTGGTGACGCCGGTCTCGTCATGGACCTTGCGCAGCCAGCGGCGCAACTCGCGTCGCACCTTGGCGTCCAGCGCCCCGAACGGCTCGTCCAGCAGCAGCATGCGCGGTTCGATGGCCAGGGCGCGGGCCAGCGCGACCCGCTGGCGCTGGCCGCCGGACAGCTGGGCCGGGTAGCGGTCCTCCAGCCCCTCCAGCTGCACCAGTCGCAGGAGGTCGGCGACCCGGGCGGCGACCTGGGCCTTCGACGGCCGGGTGGCGCGCGGTCGCACGCTCAGGCCGAAGGCGATGTTCCTCGCCACCGTCATGTGGCGGAACAGCGCGTAGTGCTGGAACACCATGCCGATGCGCCGTTCGCGCGCCGACAGGGCCAGCAGGTCCTCGCCGTTGAAGGTGACGGCGCCGGAGTCGGGCGTCTCCAGACCGGCCAGAATACGCAGAAGGGTGGTCTTGCCCGAGCCGGAGGGACCGAGCAGCGCCAGGAACTCGCCCTGCCGGGCTTCCAGCGAAACACCGCCCAAGGCCGGGAAGCGGGCGAAAGCCTTGGCGACGGAGTCTACGATCAGCGTCATGAACAGCCTGGAGTCGCGGCGCGCTCGCCGACGAGGTCTCCGGCACTGTAGCGGGTCCTTTCGGACGGCGGCAGGGTGTTGCGCCCTCGCGGGCGCGGCAACGCCCCCGGAGCGGGAGTCTCCGGGGGCGCGCCGTGCGGCATGTGTGGTTCGTGGGGGCTAGTTGAACATGCCGATCAGGACCGAAGCGATGATGCCGCTGGCGATCGCGGTCAGGACCACGTCATCGCCGACACGACGGTACTCGTAGCCGCGGGGCGGGGCCGACAGGCGGTAGGCCCGGTAGTCGACGGCGTAGGCCGAGCCGCGGTAGGCGGTGGGCAGACGCTCGCCACGGCGCCAGTCACGGGCCTGGTAGCCGCGCGGATGGTAATAGCGGCCGCCGTCGTAGCGACGCTCGGCGCGGCGCTCGTACCGGGTTTCACGGCGATCAGCGCGGCGCTCGTACCGGTCGTCCCGGCGGTCGTCACGATAGTCCCGGCGGTCTTCGCGGACATCCCGGCGGTCGTCCCGACGGTCATCCCGCGCATCGCGGCGGTCGTAGCGTTCCTCGGCGCGGGGGGCGCGGCGGTCGTCGCCGTCATAGGGGCGGCCGTAGGACTGGGCGCTGGCGGCGCCGGCGCTGGCCAGCACGCTGAGGGCGATGGCCGCAGTCAGAAGCTTCTTCATGGGAGGCTCTCCTGGAGCGGCGGCCCCACCGGCCAATCCGGTAACGCCGTCGTTGGAGGTGTTATGCGCCCCCCCGCTTTGAGCCGAACCTGAACCGCTCTGCTCACCTCCCGTTCATCGGCCTCAGCCGCCGATGACGCAGCCGCTCAGGACCACGACCACCGCCGACATCGCCGCGATGGCCAGACCGTCGCGCACGACCAGGGGCGCGGCCTCGCCGCCCTCCTGCCAGGCCAGGTGGCGCTCGCGGGCGATCATGAACAGCGGGAAGGTGACGCTGATCGCCAGCGCGAAGCCCAGCAGGATGTAGGCCCAGACAAACCGGATGCCGAGCCGGCGGGCTTCCAGCAGCATGAAGGCCATTGCCGCCAGAGACAGCAGCAGGAGGTCCACCGTGACCGTCCGCGACGCGCGGCTGGCCTGCGTGTCGGCCATGAAGCGCATCGCCGCCGTGGGAAGATCCGCCAGCCTGTCCAGCGCGCCGAAGTGGCCGACGACCTCGATCCAGATCGTGATGAAAGCCACCGTGGCCACCAGGCCGTAGAACAGACACAGGTACTGACGGTTACGGGCCATCGGCTCCGATCCTTGGGGCAGGCTGGATCTGGGGGCTCCGGTTCACATCCCCTCGAGAACCGGTTGCGCTTACATAGTGTCGCTCTGTAAATAGCTGTGCTGTATCGACGCTGTCCAGCGCCAAGGAGGCCGCCATGCCGCGCCGATCCGCAACGGACGCCGCCCGCACGCGCGAGGCCATCGCCTCCGCCGCCCGCGCGGCCTTCGCCAAGGACGGTTACGCCGGCGCGTCGACGGCCCGCATCGCCCGCGACGCCGGGGTCAGCGAGGGCGCGCTCTTCCACCACTTCCAGACCAAGGCGGCGCTGTTCCGCGAGGTGTTCGTGGCCCTCGAGGACGAGCTGGACGCCCATGTCCGCGCCGCGTCCCGCGACGGGGCGCCGATGGACGCCTTCCTCGCCGGTTGCCGGTCCGCGATGACGTTCGGCGCCCGGCCCGACTACCAGCGGGTTGTACTGATCGACGGCCCGACCGTGCTCGGCGACGCCGAATGGCGCAAGGTCGACGCCCAGATCGGCCTCGCTACGCTGACCCGAGGACTGCGCAATCTGGCGGGCCGCGACAACCTCTCGCTCGCGGCGGCGCGGCCGCTGTCTGTGCTGGTCATGGGGGCGTTGAACGAGATGATCTTCGCCCTGGCCCGAAAGGAGGAGGGGGTCGAGCTGGAGGCCTGCCTCGAGGCCCTGGCCCGGATGCTGTCCCCCTGGATGGATGGCCAGGGGGACAGATCCTCTACAGAGGCAGGGTCCGGCGCGTGAGCAGGTGGAAGCGCAGGCACATCGCCGCCGCCGCCACCGCCAGCCCGAAGGCCAGGCCGATCCAGACGCCCAGCCCCTCCATCTTCAGATGGACCCCGAGCAGGATGCAGACCGGCGCCCCGGCCAGCCAGTAGGATCCGCCGGCCAGCAGCATGGGCATGCGGGCGTCCTTGAGGCCGCGCAGCGCCATCGCCCCGACCACCTGCAGGGCGTCGACCAGCTGGAACGCCGCCGCCACCTTCAGGAACAGGGCCGCCAGCGCGATGACCTGCAGGCTCTGTTCGTCACGGCCGGCGATGTAGAGCCCCGCGATCCACTCGCCGTTCAGGAACATCAGCACGCCGAACAGGCTGATCAGGCCTGCCCCTACGACCATGGCCGTGAAGCCGGCCCGCCGCGCGCCCTCGCGATCCCCCGCGCCCGCGAACCGCCCGACCCTCACCGTCGCGGCCATGGCCACGCCCAGCGGGATCATGAAGGTCACCGAGGCGAAGTTCAGCGCCACCTGGTGCGCGGCCAGCGGCGCGGCGCCGAAGGTCCCGACCACCAGGGTCATGGCGTTGAACAGCATGGCCTCGAACAGGATGGTGACGCCGATCGGGATGCCCAGCATCATGATCTCGCGCAGCTTGCGGATCACCGGCCGGTGAAACCGGCGCAGGATGCGGAAGGCCCGCAGGGCGGGCGTCATCCACACAACCACCACCATGGCCAGGAAGGACCAGACCGCCGACAGCGATGTCGCCAGTCCGGCGCCCACCAGACCCATCCTGGGCAGGCCGAGCTCGCCGAAGATCATCGCCCAGGCCAGCACGCCGTTGATCAGGATCGCCGACAGCATCACCCACAGCGCCGCGTTCGGCCTGTTCAGCGCCGTGGCGAAGTTGCGCAGCACCTGGAAGCCGAACGAGAACGGCAGGCCGATGCAGAGCATGGTCGTGAACTGACCCGCGCCGAAGGCCAGCGCCGGGTCCTGTCCCAGATTGTCGAGGATCCAGCGGCTGGACAGCAGGATCGGCATCAGCGGGATCGACAGCAGGATGGCGCTCCACAGGCCCATGCGGACCACATGGCGCACGCCGGCCTTCTCCTTCGGCCGGGCCCCGATCATCTGGGCGATCATCGGTGAGACGGCCGAGGCCGGCCCGCTGCCGATCAGCCAGCAGAAGTAGTAGACGGTGTTGCCGATGGCGGCGGCGGCCAGCGCCTGGGTCGACAGGCGGCCGAGCAGCACGACGTCGGTGGCCAGCACCGCCATCTGGGCCAGCTGGGTGAAGATCAGCGGCCCGGACAGGACCATCAGGTCGCGCGCCTCCAGGACGAAGCGGTCCCGGCGCGCGCTGCGACTGGTTTCAGGAGCGGGGGCCGCGCGGGCGGCGGCGGAAGTGTTCATCTCGTCGATCATCGATCGGACTTTCTTGTGTCCGGGCCCGATGCGGGGAGGCGGTCATGAAAAACCCTCCGGAGCAGCGGGCTCGGGAGGGTCGGAAGGCCTTGAATCCGTGGAGGGTTCTAGGCGGCTTGTTCCTCGCGAGCAGGGTCGGCGCAACGACCGCCATCAACGGCGGACGGGAGCGTCCGGCAGTCAATGAAGGTGGCGACGGTCATGAATCGAGGCTCGCGAAAACAGGTCCGGTCGGACCGATGGTGCGGCGGAGGTACGCCCGGCGAACGCGGGTGTCAACTCGCCGGGCTCAGCGCAGCAGGGTGAAGGACTGGCCGCCGGTCCACGGCGCGGGCTTGGACGCCGGCCCCGCCAGGGCTTCGAAGGCGGCGACGAAATCCTCGTCCTTCAGCAGGTTCGGCGACTGGTAGCTGACGAACATCATGCCGGTGATCAGCGCGTCGAGCACGATCACGAACTGTCCGGCCGGCATCGGCAGCTCGCCCGGCGGCAGGATGCGGGTAAAGCCCTCGGCCATGGCCTGGTAGCTGGAGGCCTGCTGGACGGCGGTGCGGGCCTTCGCCTCCGGATTGGTCAGCAGATAGAGCTGGAACGCCGCCGCCCCGGCCGCCATCGGCGCCCGCCGCCGGGCCTCCGCGGCCACGGCCAGGCCCAGAATCCGCATCTGGGTGCGGAACGACTCGCCGGGCCGGAAGTCGGCGCTGACCGGGCGCAGCTGGCTGTCGACCACGGCCAGGAACAGCGCCTCGCGGCTCTTGAAGTTGCCGTGGAAGGCGCCCCGGGTCATGCCGGCCCGGGCGCAGATCTCGTCCAGCGAAGCGCGGTCGAAGCCCTTTTCGGCGATGACGCCGGCCGCCGCCTCGATCAGCGCCGCCCGCGTCCGCTGGCGCTTGTCGCCCTTGGGCGCACCCTTGCCGCCGGCCATGTTCACCCCCGTTTGATACGCTCACGTATTTGATACGTAATCGGATCAAATGCAAAGTCATGACAGCGGCCGGACGAACGAGATCAGCAGGGGCCGCCCATCCGCCCGAGGGCCGGCCCCTACTACACAGTCAGGCTGTCGCACGCGCGGCCGGGTCGAAACGCCGTGCCGCGCCTTTGGCGGCATAGCCCCCTTTTCGGATCATTCGTCGGGGCGGGCGACGCGCGATCTGGTCGCCGGAAGGGGAGGACTGGCGATGATGTCGATGACGAGGGGGCGGCTGGCCGGCATGCTGGCGGCCGTGGCGCTGACCGCAGCAGCGGCTGTTGCGGGAACCGCGGCGGCCTATCCGCCAAAGGACGACGACTGGAAGGCGCTCGAGACCAACGCCGGGGCGGTGATCGCCGCCTGGGACCAGATGGACTTCGTCGCGACCTACAACGCCGCGGACATGTCCGACATGGGGGCCTTCCGCGCGACCATGAAGGCCAGGATGGCCGGGGTGAACGCCGCCTGCGCCCAGGTGCGGGACCAGATCGGCTCGGGCGGCCTGTTCGGGCCGGAGCTGTGGACCCAGGGCTTCCGCCAGACCTGCTGGGCCATGGCCACCTTCCAGAAGGACTTCACGCCGAGCGGGGGCGACAAGCTGTGCGGCGAGGCCAGGGACGCGCTGAACTTCTTCAAGCAGTACAAGCCGGCGAAGTCGCCCGCCCGGTATCCGATGGCCGCAGTCCATGTGACCCGCTTCATCGAGATCAACGAGACGCTGAAGACGACTGTCCGCAAGTGCCGCTAGCCTGACAGGGTCTCCGCCAGCGCCGCCATGGCAGCGCGGGTCGGCTCATCGGCCGGGAACAGCAGCTCCAGCCTCAGGTCGCGGACGGTGACGTCCTGGCTGGCGCCGAACTGGGCGATGGTGGTCAGGAAGGTCAGGGGTCCGTCGGCGGCCTTCAGGATCACCGGCGTCAGCGGGCTGCGCGGGCCGGGCGGCGCGCGGTGCGGATAGCGGGCGGCGGCTTCGTCCAGCTCGGCCAGCAGGCCGCGAAGGACCTCGTCGTCGCCGGCCTCCAGCGCCTCGAGCTGCAGGCGACCGGAGAGTTCCCCGATCACCTCCGGCAGGTTCTCGACGACCGCGACGCTGGCCGGGTTGCGGGTCAGCATGCGGATGAGGTTCGTCTCGCCGGTCTCGCCGCGCAGGCCCGCCAGCAGGGCATGCCCGGTGGCGTTTCCGTCCAGCGCCGTCCAGTGCCGGTCGAACAGCAGCGCCGGATTGGGCGAATGGCGGGTCATCATCTCGTCGAGGATGGCGCGGAACGGCCCCAGGGCCTCGGAATTCAGCGGCGAGGCCGGGAAAACCGAGGCAAAGCCCGCCGCCTGCAGCAGCGCGTTGCGCGAGCCCAGCGGCAACAACAGCCCCTGCGCCAGCAGCAGCACCATCTCGCGGCTGGGCCGGGCGCGACCGGACTCCAGGAACGACAGGTGGCGGGCGGAGACCTGGCAGGTCAGGGCCAGGTCCAGCTGGCTCATCCGCCGGGCCGACCGGAACCGGCCCAGGGCGGCGGCGAAGGGGCCGACTTCGGAGCGATCGAGGGCGACGGGCGCGGTCATGGCTGACAGCGTCGCAGCCCGGTCCGGCGCTGTCCATGACCCGCC
>JBIKII010000209.1:0-4995 GCA_044361705.1 Caulobacter sp.
CCTGCCCCAGGGCCCGCAGCTGCGCATCGCCGTGGCCATGATGCTGATGGCCCAGGTGTCGATCCTGGTCGCCGCCCTCTCCGGGCATCCCTGGCAGATCGACATGCACATGGCCTATTTCGCGGCGTTGGCCCTTCTGGCCGTCTACTGCGACTGGAAGGCGATCGTCGCCGCCGCCGCGACGGTGGCCGTTCACCACCTGCTGCTCAGCTACGTCCTGCCGGCGGCGGTGTTCCCGGGGGCGGCGAGCCTTGGCCGGGTCATCGTCCATGCGGTGATCCTGGTGCTGGAGGCCGGCGTGCTGATCGGCATCGCCGTCAACCTGGACCGCATGTTCCACACGCTCGACAGCCGCAACGCCGCGACGCAGAAGGCCCTGGCCGAGGCGGAAGCCGCCACCCGCTCGGTCGAGGAGGGGCATCGGGCCCAGGTCGCGACCCGCCACGCCCACGACGAGGAGCGCCGCACGGTCGAGGCCGAGCAGGCCCGCGTCGTCGACAGCCTGGCCACGGCGCTGGAGCGCCTGGCCGCCGGCGACCTGACCTCGCGGATCGAGGAGGAGTTCACCGGCCGCTACGCCAAGCTGCGGGTCGACTTCAACAGCGCCGTCAGCCGTCTGCGCGACGCCATGGCGACCATCTCGTCGACCACCGACGGCATCGACAACGGCGCCGACGAGATCAGCCACGCCGCCGGCAACCTGTCGCGCCGCACCGAGCACCAGGCCGCCAGCCTCGAGGAAACCGCCGCCGCGCTGGACGAGATCACCGCCACGGTCCGCAAGACCGCCGGCGTGGCCCGTGAGGCCAGCCAGGTGGTGACCGAGACCCGTTCGCAGGCCGAGACCTCCGGCACGGTGGTCCAGGACGCCGTGCGCGCCATGAGCGCCATCGAGACCTCGGCCGGCGAGATCGGCCAGATCATCGGCGTCATCGACGAAATCGCCTTCCAGACCAACCTGCTGGCGCTGAACGCCGGCGTGGAAGCGGCGCGGGCCGGGGACGCCGGCAAGGGCTTCGCGGTCGTCGCCTCCGAGGTGCGGGCGCTCGCCCAGCGCTCCGCTGACGCCGCCAAGGAGATCAAGGGCCTGATCGCCGCCTCCGCCACCAACGTCGGCCAGGGCGTCGACCTGGTCGGCCGCACCGGCAAGGCGCTGAGCAGCATCGTCCAGCAGGTTGTCCGCATCGACCAGCTGGTCAGCGAGATCGCCTCCTCGGCCCAGGAACAGGCGCTGGGCCTCTCGGAGGTCAACACCGCCGTCAACGAGATGGACCAGGTCGTGCAGCAGAACGCCGCCATGGTCGAGGAATCCACCGCCGCGACCATGGCCCTCAAGAACGAGGCGTCCGAACTGGCGCGCATGGTTGGCCGCTTCCGCATCGCGGGCGAGGACGACCGCCCGGAGGTGCTGCGCGCCCGCGACCGGCTGCGGGGTCTGGCGACGGGCTGACCCGGGCGGGTGGACTTCGAAAGGCCGGGCACTAGCTTCCGGAGGATACCCGGAGCCCGCCCATGCTGACCGTCCACCACCTGAACAACTCCCGCTCGCAGCGCGTGCTCTGGCTGCTGGAGGAGCTGGGGCTGCCCTACGAGATCAAACGCTACGAGCGCGACGGCAAGACGATGCTGGCGCCGCCGGAGCTGAAGGCGGTGCACCCGCTCGGCAAGTCGCCGGTGATCACCGACGGCGCGGCGACCCTGGCCGAGACCGGCGCCATCGTCGAGACGATCTGCGAAGCCTACGCCGGCGGTCGCCTGCGCCCGGCGGCCGGGACGGAAGAGCGGCTGCGCTGGACCTACTGGATGCACTACGCCGAGGGCTCGGCCATGCCGCCGCTGCTGATGAAGCTGGTCTTCACCGCCATGCCCGAGCGTGCGCCGGGTCTGGTCCGCGGCCTGGTGAAGGCGGTCTCCAGCTCGGCCCTGAAGGGCTTCGTCGACCCGCAGCTGACGAGCCACTTCGACTACTGGGAGGCGGAGCTGGGCAGGTCCGCCTGGTTCGCGGGCGATGAGTTCAGCGCCGCCGACATCATGATGAGCTTCCCCATCGAAGCCGCCGCCGACCGCGCCGGGGCCCTCGACGGCCGCCCGCGGCTGGCCGCTTTCCTCAAGGCGATCCACGCCCGGCCAGCGTATCAGGCGGCGCTCGTGAAGGGCGGGCCCTACGCCTACGCATAACGCCAATCCTCTCCCGCAGGGAGAGGGGGACCACCCGAAGGGTGGTGGAGAGGGCCGCAATCAGGAGCGATGAAGGTCCGGCGGGGCCCTTGCGCAAGAGCGGCCCGGGCCCTGCACCGATCCCCCTCCACCATGCTCCGCATGGTCCCCCTCCCCCTGCGGGGAAGGATTGACGCAAGGCGCCCTCCCCCTCACCTTATCGCCGATAACAAAAAAGCCACGGGAGAGGCGCATGACGGGACGCGTAGCGGGCAAGGTCGCCCTGGTTACAGGGGCCGCGAGCGGCATCGGGCGCGGTTGCGCCGAGCTGCTGGCCGCGGAGGGGGCCAAGGTCGCCCTGACGGACATCCAGGACGACAAGGGCCGAGAGGTCGCCGCCGCCATCGGCGCGAACGCGATCTACATTCCCCACGACGTGACCAGCGAGGACGCCTGGATCGCCGTGGTCGAGCAGGTCCGCGCCGCCTTCGGCCGGCTGGACATCCTGGTCAACAACGCCGGCATCGGCATCGGCGGCCCGGTCACCGAGTTCAGCCTCGCCGACTGGCGCCGGCAGCAGGCGATCAACGTCGAGGGCGTCTTCCTGGGCGTGAAGCACAGCCTGCCGCTGATGCGTCAGGGCGGGGGCGGCAGCATCATCAACGTCTCGTCGATCGCCGGCCTGACCGGCGCGGCCAACATGACCGCCTATTGCGCCACCAAGGGTGCCGTGCGGCTGTTCACCAAGGCCGCCGCCATGGAGTGCGCCACGGCCCGCGACGGCGTGCGGGTCAACTCCATCCACCCGGGCATCATCGAGACGCCGATCTGGGACACCATCTCCAGCACAGTCGTCGACGGCGGCAACGCCGGGCCGCAGCGGACGATGAATCTCGACGACATGACCGCCGTCGCCACCCCGCTGGGCCACAAGGGCTGGCCGGTCGACATTGCCCAGGGCGTGCTGTTCCTGGCGTCGGACGAGTCCCGCTACATGACCGGGTCGGAACTGGTCATCGACGGCGGCATGACGGCGCGTTGATCTGAGAAAGCGAAAAAAGGGGGACAGTCACTCATTTCGGGCGGCCGAAATGAGTGACTGTCCCCCTTTTTCACAGCGCCTTCGCCAGCACGTAGTCGTCGTAGCCGTTGTCGCCGACGTGGAAGACCCGCGTGCCGACCTGCTTGAAGCCGTTGCGGCCGTAGAAGGCCAGCGCCCGGCCGTTGCGCTGGTAGGCGGCCAGCAGCAGGCGCTTCGCCCCGGCCGCCCGGGCGGTCTCGACGGCGGTGTCCATCATCATCTGGCCAAGACCCCCGCCGTGGAAGCGGTGCAGGGCGTAGATCCGCGTCAGCTCCAGGTCGCCCGGCTCGGCGGCCACCGGCAGGTCGCAGGGGCCCAGCAGCAGGAAGCCGATCGGCGCGCGGCCCTCGTCGATCTCGGCCAGGAACAGCCTCCGCGACGGGTCGGCGAGCAGGGCCGTATAGGCGGCCGGCGCGTGGGTGGTCTGGCAGTGGTGGAGGATGTCGTCCCCGTCGACGATGCCGGCGTAGGTCTCCAGGAAGGTCGCGCTGGCGACGGTGGCGAGGCGGACGGCGTCGTCGGCCGTGCAGGGTCTGATCGAGAAGGTCATGGGCGCCGGCTGTCTTGCGGGGGAGCCCGGGTGATAACCTTGCGGAACCCTCACGTCTCGCCTTATCGCATCCGCGCGCCGCGCCAGTCGCCCTTCCCGCGCTGCGCCTGACCCGCGAGTGGCCGATCACCCGCAGGGTGAAGCCGCATGAACGCCGTGCACGGCGCGTCTAGCGTCAGGATCGGAGGGATCGCCATGGACACCCTGGTCGTCTGTATCGCCGCCGCCTTTTCGGGCCTGCTCTTCCTGGGCGGGGCCTGGCTGACCCGCGCCGGCTACTGGCGCGTCGCCGCCGCCCTGATGAGCGGGCTGGTCGCCGCCGCCTTCGCCTTCTGCGTGGACCGGGCCGCGTTCGAGTTCGGCTGGTGGACCTACGGGAAGATGGAGACCCACGCGCCGATCGTCGCCTACGCCACGACCGCCTTGTGGTTCGGCGGCGGGCTGGGCCTGGTCGGCTGGCGCATGATCCGCAACTGGGGCGGGGCCGGCGAGGCGCTCTACTTCATCGGGTTCGTGGCCCTGGGCCTTGGCCGGGACTTCGCGCTGTCAGCGACCGGCATGGGCTTCACCTGGGGCGCCGGCTATCTCCCGGTGGTGATCAGCGCCGCGAGCTGGCTTGTCATCGCCTTCCTGGTCCAGCTGGGCATGCAGCTGCTCGTCGGGTCGGTGGACAGCGACCCGCTGGCGCCCGAACGCCTGCCCGCCATGGAGCCGACCGCCTGGCCGTTCGACGCCGCCGATCCCCGCGCCAGCTTCGTCGCGCGGGACTGAGCGGGCTGCCGCAACGGCAGGTCGAAAGGCCCGCCAGGGGGCGCGCCCGCTGCATCGCAGCATATCCCTTGCTATCTCAAAGGCCAAAGACTAGTCTTGACGCCCCCGGACGTCTGCGCCCGCGGCCGGATCAACCACCTCCCCAGGGCGAACCCGAGCTAATCTCCGAATGGAAAAAGTGCCGATGACCGCCGGGGGCTACACCTCCCTCGACGAAGAACTGAAGCGTTTGAAAACGATTGAGCGGCCGAGTGTCATCGCCGCGATTTCGGAAGCGCGCGCGCATGGCGATCTCAGCGAGAACGCCGAATACCATGCCGCCAAGGAGCGCCAGGGCTGGATCGAAGGCCGGATCGCGGAGATCGAAGACAAGATCGCCCGCGCCCAGATCATCGATGTGTCCAAGCTTTCGGGCTCGCAGATCAAGTTCGGCGCC
>JBIKII010000052.1:0-16629 GCA_044361705.1 Caulobacter sp.
CAGGTGCTTCACCGGCACATGTTCGCGGTCGACGGTCCGGGTCAGCAGCAGCGATCGCCGCACCGCCTCGCCCAGGGCCTTGCCCTTGACGCCGGCCAGGCGGCCGAACGTCTCCAGGTTCTCCCGGACGGTCAGATGGCCGTACAGCGCGATCTCCTGCGGGACCAGCCCCAGGGAGGCGCGGGCCGAGGCGGTGGTGAACGGATCCTCGCCATTGATAGCGATTTCGCCGCCCGACAGCTTCAGCCGCCCGCAGATGGCGCCGACAAGCGTCGACTTGCCCGCTCCGTTGGGTCCCAGCAGGGCGTAGATCTCGCCCGGCTTCAGGGCCAGATCGATACCGCGCAGCACCTTGCGGGCGCCGTACTGGTGCTCGGCGCGCCAGACATTGAGGATGGGTCTGTCGGTCACGCGGCGGCTTTCCGGGCCTCGAACAGACCAAAGGCGTAGCGCGCCAGCAGACCGGTCGCGCCGGCCTCCGAAAGCGCGGCCCCCGCGGCCTCCAGGTGGGCGCTGACGGCGGCGGCGGCCTCCTGGGGGCCCAGGACCGTCACCAGGGTAGTCATGCCCGCGTCCTTGCCCAGGTCCTTGCCGCTCTCGGCGATGAAAGCGGCGTCGATCAGGTCGTCCTGTATCTGGAAGGCCAGGCCCAGGCGTCGCGCGAATTCTCCGACGGCGGTCACGGAGGCGGCCGGCGCGCCGGCGATCAGGGCCCCGGCCTCGGCGGCGGCGACCATCAGGATGCCGGTCTTGCGATGATTGAGCATGTCGATGTCGTCGGGTGTCCGGGCATGGTCGCGGTCGTGCAGATCCAGCGCCTGGCCCGACACCAGCCCCTCGAAACCGACCGAGTCGGAGAGGCGCCGGCACAACACCGCGCGTGCCGCGTCCGGCAAGCGGGCGTCAGCGGAGATCACGCCAAAGGCCTGGTTCAGCAGGCCGACCGCCGCCAGGATGGCCGTCGCCTCGTCGAACGCGCGATGGGTCGTCGCCCGCCCCCGTCGCAGGTCGGCATCGTCCATCGAGGGCAGGTCGTCGAGGATCAGCGAGGCGGCGTGCACCATCTCGAAGGCGCAGGCCGCGTCGAGCGCCGCCATGGGCTCGGCCCCGAACGCACGCGCGGTCAGCAGTGTCAGCATCGGCCGGAACCGCTTGCCCGGCGACAGCGCGGCATAGCGCGCCGCCTCCGCCAGACGGGCCGGGCGGGCGGAGCGATCCGGCAACAGGTCCGCGAGCCGCCGATCCACGGCGGCGCGAAGCTGTTCGATCACGACCGAGTCGTCTTCCATGCCCTCGCCGTAACTGGCTGTCCCCCGAAGCGGGCAGGGCATTTGAAGGAGGCGGTCATCCACCGTCAACCAACGATCTTGACGCAGGCAGGTCGGGTCAGGCGGCGCGGGCCTCGCCCCACTCGCTCCAGCCCATGATGCGCGGCGTTCCGGGCAGATACATGCGGTCGGAACGGTCGATGCCGAAGCCCGCCCCGGCGATGGCCTCGGTGATCGGCCGGGTCAGGTGGCAACCGCCCGCGATGGCCTTCCAGGCGGGCTCGATGCGCCGCTGCCAGGCCGCCACGCTGGCGTCGGGCGCCAGGCCATGTTCGGCATAGAGAAAGCGGCCGCCGGGCCTGAGCACCCGCTTGGCCTCGGCCAGCGCCTTCTGCGGCGACTGCACCGAGCAGAGGGTGAAGGTGCAGACCACGCAGTCGAAGCTGCCGGCCTCGAAAGGCAGCGATTCGGCGATGCCCTCGCGGATCTCGACCTGCAGGCCGTCGGGTCGCGGCGCGGCCATGGCCCGCTCGCGCAGCTCGGCGGACGGATCGACCCCGGCCACGCTCTCGACCGCCTTCGGGTCGTAGTAGCGCAGGTTCAGGCCGCCGCCGATGCCCAGCTCCAGCACCTTGCCGGCGGCCTTGGGCACGACCTTCTCGCGCTGCTTCATGATCGGCTTGCTGGCGCAGGCGCAGCCGATCAGCCGCGGCATCACGTGCCGATCCCAGAACCCTGTCATTGCCCCTGTCCCCGCATCCATTTTGCCACCGCCCAGGCGTGGCCGTCATGACGCAGTGTGCGCACTGCGTCGGCCGGATCAACCCAGACCAGAGCGTGATCGTCCTCGATCTTCAGCGCGGCGTCCGCGCGCTCGACGGTCACGACGTAGACGTGGCCGTGGTTGTTGACCGCCTGGCCGTCGGACTTCTCGAAATACTGGGCGAAGGCTGTGACCACCGGGCCGACGGAAATGACGAGGCCGGTCTCCTCGCCGAACTCGCGGACCAGGGCGGCGATCTCGTCCTCGCCCGGATCGAGCGCGCCGCCTGGCAGATCCAGCCAGTCGCCGCCGGCCGCGGGACGCACCCGCACCAGCGCGACCTTTCCGTCCCGCTGCGCGATCCCGAACGCCGCCGGCCGGGGCGTATGGGTCTTTCCCGGCGCCGGGAGGCCGAACTGCAGCATCAGTCGACGCCGACGAGCGACTCGTAGGGATCGACCTTGCCGGCTTCGACATCGGCGACCGCGATCACCGGCCAGCCGACCCTGGTGGTGGCGCTGTCGCGCCAGGCCAGGACGATCAGGTCGCGCAGCTCGGAGGCGCCGGCGCCGAACCGCTCGGCCGCGAACTCAGCGCCCTTGGGCTGTCCGGGCCGGAAAGCGCCCTCGCCCCACATGCGATACAGCGGGACGACGAAGGTGTTGGTGCGACCGATGTAGCCGATCACCCGCTTCTCGATCGAACACTTGCAGTCGGCGAACGGGACCATGGCGGCGCGGGCCATGTCGGCGGTGACGGCGCCCTTGACGAAGTCGGCCTCGAACGGACCGTGGATCTTCTCGGCCGTGAAACCCTGAGGGTTCGGCTGGATGGACCAGCCGTTGTAGTGGACCGAGGTGTGCAGCGGCTGCGCCCCGTCGCCGACGTAGTGGGCCAGGTTGCCGAGGCTGGCGAACAGCAGTTTCTCGCGCCGGATCCGGTCGCGCTTGTACCAGGCCTTGCGCGCGCCCCTCGAGGCCTTCTCGCCGGCCCTGGCGACCCGCCAGTAGCCGAAGTCCCGGACCAGCTGCTGGTAGCCGTCGATCATCGCGTACTGCAGGTAGCCGGCCTTCCAGCTGTCCGTCCCGGCGGCCTGCAGGGCCTTCTCGTAGTCGGCGCGGGTCGGCTTGAGGTCGGTGAACAGCGGCCCGCCCAGGACCTTGCCCTCGTCGTCTATGTCGACGAAGTGCGCCGCGTCGCGGTTGGTGCCGTGGATGCGGCCCGAGCCCTTTGACCGATCCGGCTCGCGGGCCAGTTCGCCCATTTCCTCCGCCGCCCTGGGGCCGCGCACGAAGGCCGGCACCTCGTCCGGCAGCGCCTGGACCGCCAGCACGCCGATCATCCGGTGTCCGGCCGAGCCCCAGGTGGAGGCCACGGTCGGCGACAGCAGCAGGCCGGCGGCAAGCGCCACGGCGGACAGACGGACGACAAGGCGCATCGGCGATCTCCAGCAACAAGGCCGTCAGCTGATGCCCAGCGCGGCCTCCGCGCGCGCGACCCAGGCGGACGTCCGCGGAAAGTCCGCCAGATCGAAGCCGCCCTCGTGCGCCACCCGGGTATAGGCGACCAATGAGACGTCGGCGAGACTGGCGTTGTGGCCGACGAGGAAGGGCGTGTCCTCCAGCCCGTCCTCCAGCCGTTGCAAGGCCGCCCTGCCCCGTTCGACCAGCTTGGCGTCCAGGGCCTCGCGGGGCTTGCCCAGATAGGCCATCTGGAAGCGGGCCACGGCGACGTAGGGTTCGTGGCTGTACTGCTCCCAGAACAGCCACTCGAACATCTTGGCCCGGTCGTAGGAATCGGCGGGAATCAGCGTCGAACCTTCGGCCAGATGCACGATGATGGCGTTCGATTGCGCCAGCGCCCGGCCATCGGGGAGGATAACCAGCGGGACCTGCCCCGCCGGATTCAGCGCCAGGAAATCGGGCGTACGGGTCTCTGACCGCAGGACATCAAGCTCCTGCCAACGGTATGGAATCCCGAGCTTTTCGGCCGTCCACTTGACCTTAAGGCAGTTGCCCGACTTGCCGTCGCCGTAGATCGTCAGGGTCATGCGCCCCTCCCTCCGATTGAGCCCCATGGGTTGTTACACGGGGCGGATGCGGGTAGAAGCCGCCCCCACGACGAGAAACAAACAGGGGGGCGCGTTTGAAACGCATCCTGCCATGCCTCGCGGCCCTTGCGATCGGGTTGCTGACCCCGGCCGCCAATGCCCGGTCGAACGACCCCGTCGATCCCATCGGGGATCTCATCCAGACCTCTCTGGAGCAGGCCGCCGACCGGACTCCGTCCGCCGCCGACCGGGCCTTCCAGACGCTGCGCGACCTCGCGCCCGACTGGATGCTGAAGGCGACCCTCTACCATACCGGCGCCAAGGGCGTGGGCGGCCGTGACTCGCTCGGCTGCCCGACGGTGGCGATGCGCACGGCGGCCACAGACCGCAACCTCGTCCCCCGCCGGACGATTCTCTACATCAAGGAAACCGTCGGCATGCCGATGCCGGACGGCGGCGTCCACGACGGCTACTGGTACGCCTCCGACGTCGGCGGCGCGGTGAAGGGCCACCGGATCGACCTGTTCACCGGCAACAGCCGGGCCTCGATGAGCCCGATGATGAAGCTGAACATGAAGACGGTGACCGTCTCGCGGGTCGGTACGTTCGAGGGTTGCCCCAAGCCCGTCGTCCAGGTGGCGATGCGCTGAGGTGGTGATCGTCACCGGCGAGATTCTGGCCCGACCCGATACCCTCGACGCCCTGATCGCCATCTGCCTCGACCACTCGCGCCGGTCGCGCGGGGAGCCGGGTTGCATCAGCCATGACTCGTTCATCGACAACGACAACCCGCTGCGCATTTTCTTCTTCGAACGCTGGGCGGACCGGGCGTCGCTTGAGGCGCACTTCGCCTTGACGGAGTCGAACGCCTTCATGCGCGAGGTGCGCGTCCTGGCGGCGGGGGGCTCGAGAGGGCCGGCCATCTACGAGATTTCTCCCATTTAGAACCGCTCATCCCGGCGAATGCCGGGACCCGGATTCAGCCTCAGCACCTCGAATCCCGACCGGAGTCCGGCGCTCGCAACTGGGCCCCGGCATTCGCCGGGGTGAGCGGAGTATCGTGGAATCGTAGGCTCAGATCCCGCCGCCGACGTTCGGCGGCGTGGGCGCGCGGGCGACGTGGATTCCGCACTCGGTCTTGTCCTGCCCCGCCCAGCGGCCGGCGCGGACGTCCTGGCCCTCTTCGACCGGATTGGTGCAGGGCCAGCAGCCGATCGATGGGAAGCCCTGGGCGACCAGCGGATGGGGCGGCAGGTCATGCTCGGCGACATAGGCGTCGAGGTCTTCCTTGGTCCAGTTGGCCAGCGGGTTGAACTTCAGCTGGTGCTCGGCCTCTTCGACGACCGACAGCCGCAGGCGGTCGCCGCCGTGGAAGCGCTTGCGGCCGGTCAGCCAGGCGTCGAAGCCGCCCAGCGCCTTGTCCAGCGGGATCACCTTGCGGATGTTGCAGCAGGCGTCGGTATCGGTCTTCCACAGGTCGGACTTGGGATCGTGGACAGCGATGTCGGCGAAGGTCGGGCGCAGGTCGCGCACGTCGGTCAGGCCCAGGCGCGCGGCCAGCTGCTTGCGATAGTCCAGCGTCTGACCAAACAGCATGCCGGTGTCGAGGAACAGCACCGGGATGTCCTTGCTGACCTGGCTGGCCAGGTGCAGCAGGACCGCCGACTCCGCCCCGAAGGACGAGACCAGGGCCAGACGGTCGCCGAACTCGGCGTACGCGGCCTCGATCACCGTGCGCGGGTGGGCGTCGCGCAGTTCGGCCTCGAGCCGGGCGCCGACGGTGCTGTGGGTGCGATCAAGCTGATCAAAGGCCATCGGAAGCGCGCTCCTCGAAGACTGGCGCCCGCGCGTCGGCCCCGCGCTGGTAGACGTGCCGGAACCGCCCGGCGGCGTGCGCCCACTCCGCCGGCGCCGAGCCGTCGGCGGGGGCGAAACTGTCGAAGCCGCAGCGGACCATGAAGCCGGCCTGCTCGCGCAGAACGTCGCCGACCGCCCTCACCTCGCCGGTGAAGCCCAGCCGCTGGCGCAGCAGGCGGGCGGAGGTGTAGGCGCGGCCGTCGCGGTACTTGGGGAACACGAGCGCGACCAGAGCCAGGCGCGGCAGGTCGTAGGCCAGGGCCTCGACCTCCTCGTCCGACTGGATCCGCACCCCGACCTGCCGCCCGGCGGAAATCAGGGCGTCGCCCTCGGCCTGGAAGCGGGCCAGAGACAGGATCACCGCGCCCTGCGGCGTGGCGTCCTCGTCCGCGACGTCGGTGAAGACGTCCTCGGCCGCCTCGCACCGGCCGTCGATCAGCCTAATGAGCGTCGGCATAGACAGCCTCCTTGAAGGGGGTCAGGCCCACGCGACGGACAGTGTCGAGGAAGCGCTCCTCGCCTTCGCGGATGGCGAGATAGGTGTCGACGAGCGCCTCGATGGCGTCCGGCACCTGCTCGGCGGTCATGCCGGGGCCGAGGATCTTGGCCAGGGAGGCGTCCTCCTGGCCCGAGCCGCCGAGGCTGAGCTGGTAGAATTCCTCGCCCTTCTTGTCGACGCCCAGGATGCCGATGTTGCCGACATGGTGGTGGCCGCAGGCGTTGATGCAGCCGCTGATCTTGATCTTCAGCTCGCCAATCATCTCGGCGCGGTCGGCGTCCTCGAAGCGCTGGGCGATCGACTGGGCGATCGGGATGGCGCGGGCGTTGGCCAGCGCGCAGTAGTCCAGCCCCGGGCAGGCGATGATGTCGCTGATCAGACCGATGTTCGGCGTCGCCAGCCCGGCCGCCTGCAGCGCCGCGAAGACCGTCGGCAGGTCGTCCAGCTTCACATGCGGCAGGACCAGATTCTGCTCATGGGTGACGCGGATGTCGTCGAGGCTGAACCGCTGGGCCAGGTCGGCCACGACGTCCATCTGGTCTGCCGAGGCGTCGCCCGGCGTGGCGTGGTGGGCCTTCAGCGAGACCTCGACGATGGCGTAGCCGGCCTTCTTGTGCGGCTTGACGTTGTTGCGCGCGAACCGGGCGAAGGCGGGATCGCCGGCCTTGGCCGTATCGAATGCCGCCGACGTCGCCTGCAGGGTCTCGAAGTTCAGAGGCGTGAAGGCGCCGCGGATGCGGGCCAGCTCGGTGTCGGGCGCATCGGCTCTCGCGGAGTCGAGCTTTGACCACTCCTCCTCGACCTGACGGGCGAACTCGTCGCGGCCCAGGGCGGCGACCAGGATCTTGATGCGCGCCTTGTAGATGTTGTCGCGGCGGCCATGGCGATTGTAGACGCGCAGGACCGCTTCCAGATAGCTGAGCAGCCGTCCGGCGGGCAGGTGCTCGCGGATGGTCGGGCCGACGTAGGGGGTGCGCCCCTGGCCGCCGCCGACGATGACCTCGAAGCCCAGCTCGCCGTCGCGGTTTCGGCGCAGGACCAGGCCGATGTCGTGGACGCGGGCCGCCGTGCGGTCCCTCGCCGCCGCCGTGACCGCGATCTTGAACTTGCGCGGCAGGAACGAGAATTCCGGGTGCAGCGTCGACCACTGGCGGATCAGTTCGGACCAGACGCGCGGATCGTCGATCTCCTCGGCCGTGGCGCCGGCGTAGGGATCGGCGGTAACGTTGCGGATGCAGTTCCCGCTGGTCTGGATGGCGTGCAGGTCGACCTGCGCCAGTTCGTCCAGGATGTCCGGCGACTGCCCCAGCTTGATCCAGTTGAACTGGATATTCTGGCGCGTGGTGAAGTGGCCGTAGCCCTTGTCGTAGACGCGGGCGATGTGGGCGAGACGGCGCATCTGGCGGCTGTCCAGCGAGCCGTAGGGGATGGCGACCCGCAGCATGTAGGCGTGGAGCTGCAGGTACAGGCCGTTCATCAGCCGCAGCGGCTTGAACTGGTCCTCGGTGATCGAACCGGCCAGCCGGCGGCCGACCTGTTCGCGGAACTCATTGGCCCGGTCGGCCAGGAATTCCTTGTCGATGGCGTCGTAGCGATACATGGGCGGCTACTTCCTGCGGATCAGGTCGACACGGCCGGTCGAGCGGGCCGCGCCCGTGGCGGCGAGGAGAGCCTCGACGCCGGCGCCGCCCTCGGCCTGCTTGCCGTGGGTGGGTTCATTGGTGGGGCCGAGCGCGCGCAGGCGCTCGCGATAGCTGACCGGGGCCCAGCCGCCGGGCGCCTCGACGAGGTCGATCAGATAGGGCTCGACGATCACCGTCGACTGGCCCTTGGCCGTCTCGACCGCCGCCGGACCGGCGTCGTCGTCATCGGCGAAGAACTGCGCCTCGGCGAAGCGCTCGATCCACTGGCCGGACTTCCAGAACACGACCTCGCCGTCGATCAGGCGGTTGGCGGTGATGGCTTTCATGATTGCGCCTTTCCTCTCCGCGTAGCGGGGAGGGGGACCATGCGGAGCATGGTGGAGGGGCCGTCGCGGAACTGGCCGGAATGATCGGAATTCGGGATCTGGACGCCCGCGCCTCCCTCTCCACCATGCTCCGCATGGTCCCCCTCTCCCTCGCGGGAAAGGACCGAGGCCAAACCCATCGCCTCGCCGACGATCAGCAGCGCCGGGCCGCTCAGCCCCTGCGCGGTCGCGGCGAGCTGCGCCAGGGTGGTCGGGTAGCGCGCTTCGTCCGCGCGAGAGGCGTTGACGACGATCAGGGCCGGGGTGGCGCCGTCGCGGCCGGCAGCCATCAGGCGCTCCCCGATCAGTCCGGCGGTGCTCAGCCCCATGTAGATGACGACCGTCTGGTTGGCGTTGGCCAGCGCGGTCCAGTCCAGGTCCGGGTCACCGTGCGCGGCGTGGCCGGTGACGAAGGTCACGGCCTGGGCCAGGCCCCGGTGGGTCAGCGGCGCGCCGGCGCCGGCCGAGGCGGCCAGGGCGGCGGTGACTCCGGGCACGACCTCGCAGGTCACGCCGGCCGCGCGGCATTCTTCCAGCTCTTCGCCGCCACGGCCGAAGATGAACGGGTCGCCACCCTTGAGCCGCACGACGGTCAGGCCCTGCAGCGCAAAGGCGACCAGCAGGCGGTTGATGTCGTCCTGCGGCAGGGTATGGCGGCTCTTGCGCTTGGCCACGTCGATCAGCCGGACCGAGGCCGGGGCGAGGGACAGAATCTCGGGCGACACCAGGCCATCGTGGACGATGACATCGGCGGCGGCGATCAGGCGCGCCGCCTTCAGGGTCAGCAACTCGGGATCACCCGGCCCCGCGCCGACCAGCCAGACGCGGCCGGCGTCCGACGCCGCCCTGCCCGACCCGTCGAGGGCGACCAGACGCTTGGGATGAGAAGGGGTCGGCCGGGCCATCTAACTTTCAGTTTCTCTACAAGCACAATGGGGATTAAATCCCGGGAATCGGAGCGGGGCGGACCATCGGCCCACCCCGCTTCCTGTCCTTTGACGAAAAGGGCCGATACGTCATCGGACCATTGCAAACTGGGTTCGGCGGACCCAGATCGCAAACCAAGACTTCTGCCGGGGGCCTCAGTTAATCTCATGGAACGGTCGATCGAGCGCCGAAGGCTGCCGCCGCTGAACGCCCTGCGCGCATTCGAGGCCGCCGCGCGCCATCTCAACTTCAGTCGCGCCGCCGACGAGCTGTCGGTCACGCCGGGCGCGGTCAGCCAGCAGATCCAGAACCTGGAAGACTATGTCGGCGCGGCCCTGTTCAAGCGCACGCCCAAGGGCCTGCTGCTGACCGACGCGGCCCAGACCGCCCTGCCCGCCCTGCGCGAGGCGTTCGACCGGCTGGCCGAGGCCGCCAGCCTGCTGACCGCCGCCGTCGACGGCCGCCGCCTGACCCTGACCGCCGCGCCGTCGTTCGCGGCCAAATGGCTGGTGCCCCGGCTCGGCCGCTTCGAGGAAGCCCAGCCGCAGGTCGATGTCTGGCTCAGCGCCGGCATGGAGGTAGTCGACTTCGCCAGCGGCGAGATCGACCTGGCCATCCGTTACGGCGGCGGACGCTACCCCGGGCTTGAGGTCACCCGCCTGCTCAGCGAGACGGTGATCCCGGTGATCAGCCCGGCCCTGCTCGAACAGAATCCCATCAACGAACCGGGCGATCTGGCCCACCACATCCTGCTGCACGACGGCTCGCCTGACGCGGACGATTCCTGCCCCGACTGGGCCATGTGGCTGGCGGCGCGCGGGGTGAAGACCGTCGACGGCGCCCGGGGCCCGCGCTTCAACCAGTCGAGCCTGGTCATCGAGGCCGCCGCCAACGGACGGGGCGTGGCCCTGGCCAAGCGGACGCTGGCGCAGGCGGATCTCGACGCCGGGCGTCTGGTCACGCCGTTTCAGATCGCCACCGCCGTGGACTTCGCCTATTACGTCGTCCATCCCAAGACCAAGGGACGGCTGCCGCAGGTAAAGGCGTTCGTCTCCTGGCTCACCGAGGAGGCTGCGGCTCATGAGGCCGCCCTCCAGACCATGGACAACGGTTCCGGTATCTGACGTGGCCAAAGATGTTTTGAACGCGACCCCCGTCTCCTTTGGAGGAGATGAGCGCGTCGCCCCCGCCGACTGCACCACGATGGGCGAGGTCCGTCAGGGCGTGGACGCCCTGGACCGCCTGCTGGTGACCATCATCGCCGAGCGGCAGGGCTACATGGACGCCGCCGCACGCATCAAGGCCGACCGCAGCGTCGTCCACGACCGCGCGCGGATCGAGGACGTGGTGACCAAGGTCAGGGCCGCCGCCCGCGAGGCCGGCCTGTCGGAAGCCATCGCCGAGCCGGTCTGGCGCACGATGATCGACCGCTGCATCGCCTATGAATTCGGCGTCTGGGACAGGACGCGGAAGGACTAGGTTCCTCCTACCCCTTCAGCGAGCGCAGCGCCTGCTCATGCCGGTAGGCGGCGATGTCGAAGAGGGCGGCGTCGAGGGCGGCGTGGACGTCGGGCAGCAGGCCGGGCCCTTCGGCCTCGGCGCGGGCGCAGGCTTCGCCCAGGGCATGAGCCCCGACGCCGCGCGCCGCACCCTTCACCGTGTGCAGCGCGTCACGCCAGCCTTCAGAGGCGGAATCGAGCATCGGCGACCACATCTGGGCCTGCTGCTCGAACAGCGCCAGAACCTCGTCGATCACCGCCGTGTCACCCGCCGCGAAGCCTTCCAGATAGGGAAAATCGACCGCGCCGGTGATGTCTCGCTTCGCCATGTTTATCGCCCTTGCGTCCCCGGTCTTTTCGCGTATGTTCCGCGCCCTCGCCGCCAGTCACCGCAAGGGTCTGGAGCCGCGACGGGTGCATAGCTCAGTTGGTAGAGCAGCTGACTCTTAATCAGCGGGTCGTAGGTTCGAATCCTACTGCACCCACCATTCCTAACCCACCGTCTCTGTTGAATTTGACCAGAGACGGTGGGGTTGGATGTTATCATACAGCCCACATATTGCCTGACGGGTTGCGCCGCCCCCGGAGCGCCGACCGCCCCGGCAACCGGGTGGGGAAGCTCACTCTGGCCGCGGCCTCCGCGCGCCGCCGACGTCAGCGCGGGAGCTTGCTCGCCCCCATCAGGAAGGCGTCCACCGCCTGGGCGCACTGGCGGCCCTCACGGATCGCCCAGACGACCAGGGACTGGCCCCGGCGCATGTCGCCGCAGGCGAAGATGTTCTCCGAGGTGGTCTTGTAGTCGGTGACCGGCGCCTTGACCGCGCCGCGGGCGTCAAGCTCGACCCCGGCCTGCTCGGTGAAGCTGTTGTGGCGCGGCGAGACAAAGCCCATGGCCAGCAGGACCATGTCGGCCTTGATCTGGAATTCGCTGCCGGCGACTTCCTGCAGCACCTGGCGGCCGCCCGGTCCGGCGACCCACTCCATCCGCACGCACTCGAGCGCCTCGACCTTGCCGTTCGAGCCGATGGCCCGCTTGGTCGCCACGGCGAAGTCGCGTTCGCAGCCCTCCTCGTGGCTGGAGGAGGTGCGCAGCTTCATCGGCCAGTCCGGCCAGGTCAGCAGCTTGTTCTCGTGGGCCGGGGGCTGGGGCATGATCTCCAGCTCGCCGTGACGGTTAGAGGTGCCGATGCAGTCGGAGCCGGTGTCACCGCCCCCGATGACCACGACATGCTTGCCCTTGGCCGACAGCGTGCCGTTCGGCGCGGCCTTCGCCTCGTCGTCGCCCGCGTTGCGCTTGTTCTGCTGGACCAGGAAATCCATGGCGAAGTGGATGCCGTCCAGTTCGCGGCCCGGAACCTCCAGGTCACGCGGAAGCTCGGCGCCGGCAGCCATGACCAGGACGTCGTAGTCGTCGAGGATGCGCTGCACCGAGACGTTGACGCCGATCTCCATGTTGGTCCGGAAGATCACGCCCTCGGCCTCCATCTGGGCGACGCGGCGGTCGATCAGATGCTTCTCCATCTTGAAGTCGGGAATGCCGTAGCGGAGCAGGCCGCCGATGCGGTCGCTCTTCTCGAACACGGTCGCCGCGTGACCGACCCGGGCCAGCTGCTGCGCGCAGGCCAGGCCCGCCGGGCCGGAGCCGACGACCGCGACCCGCTTGCCGGTGCCGCGCGGCGAGGGACGCGGCGTGATCCAGCCCTCCTCCCATCCCTTGTCGACGATGGCGCACTCGATCGTCTTGATGGTGACCGGGCTGTCGATGAGGTTCAGCGTGCAGGAGGCCTCGCAGGGCGCGGGGCAGATGCGGCCGGTGAACTCCGGGAAGTTGTTCGTCGACTGCAGGTTCTCGAGCGCCGCCTGCCACTGCTCGCGGTAGACGAGGCTGTTGAAGTCCGGGATCTGGTTATTGACCGGACAGCCGTTGTGACAGAACGGAATCCCGCAATCCATGCAGCGCGCCGCCTGCTGGTTCAGCGCGGGCGCCGGCAGCGGATGGACGAACTCGCTCCAGTTGCGCAGGCGCTCCTGCGGCTTTTCGTAGCCGCGGTCCTGACGCTCGATTTCAAGAAAGCCGGTGGGCTTGCCCATGGTGATGCTCCGACCTTGATGCGTTATTCGGCGGCGACGGCGGCGGCCGCCCGTCGCTCGTTGGCCATGTCCGTCAGGGCCCGGCGGTAGTCCTTGGGCATGACCTTCCAGAAGCGCGTCACCGCGACGTCCCAGGTGTCCAGGATCTCGCGGGCGCGGGCGCTGCCGGTGTAGAGCAGGTGCCGCTCGACCAGGATGCGCAGGCGTTCGGCGTCGAAGGTCAGCATGTCGCCCATGCCGTTGTCCTCGACCGAGCGGGCGCGCTGGCTGGGCCGTTCCGCCTCGTCGGCGCCGACCGTCGGCTCGACGGCTTCCAGGTCGACCATCGCGGCGTTGCACAGCGACGGGAAACGGCCCTCCGGGTCGTAGACATAGGCCACGCCGCCGGACATGCCGGCCGCGAAGTTGCGCCCCGTCTCGCCCAGCACGGCGATGACGCCGCCGGTCATGTACTCGCACCCGTGGTCGCCGGTGCCCTCGACCACCGCCACGGCGCCGGAGTTGCGCACCGCGAAGCGCTCGCCGGCCACGCCCTGGAAGTAGGCCTCGCCGGCGATGGCGCCGTAGAGCACCGTGTTGCCGACGATGATGTTGGTCACCGGATCGCGGGTCGACTCCTTCGGCTGCCGCACGACGACCCGCCCGCCCGAAAGCCCCTTGCCGACATAGTCGTTGCCGTCGCCGATCAGCTCCAGCGTCACGCCCCGGGCCGTGAAGGCGCCGAAGCTCTGGCCGGCCGCGCCGTGGAAGGTCAGCGAGATGGTGTCATCGGGCAGGCCGGCGTGGCCGTAGCGCCGCGCCACCTCCGACGACAGCATGGTGCCGACGGTGCGGTTGATGTTGCGGATCGTGTACTCGCCCCGCATCGGCGTTCCCGACTCCAGCGCGTCCTTCGCGTCGGCGATCAGGGTATTGTCGAGCGCCTTCTCCAGCCCGTGATCCTGGGTCTGCGACTGGCTCAGGCCCGTCCCGTGGTCGGTGACCGCGTGCAGGATCTTCGACAGGTCGACGCCCTCGGCCTTCCAGTGGTCGAGCGCCTGGCGCATCTCGAGCCGGTCGACGCGGCCGACCATCTCGGCGACGGTCCGGAAGCCGAGCTGGGCCATGATCTCGCGCAGCTCTTCGGCGACGAAGAAGAAGTAGTTGATCACATGTTCGGGCTTGCCGGTGAAACGGGCCCGCAGCACCGGATCCTGGGTCGCCACGCCCACCGGACAGGTGTTCAGGTGGCATTTGCGCATCATGATGCAGCCGGCCGAGATCAGCGGCGCGGTGGCGAAGCCGAACTCATCGGCGCCGAGCAAGGCGGCGACCGCGACATCACGGCCCGTGCGCAGGCCGCCGTCCGCCTGCACCGCCACGCGGGTGCGCAGGCCGTTGAGCAGCAGGGTCTGCTGGGTCTCGGCCAGGCCGATCTCCCAGGGCGAGCCGGCATGGATCAGCGAGGTCAGCGGCGAGGCGCCGGTGCCGCCCTCGAAGCCGGAGATGGTGATGTGGTCGGCCCGCGCCTTGGCGACGCCGGCGGCCACGGTGCCGACGCCCACTTCGGAGACCAGCTTCACGGAGATGCGGGCCCTGGAGTTGGCGTTCTTGAGGTCGTGGATCAGCTGGGCCAGATCCTCGATCGAATAGATGTCGTGGTGCGGCGGCGGGCTGATCAGGCCGACGCCCGGCGTCGAGTGGCGGACGCGGGCGATGTTCTTGTCGACCTTGTGGCCGGGCAGCTGGCCGCCCTCGCCGGGCTTGGCGCCCTGGGCCATCTTGATCTGGATGTCGTCGGCGTTGACCAGGTATTCGATGGTGACGCCGAAGCGGCCGGAGGCGACCTGCTTGATGGCGGAGCGTTCGGAATCGCCATTGGGCAGGCGGACGTAGCGATCCGACTCCTCGCCGCCCTCGCCGGTGTTGGACTTGCCGCCGATGCGGTTCATGGCGATGGCGAGCGTGGTGTGGGCTTCGCGGCTGATGGAGCCGAAGCTCATCGCGCCGGTGGCGAAGCGCTTGACGATCTCGCTGGCGGGTTCGACCTCTTCCAGCGGGACGGGGGTGCCGGGGCGGAATTCCATCAGGCCGCGGATGGTGAGCAGGCGGCCGGAGGGGTCGCGGGCGCCCTGGTCGTTGATGCGGGCGGCGAAGCGCTTGTACGCGTCTTGCGCGTTGCCGCGGACGGCGTGCTGGAGGTCGGCCACCGTATCCGGCGCCCAGACGTGATCCTCGCCGCGCAGGCGGAAGCCGTAGTCGCCGCCGGGGTCGAGCTGGTCGCGGTAGACGAGGTCGTCGCCATAGGCCTGGCGGTGGCGCAGGACGGTTTCGGCGGCGATTTCCGCCATGCCCGCGCCTTCGATGGTGGTGGCGGTGCCGGTGAAGCACTTCTCGATGAAGGCGGTGGAGAGGCCGACGGCATCGAAGATCTGCGCGCCGCAATAGGACTGGTAGGTGGAGATGCCCATCTTGGACATCACCTTCAGGATGCCCTTGCCGATGGCCTTGATGAAGTTCTTGCGGACCTCATAGGCCGAGAGGGCCATGGCTTCGGAGATGCGCAGGCCCTCCAGCGTGTCGAAGGCGAGCCAGGGGTTGATGGCCTCGGCGCCGTAGCCGGCGAGGACGCAGAAGTGGTGGACCTCGCGCGCTTCGCCGGTTTCGACGACGAGGCCGGTGCCGGTGCGCAGGCCCTGGCGGATGAGGTGGTGGTGGACGGAGGCGGTGGCGAGCAGGGCGGGCACGGCGACGCGCTCGGCGGACACCGCGCGGTCGGACAGGATCAGGATGTTGTGGCCGGCGAGCACGGCTTCGGTGGCTTCGCGGCAGATGCGTTCCACGGCCTTTTCGAGGCCGGCGGCGGCTTCGGTGGCGGGCCAGGTGGTGTCGATGGTGGCGGCACGGAAGGCGCCGCCGATCTGGCCGGAGATGTGGCGGATCTTGGCGAGTTCGGCGTTGGTGAGGATGGGCTGGGCGACTTCCAGGCGGTAATGCGTGCCGGCGTGGTGGCCGAGCAGGTTGGGGCGCGGGCCGATCATGCTGACCAGCGACATCACCAGCTCTTCGCGGGTGCTGTCGATGGGCGGGTTCGTCACCTGGGCGAAGTTCTGCTTGAAGTAGTTGTAGAGCAGCTTCGGCTTGCGGGAGAACACGGCGATCGGCGTATCGGTGCCCATGGAGCCGATCGGGTCATCGCCTTCGCGGGCCATCGGCTCCAGGAAGAACTGCATGTCTTCCTGGGTGTAGCCGAAGGCCTGCAGGCGGTTGAGCGCGCTGGCGTTGTCCTTGCCGTGGCCGTTGGGCTCGTCGGCGTCCGGCAGGTCTTCCAGCTTCACCTGGGTGGCCTTCAGCCACTCCTCGTAGGGGTGCTGGTTGGCGAGCGTTTGCTTGATTTCGGCGTCGTCGATGATGCGGCCCTGTTCCAGGTCGATCAGCAGCATCTTGCCGGGCTGCAGGCGCCATTTGCGCAGGATGCGCTCCTCCGGCACCGGCAGGACGCCGGTTTCGCTGGAGAGGATGACGAGGTCGTCATCCGTGACCAGGTAGCGGGCGGGGCGCAGGCCGTTGCGGTCCAGCGTGGCGCCGATCTGGCGGCCGTCGGTGAAGGCGATGGCGGCGGGGCCGTCCCACGGTTCCATCAGGGCGGCGTAGTATTCGTAGAAGGCGCGGCGCTGGGGATCCATCA